>CAZSTH010000056.1:0-23946 GCA_964609835.1 uncultured Thermoanaerobaculia bacterium
CCTCGACGAACAGCTCGACGACCAGGCCCGCCGCTACCTCGCGAGCCCGGCCGGGCTGCAGGTCGAGGCCGACGGCCGCAGGGTCGCGGTGTCGGCGATCTTCAAGTGGTTCGACGACGATTTCGACGATACCGGCGGCGTTCGCGCCTTTCTGACCAGGTACGCTCCGGAGGCGGCGCGGGCCGCCCTCGCCGACCCGAGGACGAAGATCACCCACCTCGACTATGACTGGAGCCTCAACGAGGCCCGGGGAGACTGACATGCAACCCGACAGCAAGCTGAACTCCGTCGACACCGCCGTCGAAAGGGACCAGCCCCGGTCGCCCGGCGTCGCCGAGCCCGGCGGCCGACCGTGGGTCCGGCCTCTTCTGCTCGCTCTCGTCCTGGTCGGTCTACTGG
This sequence comes from uncultured Thermoanaerobaculia bacterium, assembly GCA_964609835.1. Taxonomy (GTDB): domain Bacteria; phylum Acidobacteriota; class Thermoanaerobaculia; order Thermoanaerobaculales; family Sulfomarinibacteraceae; genus Sulfomarinibacter. The sequence continues at coordinate 400 of CAZSTH010000056.1, forward strand.
TCGCAGCCAAGGTCTTCGGCCTCGGTGAGCGCCTCGAAGAAGCGCGCTCCTGGATCCTCGATCTCGGTCCGTGGGGACCGTTGGTGTTCATCGCGGTGTACGCGATCGCGGTGGTGGCGGCGATCCCCGGATCGGTTCTCACCATCGCCGCCGGGGCCATGTTCGGGTCGGTGCTCGGGGTGGCCGTGGTCAGCGTCGCCTCGACCCTCGGAGCGGCGATGGCCTTCGCCGCGGCCCGCTGGTTCGCGCGCGACTCGGTCGCGAGCTGGCTCGCCGGCAACGAGAGGTTCGCGAAGCTCGACCGCATGACCCGACGGCACGGCGCGATCATGGTGGCGATCACCCGACTGGTGCCGATCTTCCCCTTCACCCTGCTCAACTACGGCTTCGGCCTGACCGGTGTGCCGTTCAGGACCTACGTCTTCTGGTCGTGGCTGTGCATGCTGCCCGGGACCGTGCTCTACGTGGTCGGCGCCGACGCCGTCACGAAGGGCCTGGCCGAGGGCCGCGTGCCGTGGCCGCTGATCGGGATCGTGGCCGCCACGGCGGTCATGCTGACGCTGATCGTGCGGCGGGCGCGGCGCGCTTTGGCCGATGACGACGATATCGACACGAACGAAGGAGACGCCAGTGAGCACGCTGCCTGAAATCACCCCGCTCGACGACCACAACCGCACGCTCGTCGCCAACGTCCACCCCACCGACTGGGTCAACCCCGAGTCCATCGGCCGCTACAACCTGGTGGCCGTCGGCGCCGGCACCGCCGGGTTGGTGGCCGCTGCGGGCGCTGCCGGGATGGGCGCCAGGGTCGCGCTCGTCGAGCGCCACCTGATGGGTGGTGACTGCCTCAACGTCGGCTGCGTGCCGTCCAAGACGCTGATTCGGGCCGGCCATGCGATCGCCGACGTCCGTGCGGCTGAACGGTACGGCATCGGAGGAGCTGCCGGAGCCACCGTCGACTTCGCGGCGGTGATGGAGCGGGTGCGCCGGATCCGTGCCGGCATCAGCCTCCACGACTCGGCGCGCCGTTTCCGGGACGAGTACGGGGTCGATGTCTTCCTCGGCATCGGCACCTTCACCGGCGCGGACTCGATCGAGGTCGACGGCGCGAAGCTGCGCTTCGAGCGCGCGGTGATCGCCACCGGCGCGCGCGCCGCAGTGCCGCCCGTCCCGGGCCTTGCCGAAGCCGGCTTCCTGACCAACGAGACGGTCTTCAACCTCACCGAACTGCCGGCCCGGCTGGCGGTGCTCGGCGGCGGTCCGATCGGCTGTGAGCTCGCCCAGGCCTTCGCCCGGCTCGGCAGCCGGGTCACGATCATCGAGATGGGCGAGCGCTTCCTGCCCCGCGAGGACGCCGACGCCGTCGAGATCCTGCGCGCCGCCTTCGAGCGCGACAGCGTCGACGTGCGCCTCGGGACGGTTCTCGACCGGGTGGAGTCCAGGGGCGACGCGAAGCTCCTTCACCTGGCCACCTCGGGTGGGGCAGCGACCCTCGAGGCCGACGCCATTCTGGTCGGGGTCGGCCGCACGCCCAACGTCGACGGGCTCGGCCTTGAGGCGGCCGGGGTCCGCTTCGGTCGCCACGGAGTCGAGGTCGATGACTTCCTGCGGACCTCGAACCGCAGGATCTACGCTGCCGGCGATGTCTGCTCGCCCTACAAGTTCACCCACGCCGCCGACTTCATGGCCCGGGCGGTGATCCAGAACGCATTTTTCGGATTCGCCGGCAAGAAGAAGCTCAGCTCGTTGACCATCCCGTGGTCGACCTACACCGATCCCGAGATCGCCCACGTCGGCCTGTACCAGGACGAGGCACAGCAGCAGGGCCTCGAGATCGACACCTTCACAGTGCCCATGTCGCAGGTCGACCGCGCGATCACCGACGGCGACACCGACGGCTTCGTCAAGATCCACGTCACGAAAGGCGGCGACACGATCGTCGGCGCCACCGTGGTGGCGCGCCACGCCGGGGACCTGGTTTCCGAGATCACGACGGCGATGGCCGGAAAGATCGGTCTCGGCAAGCTGGCCGCCGTGATCCACCCCTACCCGACGCAGGCCGAGGCCATCCGCAAGGCCGGTGATCTCTACAATCGCACCCGGCTCACCGCCGGCCGGAGCAAGCTGCTGCGCCGCTACTTCGCGTGGCGCCGGTGAGAGCAGGCGAGTGCCCGTGACTGAGCCGTTGCTGTCTCCGTTGACCGAGGGATCCCAGGTCGGCGCCGCGCAGGCCGCCGCGCCACTGTCGGGGATCGATGCGGTGCGTCTGCGGACGGCTCCCTTCCTTCTGCGGTTCACGGCCCTGGGCAGGGAGGCCAGCGCCTTCGCAGTATGGGTCGAGGAGATCGCAGGGGAGGGCGACACGGGGGTCCTGCGGATTCGGCTTGAGGACGACGGCGCGGCTGCCGCCGCCGGCGAGGACCCACCGCCCATCGGAGAGTGGTCCCGTCTGTGGCGTTTCCTGCGCAGCCTCGGTGTGCGTGAGCTCGAGCTCGATTCGCGACTCGAGAGCAACCAGGTGGCCGACGTGCTGGCCCTGCTCTACGCCGAGCGCAGGTCGCTGCGTCATCGCAGAGCGGGCCGGGCCACGGCTCCCGCGACCCTCCTGCGGTCTTCGAGTGGCATGAACTTCGCGTGCACGTCGACCCGAATCTCGGACCGGCAGCTCACCGTGACCTACAGCTACTGCATGACCCGCTTCAGCCGACTCGTCAGGTGGTTCAAGACTCGCCAGACCCACCTGCGAGACCACCGCGCCCTGTTCCGCGCGGCGCCCCGCTATGCGACCCTGGTAGGGCTCGCGCCGATGGCGGTGTTCCTCCTGTACGCGGTGCACGAGAGCCCCCAGCTGCTCCTGGCGACGAGCCTGCTCGGCTCGGGCCTACTGGCTGCCGCGACCTACTTCTTCTTCATGACGGTCGGCAGCGTCGAGTACGACAACGAAGAGCAGGCTCACATTCTCAGACAGGCCTACGACAAGCTCAAGCTGTACGCCGATCGCATCGCCTTCGACATGGATGGTGCTCGTGAGGTGCAGCAGCGCCTGTTGCCCGATCTGCAAACGATGCCGCTCGCGGAGCGGCTCGAGTGGGCGGCGAGCTTCCAACCACAGGAGGAAGTGGGCGGCGACTACTTCGATGCCGCGGTGACTTCGCACGGCCGACTCGCGCTCATATTCGCCGATGTCAGCGGTCACGGGCTGGGGGCCGCGCTCATCACGGCCATCATCAAGACGTCCTTCGAGGCCTGGCTGGAGCGCGACGACGGCCTCGAAACTCTGGTCAAGCTTCTCAATCAGCGTCTATTCGACCTCACCCCTGACCGCAGCTTCGCTGCCGTTGCGGTCGGTCTTTTGGATCCGGAGACCGGCGGCTTCTCCTACTGCAACTGCGGTCATAGCCCCTACCCCTACCTGCTGGGGGTGGAGCCTGCCCCACCACTGGCCCTCGATGCGGCGCAGTTCATGTTGCTCGGCATCTTGCCCGGCATCGATCCCGATCCGGCCACGGTCATGCTCGAGCCCGGCGACACCGTGCTCTTCGCAACCGATGGGTTGACAGAGGCGCGAGACGTCGACGACGAGGAGTTCGGCGACAGGCGACTCGAGGACTACCTCGACCAGCACCGCGGATCGCCGCTCCCGGAGCTCGTGGCCGGTCTGGTGACGGCCGTCGAGCGCTTCGCCGCCGCCGCCGGCCTCGGTGACGATCGCACGATCCTCGCATTTCGGGTCCGCTGAGCCGCCGTCGGCTCGTACGGCGTTCCTAACGCCGGCGTGTAACCGACCTGCGACCGAGGCAAAAAGTCAGTCGAAGGGCGCGCGTCACGAGCGTCCGGGGAGATGACGATGAAATCTGTAGCGATACTCGGGTGCGCTTTCCTGGCCGCCTCCCTGGCTGCGGTCGCGGCGGAGCCGGTGTTCACAGACGTCACGGAGTCGGCGGGTCTTGACGGTCTCGGCGTCATCCTGACCGAGTCTGTGGCCTGGGGCGACTACGACCGCGACGGCGATCCTGACCTCTACCTGACCAACGACGGCCCGAACCTCCTCTACCGCAACGACGGTGGCGTGTTCACCGACGTGACCGCGGCGGCCGGCGTTGGCGACGACCGCTTCGGCGTCGGTGCCGCATTTGCCGATCTCGACGGTGACGGCGACCTCGACCTCTACGTGGTCAACTTTCAGCGCGGGTTCGACGTCTTGTACCGCAACGAGGGCGGCCACTTCAACGACGTGGCGAGGTCCGCGGGTACGACCCTCGAGCGTTCGAGCCGCGGCGTCGTCGTTCTCGACTACGATCGCGACGGGCTGCTCGACCTTTTCGTGCCCGCCATCGGCCGCAACATCCTCTACCGCAACCGCGGCGGCCTGCGCTTCGCTGACGTCGCGGCCGAGGCCGGCGTCGACCAGGACGACCAGGGCGTCGGCGCGGTCGCGTCCGACCTCGACGACGACGGTTGGATCGACCTCTACACCGGCAACCGCAGCTCGCAGCGCTCCAACGTCTACATGAACCGGGGCGGAGGGTTCGTCGACATCGCGGCGTCTGCAGGCGTCGCGGCAGCAGGCCTCGGCATGGGCGTGCTCGCGTTCGACATCGACAACGACCTCGACATGGATCTCTACTGGACGACCTGGCCGTCCAGTGACAGTCGCGACACGTCGGCCAACCGCATGTACGAGAATCTCGGCGGCGGGCGATTCCGGGAGATCGCGGCCGCATCCGGCACCGACGACCCGCTCGGCTGGGGCATCAGCGGCAACTCCGGAGATGTCGACCTCGATGGCTGGATCGACTTCGTCATCACCAACGGGTTTTCCGATACCTCGGCGCCCAACGTGCTGTTCCAGAACCTCGGCAACGGGCGATTCCGCGACGTCACCGCGAGCCTCGGTGGCGCGGCCTTCGACGGCCGCGGCGCCGCGTTTGCCGACTACGACCGCGACGGTGACCTCGACCTCGTGATCACCGGTGACGTCGGAGGCACGCGGCTGTGGCGCAACGATACGCCGCGCGAGCATCACTGGCTGGGCGTTCGGCTGGTGGGGCTCGCTCCCAACACCAGTGCGATCGGTGCCCGGGTGGAGGTCCGTACTGCCGACGGTGCCTCGGTCCAGGAGGTCTCCGGAGGCGCCGGCCGCGGATCGCAGAACGACCAGGCGCTCGTGTTCGGCCTCGGCGACTCACGGTCGGTCGAATCGGTCGAGGTGCGCTGGCCGGACGGCAGCAGGCAGGTCCTGCGGCCGGCGGGGATCGACCGGTGGATCGAGCTGCGTCAGGTGAGCCCGATCCGCCGCGCGACCGGTCGCGTCGGCGCCGGTCTCAAGGTGGGCACGTTCCCGGCTCGTTGAAGGCATGGTAACGAGCTATGGGCGCCGTGGATTGGCGGTCGCTGGGCCAGGCTTCGAGACCACCTTCGAGCACGCTGACCCGTGCGAACCGGCGACTGTCTATGATGGCCTCGGCCCGCCCCAGTCAATGTACTGCCAACGGATGATTGATGCCACGACCCGGCGCTGCGCCGGCCTGAGTTTCGCGCTCGGCCTCGTGCTAGGCTGAAACGGTGCGAAGGGGAGTCTCCGTCCCTCATCCCCGGCGGTTCAGGCTGCAACGGAGCCGACTCGTGGGAGGCGTCGTCATCGCCGGCCTCTGCCTCTCTGCCTGCCGCGAGACGCCGCCTTTGTCCGGTCTCCACGGGCTCCACGATCAAATCGTCACGACGTCCAGCGTGGTGGTGACGCCGGACACGGACTGGCGTGTCAAAAACAACAGGATTGGGTTCGCTCGTGAGGGCGCGCTCCTGGTGTGGTTTGCTGACGACGCGACAGACGCGGTCGAGCTGAGGCTCCGTGCCGCCCGCGTCAGCCACGGTCGGCGCCTGCGGTTCACGCTCGATGGCGACCCCGTCGGCTCGGGCGAAATCCGGCTCGGCGCCACGCCTCTCGTCGTCGTGGTAGATCCGATCCCGGGCGGGCGGCGCCTCGAACTCGAAGTGCCGGCCGGGGAGCCGGCGACGCCGCCGGTCGTCTTTTCCCGCCTGGAGATGCGGGTGGCGAGCGCCGGGGAGCCGTGGGTCGAGATCCGGAGTCGGCACCTTCTCGCCGCGATGCTGGACTCCGGTGTGGCGGGTCCCGGACAGCTGAAGTGGTCCGGATGTCTCTTCGTCGGTCCAGGCCGGACCGAGCACCGTTTCGCCGCGATCACCGCCGGCTCGGTTTCGCTCGACGCCGTCAACGGCTCTTCGGCCACGGCGGTCTTTCGCGCCCGGCTCGACGACACGACGACGGAGGTCGAAGTGCCGCCGGACGAGTCGCGCCCGATCGAGATCCCGGTGGAGTCCGGGCCCCACTCGCTCGAGCTCGAGATTCGGGGCGACCCGGCTGGCGACTTCCTGTGGGGTGCGCCGCTTCTGCGCCAGGAGCGCTCCGACGACCGTCCCCACGTGGTGCTGGTGACCCTCGACACGACGCGCCGCGACGCGGTGCCGCCGTGGTCCGAGGACACGATCGCTCCGACGCTCGAGCGCGTCGCGCGTTCGGCGACGGTCTTCGACCACGCGACCGCGACCGCACCTTGGACGCTGCCCACCCACGCGTCGATGTTCACCGGGCTCTATCCCTCCGAGCACCGCGCCGGGGTCACTGCCGACCGGCTGCCTGCCGACAGCGTCACCGCCGCCAGCCTGCTCCGCGAGTCCGGATACGTCACCGCGGGCTTCGCCGGCGGCTCGCTCGCCGGATCTCACTTCGGCCTGGCGCGCGGCTTTTCGGTCTACCGCGACCCGGACGGCTTCGAGACACCCGCCGACGTCCTGACCGACGCCGCGCTGGCGCTGGTCGGCCGTTACTCCGGCGCGCCGCTCTTCCTGTTCGTCAACTACTTCGACCCGCACGGCGAGTACGCTGCGCCGGAGAAGTTCGAGGCGCTCTTCAACGTCCAAAACCGCGCCGCTGCCGTTGCCGACCTGCCGGTATGGCGGAGCTATGCCGACGGCGACACCGGCGCCTGGAACCGCGTCCGGACGGGCCGCGCTGGCTCTCCGCCCGCCGGGCTTGAGCTGCTCCGCGCCAAGTACCTGGCTGAGGTCGCCTTCATGGACGGGCAGCTCGGGCGACTGTTGGGCGTGGTCGAGGCGCTCGACCGCGAGACGCTGTTGATCATCGTCGCGGACCACGGCGAGCTGCTGGGCGAACGGGGACGCTTCACGCACTCCTACTGGCTCGACCCCGAGCTGGTGGAGATTCCGCTCATGATCCGATGGCCTGACGGAGCGGCTGCCCGACGCCGGGCGACACTGGTGTCGCAGGTCGACCTCTTTCCGACCGTGCTGCGCGCGGCCGGGCTCGTCCCGCCATCATCGAGCGGGCACGCGCTCGACGGCGGCGACGCCGCCGCCCTCGCCGCTCGCGGCGAGGTCTGGACCGAGGAGCACGCCGCCCGCGTTCACCAGCTCAGCAACCGGCTCAAGCTCGCCGACCACCTCGTCGGGCGTCTCCAGGCCGCCCGCCGTGAGATCGGCTGGCCGGGCGGCGCGGAGTGCGCGGAGGGCGGCTTCGCGTCGTGGATCGCGGTGCCGTGCGCTGTCGGCTTCGCCGAGCTGGTGGCCGCCGCTCCGGAGGCAGTTGCGGCGACCATCGTTGTCGAGGCGGGCTTCACGGCTGCCGACCTGTCTCCGGACGACGCCGCAAGGCTGCGGGCGCTGGGGTACCTCGATTGACCGGGTCGGTTGTCACGCGGGTCGCTGCGGAGAGCCCATGAACCGTGCGGGCCTGCTCGTCCCGATCACCGCGGCGCGAGCGCTCGCTGCAGCCATTGCGAGCGGTGGGTGCCGGCCTTGAACCACTTCGGATAAGGGCTCTTGAACGGGTTGACGTCTCGGGCCAGGGGCCGGTCCGGGTCGCAGCAGCGGAAGCGCCCGACCAGTTCTCCGGAGGGTGCGCTCACGAAAACCTGCCCGGGGCTGGACACGCGCAGGTAGCCGATGAACTGACGACTCGTCCTGCCGCCCTTCTCATCGGGCCCCGGAACCATTGCTGCGCGGCCGAGAACCTCACCGCTCCGGTCCACAATCGAGAGAGAGGAGCCGAGATCCAGCGCGGCGTCGAGCGTGCCAGCGACACGGTAGGCGGTCCCATCGAAGGTACGTTCCGCCCAGATTGTAATCTTTGGAGGTCGTGGCAGAGCCACCGGCGGAGGCTCGAGGTGGCGGGCGGGAGGCGTGAGATCGTCGAAGGGAATCCAGCCGTGCGCGCGCAGGGAGGGGACCGCATGGACAAATGCTCCGGCCCAGGGCGTGACGACACCGTTCACGGCCTGGAGGTCCTCCACACCCACGCGCACCGCCTCGCGGAGCGCGGGTTCGAGCTGTGCCCGCCGTTCGAGAGCCAGATGGTACGGCCGACCGTTGAGCTGTGAAGCTACCGCGAGGGCGCACGCGACCAGGACGGCGGCGCGACGCGGACCGGTCCCGTGCGCCGCATTCGCGACCAACGCGCCGAGTGCGATCCAGACCAGGACCGGAAACACGGAGTAGCGCGAGGCGAAGGCGGCCTCCAGACCCATCGGGCTGCGCGCGACGGCGGTCAGGAGCGCGTTGCCGCCGGCGAAGCCGAGCAGCATCCACCAGCAGGTGTCTTCGGCCGGTCGATCGTCACCCGAGTGCCTCGAGCGGTGCACCGCCAGTATCACGGCCATGACCGCTGCGAGCAAACCGGCCACGATTGCCGGCTCGATGGCGCGCGTCAGGGCGCCGCCGACAAACGCGAATGGGAACAGCACCAGAGAACCGGCCCCGGCGGCCGTGTGGGGACTCGGTGGCTGCGCCTCGTACCCGGTAAGCCACAGCACGAAGGCGACCGTCAGCAGCAGCAGGAAGGGGACCAGGCGTCGCTGATCTCGACGCAGGTCGATGATCGCCGCGGTGGCGAGCACGAGGAGCAGCGGCAGGGTGGAGCTGAAGAGGGTGAGCGCGGCAGCCGCTGCGGCCAGGCAGGCCAAGAGCGGCACGGGGCGTCGGCCCCGCCGGTACCCGTCCCAGAGGTGGATGGCGACTAGGCACAGCGCTACCGAGCCGAGGGTGTGGACACCGCTGAAGCCCATGAACCAGAACATTGCCAGGAGCGGCGAGAAGACGAACCAGCTGGCGGCGACGAGCAGGCCCAGCGCTGCCGCTTCGGAACGCCCGGCCGTCCGTTGGGCCCAGATTCCGAGCACCGCCAGCACCGCGAGCCCACACCCCCAGCTGAACAGGGCGAGCCCCCGGCTCGATCCGTCGGTGAGAACGAGGTTGACGGCGTAGACCACGTACGCCCCGGTGAGCAGGTGGTTGTTGTGGCGAGCCAGCCAGTCGCCCGGGTTCGTCGAGAACTCTGCTTCGTGGACGATGTTGTCGAAGTAGAACCAGTAGTCGTTCTGGGGAATGGTGGGGCCGCGAGCGCAGGTCGAAGCCACCCAGATGACCGGGCAGATCACGAGAGCCCAGGCTATGGCTCGATGCAGACGACTCACGGCGCGACAGCATAGCATCCGGTATCGAGGGGCGTCGGGCCCATCAGTGGGAAGGGTGCGATCCCAGTCGCTGGGACGCTCTTCGATCGGGAGATGCCTCGATCGCGCACAAGCCTCCTTCCGGTTTGGGCGGCCGGTCGTGGGTTTCGGAGAAGCAGACCATCGACAGGCCCGAGCTCGACGCCTCGACGGAAGGGCTATCATGGGGCATGAGCGCACGATCGGAAGGGAGAAACGGGTGACTGCATCGTGGTGACACCGATCGGTCGCCCCGTGGTTTGCCTGATGGCGGTTCGCGGCTCGGCCCTCGAAATCGAGGACGTCGACGTTCTCGATGGCACGCCGGTTCCTGACGCCAAGCCCGTTGTGCCTGTCGTTGGCCTTCCCTGCGGCGACCTTTGGGTGGGCTGGCTCGAAGGGCGCTCCGAGGGCGTTGCCGTCGCTCGGGCCGATGGTCGCTTCCACGATGGGGAGTGAGACGTTCACGACTCGCCGGTGACGCTCCTTCCGGATCCTTGAAAGGGGCATCGAGTTGCATTTCCCGGTATCCGGCATCGACGTCGCGTGGTGGGTGCCTCCGGTGGTGGCTTTCGCGGTCTCGCTGGTCACCTCCACGGGAGGGGTCTCCGGCGCCTTCCTCCTCCTGCCGTTCCAGATGAGCGTGCTCGGGTTCACGAGCCCGGCAGTCAGCGCCACAAACCAACTCTTCAACGTGGTCGCAATCCCGTCGGGCGTGCTCCGCTACGTGCGGGAAGGCCGCATGGTGTGGCCGCTCACCTGGGTCGTGGTCGTCGGCACATTGCCCGGAGTGTTCGTGGGCGCCCTGGTGAGGGTCTGGCTCCTCCCGGATCCGACGGCCTTCAAGGTCTTCGCCGGCGCCGTGCTGGCGTGGATCGGCGTCCGCCTCGTGCGCGACCTGGTCGGCCGCAAGCAGGCCGGAGGCGCAGCGGCTGCCGAGGCGCGATTCCGCGAGCTCGTGCGCAGCTCCGGTGCCGACGACTGGAGCGATCGTGCGACTCGGGTGAAGGCGTTCACGCTGCGCCGGGTCGAGTACGAGTTCCACGGTGAGGTCTTCGCCTTTCCCACCGTGTCCGTGTTCCTGCTCAGTCTTGCGGTCGGCGTGGTCGGCGGCATCTACGGCATCGGCGGCGGCGCGATCGTGGCGCCGTTCTTCGTCGCCGTTCTCGGGCTGCCGGTGTACACCGTGGCCGGGGCGGCGCTGATGGGAACCTTCGTCACCTCGGTCGCTGGGGTCGCCTTCTACCACGCGATCGCGCCGCTGCGCCCTGACCTGGCGGTGGCGCCCGACTGGACGCTGGGCCTGCTTTTCGGAATCGGCGGCGCCGCCGGCATGTACTGCGGCGCCCGCCTGCAGAAGCGTTTGCCCGCCCGCGCGATCAAGTGGATGCTGGCCGCGGTGATCCTGTTCGTCGCTGGCAAGTACCTGCTCGGAATCGCGAGGCTGCTGTGATGGGAGCGTTCGATCTCGGAAAAGGAGGGCCGCGATGACACACCCGGCGCTCGCTCTCGTGACCGCCCTCGCGCTGGCGGGCTGCCAGAGCGCCCAGGCTCTGCAGCAAGCGGAGCTCCTGCGCTACGGCGGGATGCACGAGACCATCGGCCTGAAGCAGCATCACGGCCGGGTGGCGCTTTCAGAGGTCCTCGACCGCCCGAGCTTCTTCGGCGTCGGCGCCCTGGAGGGGCTCGAGGGCGAGATCACGATTCTCGACTCCGCGGCGGTCGTCACCAGCGTCGGACCGGACGGCGGGCTCGAGCCCCGGACGCCGGCCGGGCTCCAGGCGACGCTCCTTGTCGGTCGGTCAATCTCCGAGTGGACGACCACGACGCTCGAGGCCGCGGTCTCGCCCGACCGCCTCGATGCGGCGATCGCCGCCGCCGGGGGCGTCGGCCTCGACCCGGCCGCTCCGTTCATGTTCGTCGTCGAGGGCGCGCTGACGGACGTCCGGCTGCACGTCATCAACGGCGCCTGCCCGGTCCACGCCCGCATGAAGAAGCTGACCCTGGGGGAGGACGAGCGGCCTTTCGAACTCGAGGCCGCGGCCCTCACGGGGACCGTGGTCGGCGTGTACGCCGCCCGTTCGGCCGGCGAACTGACCCACCCCGCCACCGGTGTCCACGCTCACCTGATCTGGGCGGACGAGGCAACCGGGCAGCGGGTCACCGGCCACCTCGAGCGCTTCGGTCTCGCGCCGGGTGCAGTTGTCAGACTCCCCACCGGAGCACGGCCCCAAAACGCCGGTGGGTCGTACCATCAAACCCCAGCACCATGAGCGACGACCACTACCGCACCGCGGAGCTCGTCGAGCTTCTGGTCGCGCCGCCCGTGGCCGACGGCCCCCGGTGAGCTCGTGCGCTCCTCCTTCGCGCCCTCGAGACCCAAGGCTCGTGCCGCTACCGGCGCGACCGGCTCTCCGGGAGGGGGCCGGCCTCGGCTGCGGCGTCGTCGCTGCGCACGGCGTACCGGCTGCTCGAGGGCGCCGACCGGCGGCTCTTCACCCGCCTGATGCTCGTCGTGCCGTGGGAGCGGTTGCGGCGCGACATCGGGCTCGGGCTGAGGATCGCCGAGGTGCTGCAGTTGCTGTCGGTCGAGGCCGGCCTCGCGGAGTGCGTCGAGGCGGCACACGAGGTCGTCAGGGCGGGTCCGCGAGTCGTCAGCGGCGTCCCTCTGGAGGGCCTCCTCGTCGAGGAGCGGGCGACCGGCGGCATAATTTTCCGCCTGCCGGCCGAGGTCCGCACCCACCTCGGTGCAACCTCTGCAACCGTCCGGATCGATCGCGTACAAAGCGCTGTCGCAAGCTTCCACGGGAGCGGCTGGGAGGCGAACCTGCGGGCGATCGTCCCGTGGTTGCTCGACGCCCTCGAAGACAGCGAGGTCGAGAGCGCGGTCGCCTTGGCGGTGCGCTGCGCCGCTTCGGCCGAGAGGGACCCGAGCGTTGCCCAGTACTGCCTGCTGGGGCTCACCGACTGGATGTCGTCGAACCCCCGCCACCCGGCCGCCGGGACCACCCTCGACCTGTGCCTCGCCGCCAATGTCGGCGCGGTGCGAAAGGCCGGGGCGCATCTCGCCTCGAAGGTGGACCGCGCCGAGATCTGGAGCGTCTCGCCGAGTCCGATCCCGACCGCTCCGTCCGCCGAACGGCGGAGGAGCTTCTCTCCGGCCGGTGACGAGGCCGACTGGCCCTGCCGATCCTGATGTTCGCGCTCGGCTGCGCAACGGTGGTCTTCGGCTGGGCGACGGGGACACCGATGTGAAGGGGCGCGATGACGCGGCACGCGACGGCGAGCCCGGGGTCAGCACCGGCCTCCCGGACCTGGACTTCCCCGCGGAGCGCTTGCGAACTACACTGAACGCCGCAGTCGGAGGACGGATGGACGACCCTGACCCTCGAGTGACCGCGATAGATTGACTCCGTCCCGCCGGGCGACCCTCCATCCGCCGGGACGGACTGGAGGCCCCAGTGCACCACAGCCGACCGCTCATTGTTCGTGCCCGGGTGAGCTCGAGTATCGCGGTCTTGAACTGCCGCGAGGTGCGGCCATGACCCCGGCCGCCGAAGTGGTCCGCCTGGCGGCCGAGGACCTGCGCGAGATCTGGCCGGTGCTCGATGCCGAGGAGCGGGTGCAGGGCTTCAGCCTCCTCGATCGCGACGAGGCCGTGGACTTCTTCCAGTCGCTGTCGGCGTTCTCCCAGGCCCAGATCGTCGTGGGGCTGCGCGGCTCCGAGCGACGGTTGTGGCTGCGTTCGTTGGCGCCCGACGACGCCGCCGACCTCCTCCAGGAGCTCGATCCGGAGCTGCGAGCCGCGCTGCTCGACGAGCTCGACCCGCCAACCCGGCACGAGGTGGCCGCGCTCATGGCCTACGCCCAGGACGACGCGGGTGGCCTGATGAGTCCGAGGTTCGCCCGCATCCGATCCGAGCAGACCGCCGACGAGGCTGTCCGTTACCTACGGCGGCAGGCCCGTGACCGGCTCGAGACGATCTACTACGCCTACGTGCTCGACCCGACGCAGCGCCTGCTCGGCGTGGTGTCCTTCCGCGAGCTGTTCGCGTCCGCGCCCGACCGGCCGGTCCGGCAGCTCATGAACGAGAACATCGTCTCTGCGCCCGAGGACATGGACCAGGAGGAGGTGGCGCGGCTGCTTGCCCGCCACGACCTGCTCGCCCTGCCCGTTGTCGACGCGGCAGGAAGGATGAAGGGTATCGTCACCGTCGACGACATCGTCGACGTGGTCCAGGAGGAGGCGACCGAGGACGCCCACAAGGCCGCCGGCATGCAGGCCCTCGACGCGCCCTACCTCCAGACCGGCATCCTCGAGATGGTCCGCAAGCGCTCGCTGTGGTTGTGCGTCCTTTTCCTGGGCCAGATGCTGACCGCCAGCGCCATGGGTCATTTCTCAGAGGAGATCGCCAGCGCGGTGGTGCTCGCGATCTTCGTTCCCCTCATCGTGTCGAGCGGCGGCAATTCGGGCTCGCAGACGACCACCCTGGTCATCCGGGCCATGGCCCTCGGCGAGGTCCAACTCCGCGACTGGTGGCGCATCCTGCGGCGGGAGCTGACGTCCGGGCTCATCCTGGGCGTTATCCTCGCGACCCTCGGCCTGGTCAGGATCGTCGCCTGGCAGGGGCTGTTCGACGCCTATGGCGACCTCGGTTTCGTAGTGGCGGTCACCGTGACCGCGAGCCTGGTCGGCGTCGTGCTGGTGGGAACCCTGGCCGGTGCCATGCTGCCCTTCGTGCTGCGCCTCGTCGGGGCCGACCCGGCGAGCGCCTCGGCGCCCTTCGTGGCCACGGTGGTCGACGTGTCCGGGGTCGTGATCTACTTCGGCGTGGCCCGTCTGCTGCTCAGCGGGAGCCTGCTCTGATGCTGCGTTACCCGATCGCTCGCCGTCCTCCGAGCGTCGCACCACGCTGCCGCGGTGCTCAAGCTCCCCGCCGAAGCACGGCCCCAAACCGCCGGTGGAGCAGCATATCAATGATGATCAAGTGGACCGGCAGACTGGCAGCGGGTTTATTGATACTGGCGGCATTGATTGCGCTCTTGCTCGTGAATGGCGTCGGCAGGGGGCCGACGATCACCGGCGACCTTCATTTTCGACTCGTCCATCGCCTCGATCCGGCCCCAGTCCAAACCCAGGGTCCGTGCCCTCCGCAGATGTTTGCTGACCGCCGACTTCCCCAAGCCGGTTACCATCGCGATCTTTCGATTGCTCAGCTTCGCCGTCAAATGAAGCCGGAGCACCTCCTTGAGCTTCCGCATCTCGATCCTTCTTCCTGGCATCTTGCCTCCTCTCCAGGCGGCAAGATTGCCCGTTCCGGATCTCTCTGCTCAGCTCACCTCACACTGCAATTCCGACGATCGTGGACACCATTACGACGATTGCGGACACCGTTACAACGAAACCGCCAAAATGTCCGCGTTCGCTCGAATCGCTGTCCGCGTTCCCTCGAATCCGTGTCCGCGTTCCGTCGGCCTCCGCATTACAAGATTCTCTGCAATGATCCCCATGACGCCGAGATCAAGGATCTTGCGAACTATGAGGGTTTCGGGGGGATGAAGAACCCCAAGCCTCACTACGAGCGCGAAGATCCCAGGTTCCAATGGGCCGCCGTCATGCTGAGGGATTTCGACGGGGCCGCGCCAGCCGTAGATTACGCATTCACCGTTCTCGATCGGCTGGATCTTGGTAACAGGAAGTGGGCGGTTGTATGCGACACCCCCAACGCCCGCATTTATGTCCGCACGTCTCTGGCGACGAACGTACGATGGGTGGATTTCGTTGCCCTGGATTTCGCCTGTTCAAAACCTCGGCGAGCCCTGGACATCAACCGAGACCTGGCGGGGGATGTGGCCAAGGAATTCACGATCCTGACCGAGGCTTGGAACAAGGACGCCATCAGCAAGGCTTGGGCGGAAATCGACGCGGGGACCATAGGCAACCTTTTCTTCAAGTCCCAGATGGTCCGCGGACTGGGCACCGCGATCACCACCTTCTCGTGCACGGAGCAGTAGATAACGCCCTCACCTCTCGAGAGTGCGGGTTCGCAGGGCTTCTCATCAGGCGGTGGCGACCGCTGGGGCCTAACTCCGCATACAGCTGACGGTCGCTGCCGTCACGCCGCCTGCGGAGCAATCGGCGCGCCCGCCCGCGGGAGCCGCGGGCGCGGCCGCAGCTGATGCCGACGTTAGGCCTGTACGGGGTTGACACATCCCATTCAGTATATATCTTGTAATGTATGTGGGTGGTCTACGAACACAAGCGGGTGGATCGTCAGCTCAAGAGGCTCCCCAAAGATGTACTGAAGCGGTATGAAAAGTGGAAGGACATCGTCGCCATCTCTGGCCCTCAAGGCCTGAGGCTCATCAAGGGGCTTCATGATGAGGCCCTGTTCGGTAAATGGAAGGGGCATCGCTCAAGTCGACTCAATCTCCAGTTTCGAGTCTTCTATAGGGTGGAGGGCGAGCAGGTCCTCGTGGAGGTCGTGAGCATTACCGCCCACGACTACAGAAAGAAGTGAATATGAGCGACTACCACAAGGCACAACGGCGTATCGAGGTGAGCGTAGGAGAGTCCGTTCGAATCATCCGCAAACTGCAGGAACTAAGTCAAAACGACCTTTCCGCTCTCACTGGTATCCCGCAATCTACAATCTCCGCGATCGAACGCGATCGGGTTAACTTGGGGGTCGAGCGCGCAAAGGTCCTGGCTCGGGCGCTCAAGGTACACCCCGCGGTATTGGTTTTTCCAAGCTGGGACGTGGAACGTGAATCCGCAGCCTAACCGACTCATTGCAGCGGACCAAACCCTCCCGGGTTTGGTCCGCTGAATTCGTATCGTTATGCCACCATGAGGATCACACAATGAATGTCAAGGAAATACTCGCAGGACTTGGAGGTCTCCTCATTTTTGGGGCATTGCTCGTCGTCGGGCTCGGAATCCAGAACTCCTGATGTCTATCAGGGGCCTGGGAATCGCGGTGCCTGCGCATCGACGGCCGTCGTAAGGCAACCACGCGAGATCCGCGTCGGCGGTCGCGGCCGTGGCCAGATGTGGCGGTTCCGTGCCGGAAGGGAAGGCGTGCAATCGAACATTCACGCAACCGGCGCACGACGGTATCGAGAACGCCGAATCGACTCTCCCCGTCGGTTCTAACTTTGACAGATCCACCGGTTTGAGTTGGACACCTGCTGGGTGCCCCTCGAGCTGGGAGGAGAAGGCGATGGGCTCGTCGAGGGTCCCTCGGGATAGCGCCGGACATGTTTTCTTCCGTGGACAGGCCACTCGCCCTTCGTGGGCCGCCAACCTTGTCGGTGCATCGGGGAAGGGCCTTCGCTCGGCTCGGTTGCGCGCGGCGTCGGACCGTGTTCACATCAGCCGAGAGGGGTTGGCGGATCCGCGCCGGCGCCGGCATCCGCCCGGTGGTCCTGACATTTGAGTATGGACGACAACGAGCTCTCCCAGAGGATTGCTACGGGCGACATGGACGCCTTGAGGCAGCTGTTCGAGCGCTCCAAGGACGGAGTGTACGGCATCTCCCTCCGCATCAGCGGAAGCCCCGAGGAGGCGGAGGACATCGTCCAGGACGTGTTCATCCGGATCCGCGGCTCCATCGGCACGTTCAGGGGCGAAGCGAAGCTGTCCTCCTGGATCTACCGCGTGACGGTGAACATGTGCCTCAAGAGGGAACGACGCAAGCGAGTCGAGAGGCTCGTGTCCCTTGATCTCCTGCTCGGGGAGACCGAGGACCTCCTGCCGTCGTCCACGGACGATGCGCCCGACAGGCGGTTCGAGCTCGCCGAGACCGGAAGGATCGTCCGCGAAGCGATCCGAAGGCTCCCGGCACGGCAGAGGGTTGCCCTGGTTCTGCAACGGTACGAGGGCCTGTCTCACCAGGAGATCGCCGATGCGATGAAGACCAGCGTTTCCGCCGTCGAGTCCCTCATTCATCGTGCCAAGGAGAATCTGGTCCGGAGACTGCTCCCCCTCGAGAAAAATCTGCGGTGACCGCAAGATCTGCTCCGGGACGGGGATCATAACGACAGGGACGGAAGAGTGAGATGAAGCACCACACGATGAGGAAGAAGCTGCTGCGATACCGGGACGGTGATCTCCCTGAGCACGAACGGCAGGAGGTGCAGCACCATCTGAGAATCTGCCGATCGTGCCGGGACGATCTGAAGGTCCTCGCGGCAGCCTGGGATGCCGACCGTCGAGCAGCCAGGATCCGGGCGCCCGAGCACCTCTGGGCGGGTGTCTCGGCAGCGCTCGAGCGCAGGGACCGGGAGAGGTGGCTCGACGCGGCGGTGAAGGGCTTCGGCAGCCGCGCGTGGCGTCCGGCCGCAGCCGCCGCTGCCACCCTCGGCCTGGTCATGGGGGGAGTGGTGCTCGGAGTCGTGCTGACCGCCTCGCCGGCAGGCTTCCAGGAGACGCGGGTCGCTACAACGCGGGACGATCTCGGGCTGAGCTACTTCGAGGTGCTGCCGCCCGGGTCCATCGGCGCCCGGTTGCTGATGCCGGCGCCGCGCGAGACCGGCCGATGAAGAGAGCGCTCGTCGTCCTCCTGCTCGCGTTGACCGTGGTGAACCTCGCGGCGTTGGGCACGATGCTCGTCATGAGACAACGCGCCAGCCAAGCAGCCGGCTGCGGCCAGGGCACGGAGCAGCACTTCGAGCGGGTCAAGCGCGAGCTCGGCCTGACGCCCGTGCAGGCCCGGCGCTTCGAGAGCATCAAAGCCGAGTTTCACGACGGGATGGCGCCCCTGGACCGCCGGATGGAGGAGTTGAGGGCTGAGATGCTGCGGCAGATCTGGCGCGAGCACGAGCAGGACATCGACTCCCTTCTGACCGAGATGAGCCTGCTGCAGATGGAGTGCCAGCGTCTCGCCATCAGGCGGTTTCAGCAGATGAGAGAGGTTCTGACGGAGAAGCAGTGGCGCCGGCTCCACGGGATCGTGGCGCAGCAGTTTCTGTCGAGGACGAGAGTGACTGGCTTTCACCAGATGCCGGCAGAGGAACGAGACAGGCCGTGAGGGAGACGCCGGCGCGGTCTGTGACGAGGCCGCCAGGGAGATCAATTGATGAAGAAGTGGGTCGTCGGCGCCGCAGCCGTCATCCTGGTCGCCGCGCTCGTGCTTGCGGGCCGCACGCTCTTCAAACAGGACGCGCGCGAGGACACCGACCTCAGGACCGCGGTCGTGGCGCGACGTGAGATCAGCTCCAGCGTGCTCGCGACGGGGATCGTCAAGCCGATGGTCGGCGCCGAGGTGCGGGTGGGATCCAGGGTGTCGGGCCTGGTGAAGAACCTCTACGCCAATGTGGGCGATCATGTCGAGAAGGGCCAGCTCATCGCCGAGCTCGAGCCGTCGGAGCTTCAGGCGAAGTACGAGCAGAGCAGGGCCGCGCTGGAGAACACGCGGGCCGAGCACAGCTATGCACGGCTGGATCTCGAGCGGCAGAGGGCGATGCTGGCGAAGGACCTTGTCTCGCAGAGCCAGTACGACCTGGCAGAGAAGTCCTTCGAGGTCAGCAGGGCGAAGCTCGAGCAGGCCGAGGCGGACCTCGCGTATGCCGCCGTGCAGCTGGACTACACGAAGATCACCGCACCCATCGCCGGGGTCGTCGCCTCGGTCTCCACTCAGGAAGGCGAGACCGTCGCAGCCGCCTTCTCGGCGCCCACGTTCGTGAACATCATCGACCTGAACCGCCTGGAGGTGCGGGCATTCGTGGACGAGACGGACATCGGCCGGATCCGGGTAGGCCAGAAGGCTACCTTCACCGTGGACACCTACATGGACACCGACTTCGAAGGGACGGTGACGGCCATCTACCCCGAGGCGGAGATCCAGGACAACGTGGTCAACTACATCGCCACCGTCGCCATCGAGGATTTTCTCGGGCGGCAGCTGCGCCCCGAGATGACGACGACGGTCAGCATCCACATGGATCGGCGGGACGACGTATTGGCCGTGCCGAACGGCGCCCTGCGTCGGGCGCCCGACGGGACCAGTGTGACGCTCGTCGAGGACGGCGTGACGTCCAGCCGGCGTGTCGAGGTCGGGCTCTCCGGCGGTGGCTACACCGAGATTCTGGGGGGGCTCCGTGAGGGCGATCGGGTCGTCGTCCCGTAGCCCATCCCGAAAACGCCCGGAGGCGCCCGGAGGCGATGGCGAGCCGGACAGAGACCGACGAACAAGGGAGAGGACGGATGGAACCACTGGTACGGCTCGAGAACGTGAGCAAGATCTACCACAAGGACCGGGACACCCCGATCTACGCTGTACGCGACGTGTCGCTGGAGATCGCCGAGGGGGAGCTCGTCGCGATCATGGGTGCGTCCGGCTCGGGGAAGTCGACGTTGATGAACGTGATGGGCTGTCTGGACCGGCCCACGGAGGGCCGGGTGCTCCTTGCCGGCGACCCGGTCAGTACCTTCGACGACGAGAGGCTCGCTCGGGTTCGCAACAAGAAGATCGGCTTCGTCTTCCAGACCTTCCATCTGCTGCCGCGCACGAGCGCGCTCGAGAACGTGGAGCTGCCCCTCGTGTACTCGGAGCGCGACGGCATCGGGAGCTTGGCGGAGGCGGCGCTGGCGAGGGTCGACCTGGCGGACCGTCTCCGGCATTACCCGAGCGAGCTGTCCGGAGGTCAACAGCAGCGGGTCGCCATCGCCCGCGCCCTGGTCAACGACCCGGAGATCGTTCTGGCAGACGAGCCCACCGGCAACCTGGACACCCGGTCGGGGTACGAGATCATGGCGTTGTTCCAGGATCTTCACAGACAGGGCCGCACGCTGGTGGTTGTCACCCACGAGCCGGACATCGCGGAGTACGCAACCAGGATCGTGAGGATCAGCGACGGCAGGATCGAGAGCGACGTCGAGAACGAGCACGTGCGCAACGCTCGTGACGAGCTCGAGAAGCTCGGCGGCGCCGAGGAGGGCAGACGATGAAGACAGGGAGGATCGTGCAATCCTCGTTCAGAAGCCTCGGCAAGAACAAGCTCCGGACGTTCTTGATGATGATCGGCATCGTCATCGGGATCACTGCGGTCACGATCGTGGTTTCGGCAGGGCTGGGCGCACAGAAGCGCGTGATGTCCCGGGTGGAGAAGTTCGGGTCGAAGAGCATGATGGTGTTTGCCGGTGGTGGGAGGGAGATCGGCCGGTCTTCTGGTGAGCAGGTGACGACCTTGAAGCGCGGCGACAGCGACGCGATGCTCCGCGAGATCCGAACCATCGCCGGAGCGGCTCCGTTCAACCGCCTGCCGGGAAGAACGGTGAGCTATCGGGAGAGCAGTGGGACGGCGACCGTCTTCGGTGTGACCGCTGACTGGGATGTCGTCTGGGACTGGGGCGCCGCGCAGGGGCGATTCATCGCAGACGAGGACGAGCAGCGGATGGCGCGCGTCTGTGTCATCGGGAGGACCGTGCTTCAAGAGCTTTTCGGAGAGCACGACCCGATCGGAGAGCAGGTCCGGATCGGAAACGTTCCTTTCGAGGTCGTCGGCGTGCTGGAAGCGAAGGGCACGAGCCCCGGAGGCGGGGACATGGACAACCGCGTCGTGATCCCGCTGTCGACATTCATGCGGCGTGTCGCAAACGTCGACCATATCGCGGGCATCAAGGTGCTCCTGCACGACGGGAGGGAAATGGACCGGACCGGCGAGACGATCCGCGGGCTGCTGAGGGAACGGCACGTTTTGGCGCCGGGAGAGCCCGACGACTTCCGCATCATCACCCCGACGGAGGTGACCGAGTTCGCCGAGAAGGTCGCCGGCACGTTCAACATCTTCCTGGTGCTGGTGGCGGCCGTGTCGCTGGTCGCCGGCGGCTTCGTCAACGCCAACATCATGCTGATCTCGGTCAGCGAGCGCCGGGGCGAGATCGGGCTGCGCAAGGCGGTCGGTGCGCTGGACAGGGACATCAGGTTCCAGTTCACTCTCGAGTCGGTGGCCGTGACGCTGACTGGAGGAATCGTCGGCATCGCCCTCGGCTTCGCCGGTGCGCTGGCCCTCGGGTCCGTCACCGACATTCCGGTTGCGGTCTCGTGGCAGGGAGTTGCTCTGGGAATCGTCTTCTCGACCATGGTCGGCCTGATCGCCGGGATTCAGCCCGCGAGGCGGGCGGCGGCGCTCCAGCCGGTCGACGCGCTTCGGGGATGAGTCGGAAGAAGCGGCAACAGGAGACGATCGGGTAGTACCAGCGTGAAGACTCTCAGAAATCTGAAGATCTCGAAGAATGCGCTTCTGTCGCACACGATGAGGACCGTCCTGGCTCTGCTGGGCGTCATCATCGGGGTTTCGTCCGTGATCACGATGGTCTCGATCGGAAACGGCGCTCGAAGGGAGGTCGTGTCCGGGATCGAGGCCATGGGCACGAACCTCCTGATCGTGAGTCCCGGGGACGTGCGGATCTTCGCCGGGAGGTCGCGGACGCGGAGCCAGGTGACGACCCTGACCGTCCGGGACGCCGAGGCGATCCTGCAGCAGATCCCCGAGGTGCGCGCCGTCACCCCGGTCCAGACTGGTAGGGTGCAGGTGAAGTACGGCGGCTACAGCACGAACACCACGATCGCCGGCGTCTCCCCCGCGTTCTCCGAGGTCAGGAGCTTCAGGACCGAGAGCGGGCGCTTCTTCTCGGAGACGGAGAACCGGGTCTCGAGACGGGTCGCCGTGCTGGGTCGTGGTGTGGCCGTGAACCTCTTCGATGGCGCCGACCCGGAGGGCGCCGTCATCCGCGTCGGCAGAGCCCCGTTCGAGGTGATCGGCGTCATGAAGCCCAAAGGGGTGGACATCTACGGTACGGATCAGGACGATCAGATCTTCATCCCGATCAACACCGCGCTGCGCAGGGTGTTCAACCAGGACCACGTCGACGCCGTGTACCTGCAGGTGGACCGGAGGGATGACATGCAGGTTGCCGAGGTCAAGGTGCGAAAGGTGTTGCGGGAGCGCCACCGGCTCGGCTCCGGCGACAAGCCGGACGACTTCACCATCCAAAGCCAGGTCGACCTGATCGAAGCCCAGAGAGAGACCAGCGACACCTTCACGGCGCTGACCGCCAGCATCGCGGGCATCTCCCTCCTCGTGGGTGGCATCGGCATCCTTGCGGTCATGCTTCTCTCGATCCGCGAGAGACGCCGGGAGATCGGTCTTCGCATGGCCGTCGGTGCCCGGCGTTTCGACGTGCGCCTTCAGTTCCTGTTCGAGGCGATGATCCTGAGCGTCGGCGGAGGGATGATCGGCATCTGCGTCGGCGTCGTCGGCTCTCTCCTGTTGAAGTGGCTGCTGGAGTGGAGCATCGCGATCTCGGTGTTTTCGATCGTGGTGTCTTTCGTCTTCTCCTTGCTGACCGGTTTGTTCTTCGGCGTCTACCCGGCTCACACCGCGTCCCGTCTGGACCCCATCGAGGCGCTGCGCAGCGAGTAGCTCGCCGTTTTCTCAGGGCCGAGGGGCCCGGGGCCGCCCTGGTGGCGGCCCTGGTCCCGGCGCTGCTGCTGATTCCCCAGCGCTGGAGCACCCAGGTCGTGGGTCTTCTGATGGACGAGGCGACCACGGTGAGCCTCGGTCGCCGGTTTGACAGAGGATTACGAAGACTGTAAATCAGAAGCATGAGAGGCGATCCCGTCGATCGGGAGATCCGGCTGGCGCTGTGGAAGCTGCACATCCTGCACCACGCGGCCAAAGGACCCGTGTACGGCCTGTGGATGCTCGAGGAGCTGGCCGAGCACGGCCACCGACTGAGCCCGGGGACGCTCTACCCCCTGCTGGCGCGGATGGAGGAGCACGGCTGGCTGCGCTCGACCACGGCCGGCGGCGGGCCGAAGGCGCGCCGGGAGTACCGCATCACCGACGACGGGCTGGAGCTGCTGGCCACGCTGCGCGGCGAGGTCGCCGAGCTCTACCGGGAGCTGGTCCTCGGCCTCTACCGGGAGCTGGTCCTCGGCGAGGAGCCCGAGCACGCGCCCGCCCACGAAATGAGGGAGAAACAGCGATGAACCGTGCACTCGACCGCCTGCTG
>CAZSTH010000057.1:0-5388 GCA_964609835.1 uncultured Thermoanaerobaculia bacterium
AAGGCGGAGAACCCGTCGATCACCCGCGATGTCTCCGGCGAGGGCGTCCAGCAGGCGCTGCTCAAGATCCTCGAGGGCACGGTCGCCAACGTCCCTCCGCAGGGCGGTCGCAAGCACCCGCACCAGGAGTTCCTGCAGATCGATACGACCAACATCCTGTTCATCTGCGGCGGCGCATTCGTCGGCCTCGACGACGTGATTGCCGACCGGCTGAACCAGAAGTCGCTCGGCTTCGGAGCCAACCTCGGAGGCAACAAGCCCGGCTCCTCGGAGCTGCTGTCCCAGGTCCACCCCGAGGACCTTATCAAGTACGGCATGATTCCGGAATTCGTCGGCCGGATCCCGGTCGTAGCCAATCTCCACGAGCTCGATCACGAGGCGTTGGTACGGATTCTGACCGAACCCCGCAACTGCCTGGTTCGCCAGTATCAAACGGTTCTCGGCTTCGAGGGAGTGGACCTCAACTTCACCGCCGGCGCGCTCGATGCGGTGGCCGAGGAGGCCATCACGCGCAAGGTGGGAGCACGGGGGCTGCGGATCATCCTCGAGGAACTGATGCTCGACATCATGTATCAGATCCCCTCGTTGCCCGAGCTCAAGGAGCTGGTGGTGTCGCGGGAGATCGTGGAGCGACGCGTGCCGCCGATCCCGGTGGTTCGGAAAGTCAGCTGATCCCCCACCCGAACCGACTGGAGATCGGACCGGGTCGGGTACAATTGCCGTGACCGTCGCCGTCAGCCGGTCCGCGGCCGGGACCGACAACCTCAATCAAAAGAGCCCTCATGAACACTTCTTCCTCCAGTTTCGTCGATCTGCCGACAGTTCCCCTGCGGGACATGGTCGTCTTTCCTCACATGATGGCGCCGTTCGTAGTCGGCCGCCGCCCGTCGGTGGTGGCGCTGGAGCGGGCCCTCGAGCGATCTGACAAGCGGATCTTCCTGGCCACCCAGCGCGATCCGAAGGTCGACGAGCCCGGCGCGGACGACATCTACGAGCTCGGTGTCATCGCCCGCGTCGTCCAGCACCTGCAGCTCGCTTCGGGCAATATCAAGGTGATGGTCGAGGGCTTGAGTCGGGCGCGCCTGGTCCAGATCGAGGGTGACGAGGACTGTCTGATGGCGCGCGTGGAAAAAATCCGCGTCCAGGAGGCGGCCGACGAGTCGACCTCGGAGTACATGCAGCAGCTCGTGGAGCTCTTCAAGGAGTACGCCAAGCTGTCGCACCACCTCTCAGCCGAAGGCGTCCTGGCGTCGTTGCAGACCGACGATCCACACCAGTTCGCCGACATCCTGGCCGCCCACCTCTCGCAGCCCACGGCCGAAAAGCAGCGCTTGCTGGAGATCTTCAACCCCCTTGATCGCCTGCAGCGGCTCAACGATCTCCTCGACATGGAGATCGAAAAGCTCAACATCGACCGCAGGATCTCGTCGCGGGTGAAGAAGCAGATGGAAAAGGCGCAGCGCGAGTACTACCTGTCGGAGAAGATCAAGGCCATCAACGAGGAGCTCGGGCGGACCGACAACACCGAGGAGCTCGAGGAGCTCAAGCACGCGGTGGAAGAGTCGGGCATGACCGGGGAGGCCAAGGAGAAGGCCGAGATCGAGATCCGGCGGCTCGAGGGCATGCCGCCGGTGTCCGCTGAAGCCGGCGTGTCGCGGAACTACGTCGACTGGCTGCTGGCCGTGCCATGGAAGAAGGCGTCGCGCGAAATCCGAGACATCACCCGCGCCGAGAAGGTCCTGAACGAGGACCACTATGGGCTCGAGAAGATCAAGGACCGGATCGTGGAGTTCCTGGCGGTCCGGCAACTGGTGCGCAAGACCACCGGCACGATCCTCTGCTTTGTCGGTCCGCCCGGAACCGGCAAGACCTCGCTGGCGCGGTCCATCGCACGCGCCACCGGCCGCAACTTCGTCCGCCTGTCACTCGGGGGCGTCCGCGACGAGGCCGAGATCCGAGGCCACCGCCGGACCTACATCGGCGCGTTTCCGGGACAGATCATCCAGATGATGCGGAAGGCGGGCACCATCAATCCGGTGCTGCTGCTCGATGAGGTCGACAAGATGGCAGCCGATTTCCGCGGCGATCCGGCCGGAGCCCTGCTCGAGGTGCTCGACCCCGAGCAGAACCACACGTTCCACGACCACTACCTGGACGTGGAATACGACCTCTCCAAGGTGTTCTTCATCTGCACCGCGAACGTCACCCATTCGATCCCGCCGGCCCTTCTCGACCGCATGGAGGTGATCCAGCTCTCCGGCTACACCCATCAGGAGAAGATGGAGATCGCGCGCCACTTCCTGATCCCGCGGCAGGTGGAGAAGCACGGTCTCAAGCGCTGGCAGCCGACGGTCGAGGACGAGGCCACCATGTTGCTGATCGAGCGATACACGCGCGAGGCCGGCGTCCGCAACCTCGAGCGCGAGATCGCTTCGGTGTGCCGCAAGATCGCCCGCCGCATCCTCAAGGACAAGACCGGCAAGGGTGCCGAGATCACGGTCGACGTCGATCTCATCGGCACCCTCCTCGGCAAGCCGCGATACCGCAGCCAGCGCCGAGAGCAGGAGCCCGAGATCGGGGCCGCCGCCGGTCTCGCGTGGACCCAGGTCGGAGGTGAGCTGCTGCTCACCGAGGCGACCTTGATGCGGGGCAAGGGCCGTCTGACCTTGACCGGCCAGCTCGGCGAGGTGATGCAGGAGTCGGCGCGCGCGGCCCTCTCCTTCGTGCGTGCGAAGGCCGAGATCCTCGGCATCGACACCGAGCTCTTCGAAAAGAACGACGTCCACGTCCACGTCCCCGAGGGGGCGATTCCCAAGGATGGGCCGTCGGCGGGCATCACCATCGCGTGCGCGCTGGTGTCGGCGTTCACCAAGACCCCGGTGCGCGTCGACATCGCCATGACGGGAGAGATCACACTGCGCGGTCACGTGCTGCCGGTGGGAGGGGTCAAGGAGAAAGTCCTCGCTGCCTACCGCGCCGGCATTCGGGAGGTGATCCTCCCTGACGAGAACGAGAAGGACCTGGAGGACATCCTCGACGACGTTCGCGAGGAGATGACCTTCCACTTCGTCAGCCACATGGACGCCGTGATTTCTCGCGCCCTCGTCGGCGGGGTGGACTCGGATGTGGCGACCGGGACCGGCGACTCGGCGGCAGGGATCGACTCGTCGCCCGTCGCCCATTGAGCCTTGAACATCTCGACCGTCAGCTTTCACGGATCGGCCCTGCGGCCGGCCGAACGCCCGGCCGATCGGTTACCGCACGTGGCGGTCGCCGGCCGCTCCAATGTCGGGAAGTCCAGCCTCCTGAACTGGTTGTTTCGCCGTCCCCTGGCGCGGGTGGCGAAGGCCCCCGGCAAGACCAGGACCCTGAACTTCTTTCTGGTCAACGACAACCTCCTACTGGTGGATCTGCCGGGGTACGGCTACGCCAAGGTCGGCCGTCAGCTGCAGGAAGAGTGGAATCGGGAACTCGGCAGGTACATATCGGAAGAAGAGCGGCTGGCCGGAGTGGTGGCGCTGGTGGACATCCGCCACGGGCTGACCCACCGCGACCGCGACCTGCAGGATCTGCTCGTGCATGCGGACGTCGACCGCAGGGTGGTGCTGACCAAGGCGGACAAGGTCGGTCGCAGCCAGCGTGCGCGGACGGCGCAGCAGGTGCAGCGCGAGCTCGGCCTCCATGTTCCTCCCCTGGCGGTCAGTGTGCGGGCGGGCGAGGGTCGGCGAGAGCTGCTCGGCGAGATTGACGAGATGGCGAATCGGTGGCGACAACTTCATCGGAGTGAGGGATATGGGTACGAAAAAAAAGAAGAATGATGCCGACGAGGCGGTGGTGATACCGCTCGACCTCGACCTCGAGGACGAGGAGAACGAGGCCGAGATCGGTGCCGAGCCGCTGCCGGACGGACGCCTCGACCTCAACCAGCTCAAGGAGATGAGCATCGGTCAGCTGAGCGCCGTCGCCAAGGGGCTCGGTGTCGAGAACCCGGCCGGGATGCGCCGCCAGGACCTGATCTTTTCGGTCCTGCAGCATCAGACCGAGGCCGAGGGCCTGATCTTCGGCGAGGGCGTCCTCGAGGTGCTGCCCGAGGGGTTCGGCTTTCTGCGGGCTCCCGAGTACAACTACCTTCCGGGCCCCGACGACATCTATGTTTCACCGTCTCAGATCCGTCGTTTCAATCTCCACACCGGAGACACCGTGTCCGGCCAGATCCGGCCGCCGAAGGAAGGCGAGCGCTACTTCGCCCTGATCAAGGTCGAGGCCATCAACTTCGAGCCGCCCGAGGTGTCGATGGAGAAGGTCCACTTCGACAATCTGACCCCGCTCTACCCGGAGGACTGGCTCAGGCTGGAGGTGCCGGACAACATGACCGCCCGGGTGATGGACCTCGTGACACCGCTCGGAAAGGGTCAGCGCGGCTTGCTGGTGGCGCCTCCGCGAACCGGCAAGACCATGATGCTACAGGCCATCGCAAACTCGATCACCGCCAACCATCCCGATGTCACGCTGATCGTCCTGCTGATTGACGAACGCCCGGAGGAGGTCACCGACATGGAGCGTTCGGTGGTGGGCGAGGTCATCTCTTCCACATTCGACGAACCGGCGACGCGCCATGTGCAGGTGGCAGAGATGGTGATCGAGAAGGCGAAGCGGTTGGTCGAGCACCGGCGCGACGTCGTCATTCTGCTCGACTCCATTACCCGCCTCGCCCGTGCCTACAACACGGTGGTTCCACCGTCGGGCAAGGTGCTGTCCGGTGGTGTCGACTCCAATGCGCTGCAGAAGCCGAAACGCTTCTTCGGTGCTGCACGCAACATCGAGGAGGGCGGCAGCCTGACGATCGTCGGTACCGCCCTAATCGACACCGGATCGCGAATGGACGACGTCATCTTCGAGGAGTTCAAGGGCACCGGCAACATGGAGGTGCACCTCGATCGCAAGCTCGTCGAGCGCAGGGTCTTCCCGTCGATCGACATCCACCGGTCGGGTACCCGCAAGGAGGAGCTGCTGATCGAGGAGTGGGAGCTGCGGCGGATCTGGGTCCTCCGCAAGGTGCTGTCGTCCCTGTCGTCGGTGGAGGCGATGGAACTGCTGCTCGAGCGCCTGTCGAAATCCGAGACCAATCACGAGTTCCTCGAGTCGATGTCGCAAGGCTGAGCCGCCACCGCGGCCCGTCACCGGCGATCGCGTCCGCGATCCGCGACCGGGGCCGCGATCCGCGACCGGGGCCGCGATCCGCGACCGCGTCCGCGATCCGCGACCGGGGCCGCGATCCGCGACCGCCGACCGCGTCCGCGACCGCCGACCGCGTCCGCGACCGAGGACCGCGTCCGCGATCCGCGACCGTGGACCGCCACCGCCGACCGTCACCGCCGACCGTCACCG
>CAZSTH010000057.1:5488-23859 GCA_964609835.1 uncultured Thermoanaerobaculia bacterium
CCAACCGCCACCGCCAACCGCCACCGCCAACCGCCACCGCCAACCGCCACCGCCAACCGCCACCGCCACCCTCTACTGCCACGGCCACCGTCACCGCCGACCGCCACGGTTCACGGACACGGACCGGCTCGGGGTTGGTCGTCTCGAACCGCCGAGGGAATGGCGAGACAGGGAGCGGAAGAAAGGTTTACTTTGAGATCTCGTACTGCTCGTCGTGGAAGAGCGGGTTCTCGGACAGAATCACCTCGACGCCGTGCGTCTCTTCGAGCTCACGGAGCAGCTCGCGGAACGGCCCCTGGAGATGGTGGGAAACCGCGGGGTGCACGGTCACCGAGACCTGGCGTCCGGGCTCCGGGCCCGCTGCCGCCAGCAGCTCGCGCCGAATCTCGAGGCAGACGGTTGTCAGTGCCTTGATGCGGCCGGAGCCGTGGCAGTAGGGGCACTCCCGGCTCAGTGTCCGCTCCAGGCTGGGGCGGGTCCGCTTTCTCGTCAGCTGTACCAGACCGATGTCGCTCATGGGTAGCAGCTGGGTGCGGGCGGGGTCGTTGCGCAACTCCTCGGCGAGGGCGGCGTAGACCGCCTCACGGTGGCCGGCGTCCTCCATGTCGATGAAGTCGACGACGATGATGCCCCCGAGGTCGCGCAGCCGGAGTTGGCGGACGATCTCGGTTGTGGCCTCGAGGTTGAGCGCGAAGACGGTGTCCTCCAGCGACTGCGTGCCGACGAACTTGCCGGTGTTGACGTCGATCGTGACCAGCGCCTCCGTCTGATTGATGACCAGTGATCCGCCGGACTTCAGCCACACCTTTGGACGCAGCGCCTTTTCGAGCTCGCGATCGACACCGAAGGCGCTCATGATGTCCGTGGTCTGGCGGTGGAGCTTGACGCGCGGCACCAGCTTGGGATCGGTCTGCTCGAGAAAATCGAGGACCTCTTGCAGGCTCTCCTCGTCGTCGAGCCATAGCTCGGAGATGCTCTGGGTGAAGAGATCCCGGACCGATCGAAGCACCGGGCTGAGTTCGCGGTGGACCAATGACGGGGCCCTCGATCGTTCGGCCGCACCCTGGATCCGGTCCCACAGGCTGATCAGATAGCCACGGTCCGCCTCCAGCTCCACCGTCCGTTGCTCTTCGCCTGCAGTGCGCACGATCCAGCCGCCGGTTCCGCCGAAGCCGTCCACGATCTGCTTCAGGCGCGAGCGCTCATCGTCGTCGACAATCCGGCGCGAGACCCCGAGCTCATCCACGTTCGGCAGGTAGACCAGAAAGCGGCCAGGCAGGCTGACGTGCGTCGTGAGACGGGCGCCCTTGGTGCCGATGGGGTCCTTGACCACCTGAACGAGGATCTCCTGTCCGCGACGGAGGAGGTCGGAGATGTCCGAGTCGCCGGCCTCGGGGGTGAATTGATGATCGCCGGGAAGGAAGATGTCGGTGAAGTCGTCGAGGATGCCCCCCGCCTCGCGGACGTACAGGAAGGCGTTGCGATGCAAGCCGATGTCGACGAAGGCCGCCTGCATACCCGGCAGCACTCGCGTGACGCGGCCCTTGTAGAGATTGCCGACGACCGAGGAGGCGCGGTGCCGGTCCGCCCGGTAGGAGACGAGCCTCGAGTTCTCAAGCAGCGCGACCCGGGTCTCGAAGGGGTTCACCGACACCACGAGAACCGCGGCCATCACTGATTCACCAATCGGTGGCGCCAGACCGATTGCACGACTCCCAGAGCAGCGCAGGTCGAGATCATGGACGAGCCGCCGTACGAGAAAAGGGGCAGCGTGACGCCCGCTGTTGGCAGCCAGCCCAACACCATGCCGAGGTTGATGGCGACCTGGAAGATCAGCCATGACGCGATCAGGACCACCATCGCGAGGCCGTGGCGATGATCGGCGGTCAAGGCGACCAGCCCGATGCGTCCGATCAGCAACGCGTAGGCCGCCAGCAGCGCCGTGGTGCCCGCGAAACCGGTTGCCTCCGCCCACACCGCGAACGCGAAATCGGTGTGCTGCGCCGGCAGAAACCGCAGCTGCGACTGCGACCCGCGCCCGAGACCCTGGCCGGCGAGACCGCCGGAGCCGACCGCGATCTTGGACTGGCGGACCTGATATCCGGCACCGAAAGGATCGCGGTCTGGTTGGAGCACCGTCAGCACCCGCTCCCGCTGGTAGGGCTTGAGTACCGACTGCCATGTGGCTGCGCCACCGACGACCCCGAGAATCAGGAGCGCGATCCATGCCAGCCGGGGCATTCCCCCGAGCCACAGGGCCGCGCCCAGGATTGGGAGATAGGTGAGCACGATCCCGAGGTCCGGTTCGAGAACGATCAAGACCATCGGTGCGCCCACGATGGACGCGGCCACCATCGACTCGCGGACTTTCAACACCCGCCCTTCGCGGCGAGCCAGCCAGGCCGCCGCCATCAGGATCGTGGCCACGCGTGCGAACTCGCTCGGCTGCACGGTGATCGATCCGATCGCGATCCACGCCCGGTTGCCGCCGCGGGCGACACCCACCACCAGCACCAACAGCAGCGCCGCCAGGCCGAGGGCGTAGAGCACCGGTGCCAGCCGCTGAAGATCGTCGGGGCGGACCCGCGAGATCAGCCACAGGCTGAGGAGGCCGCCGGCACCCCACAGGCTCTGTCGCAGCAGCAGGTTGGTTCCGATCACGCCGGACACCGAATGCAGAGTGGTCAAGGAGGCGCCGAGGATTCCGACGACCGCCAACACCATCCAGGGGTCGATGCGATGCTCCACGGCCCGATTCTACCCTCGAGCGGTCACCGCGGGTCGAACCGTGCCGCCCGCGGCGTCCCCTCGGGCGGGAGCGCGGTCACACCGCCGCCGTTCTGCTCGAGGTAGGCCTCGATGACGCGGCCCGCGACCGGGGCGGCGGCGCTGCTGCCGTCACCACCGTGCTCGACGACCACGGCCACTACCAGGCGCGGCTCCTCTAAAGGCGCCCAGCCGACGAACAGCGCATGGTGGCGAAGTTCGCGCGCGAGATCCTCCTGTCGCTTGCCCTCCTGCAGTCGAGCGACCTGGGCCGTGCCGGTCTTGCCGGCGATCGGGAACCTCTCCAACCGGCGGGCGGTGCCGCGGGCGCCGTGCACGACCTCGAAGAGGCCGCGGCTGACGTGGGTGAGATGACTCTCGTTCAGCCACGGGCCGGTCGTGGCTTCGGCATCGCCAGGGACCAGATGGGGCGTCACATTACGGCCGCCATTGGCGAGGATGGCGTAGCCACGCGCCAGCTGAACCGGGGTAGAGAGCAGCGGCCCCTGACCGATCGAGACCGACACCACTTCACCGGGATACCACGGTGTCTTGCGCACCCGGCGGCTCCACTCCGGCGTGCCCACCAGGCCCGACGACTCGAAGGTGGGATCGAGCCCGGTTGGGGTTCCGAAACCGAACCGCGACAGCCACGCAGCCATCTTCTCGATCCCCAGCTTCTGGCCGAGCAGATAGTAGTAGACATCGCAGGACTCGGCCAGCGAGCGCTCGAGGTCGACGAAGCCGTGACCGCCGCGCTTCCAGCAGCGGAAGGGATGGCCGAACAGGACCACCCGTCCGTTGCAGTAGACCGTCCGGTCGGCGTCGATGAGGCCTTCGGCGAGACCCGCGAGCGCCAGGAACGGCTTGATCGTGGAGCCCGGGGGATACACCCCCTGCAGGCAGCGGTTCTGTAGCGGGTGGAGCGGATCGTTCTGCAAGGCCTGCCATTCGAATCGGCTGAGGATGCCGCCGAAGACCGCCGGGTCGAAGCTCGGCGAGGAGTAGAGCACACGGACGGCCCCGTTCGATGGATCGAGGGCGACCACGGCCCCGGTTTGATCACCGAGAGCCTCCGCCGCCACCTGCTGGAGTCCGATGTCAAGGGTGATGCCGAGGTCCCCGCCGGCAACAGCTGCCACCTCGCGAACCACGCCCAGCTGCCGGCCGGCTGCAGACACCATGACCCATTGTTCACCGTAGCTGTCGGCGAGGAACTCCTGCTCGGCCGCCTCGATGCCGGTCGCACCGACCATGGTGTCGGGCTCGAGACCGGGATCTGCGTCGACCGCGGCCTTCGAGATCGGCCGCATGTGGCCTACTGCGTGCGCGGCCAGGGCGCCGTAGGGGTAGTGTCTCTGGAATCGGTTGACCACCGACAGCTCGGGGTAGTCGCTCTGGTGGGCCCTGAGCGTCGCTACCTGCTCCCAATCGAGGTTCTCTCCCACCACCAGCGGCGCCATCCGACCGATCCGGCGCTCTGCGAGTCGGTCACGGAATTTCCTCACCTCGGTGATCCGGTGGCGGGCGAGGAAGACCCCGGTGCGATCGAGATCACGCGCCTCGTCGGGGAAGAGCAGCACCTGCCAGGAGGGACGGTTCTCTGCCAGCACCATTCCCCGGCGATCGTAGATCCGGCCTCGGCGGCCGGGGACAGGCAGCCGTCGGAGCCGGTTGTTCTCGGCGAGATCACGCCACTCCGACCCATGGACCAGCTGGAGGTCGATCAGGCGCACGTAGAGCAGCCCGAGAGCCAGAAAAAAGAGCACGAAGAAGACGATTGTCCGCCTTCGAAAGGCGGTCAGGTCGTGATGGAGCTCTCCCTCGCTCATCGCAGCTTCCGCAGGCGGTGCGCGCGCCAATACGAGGGCAGGTCGAACGCCATCACCCCCCCCACCAGCCCACACCACGCTGCGGTCAGGAACGCGGCGCGCAGCAGGCGGGTGGCGTTCAATGTGGTGGACAGGCCGAGCGGCAGCAGGCACAACGCGTGAACAACGGCCACGATCACCGCAGCCACGCCACCGAATACGGCCCAAGCCCGGTAGGATCGATCGGCGATCACTGCCGCGAGTGCCGACAGCGAGAGAGCCGCTGCGCTCCAGGCGATCCCCCCCGGCCCGATGACGGGCTGCCCGAGGAGATCCCAGACGAGACCGATCGCCACCGCCCAGTACAGCCAGTGACGACCTTCGAATCGTAGAGCCGGGGCCACCAGCCACACCGCCAGGGGCTGGAGGTCGGTGCACCAGGACGGTAGTCCGGGTGTCCCGAGCGCCCTGTGTGCCGCCATGGTCAGCGCGAACAGCAGCACGAGACGCAGCCTCATCGCCGCGCCTCCCCCGGCCGGGGCTGCCGCGGATCTGCGGGCCGGAGGGCCCGGATCACTGCTCGCCTCCGCCGGACGACCACTGGGGCAGGACCAGCACCACCCGCGTCGTCCTGAGGTCGGCTGACGGGGCCGCCACGATCTCCAGGAACGGACTCTCAGTCTCGCGCACGAGCTGGACCCACGCGACCGGAATGCCGGGTGGGAAGATCCCGTCGCCGCCGCTGGTGATGAGGACGGTGCCGCGTTCGAGATCGGCCTGCCTCGGGACGTAGTCGACGGTCAACGACAGATTGCCGGAGCCGAGTGCCAGACCCTCGAGCCGTCCATCGTCGGTGCGCACGGCAGCTGCCGCGGCGGCATGGGTGATCAGCTGCAGCCAGTGGCGGCGGCCGGCGCTGTGCGTCACCCGACCTACCACGCCGTCCCGAGTGACGACCGGTGAGTCGCGCGGGAGAATGGCGGGATCCGCGGTTCTCACCTCCATGGTGCCGGCGCTGACATCCCGAAAGGTGCAGCGCGCGACGCGGGCACCGGCTGCGTACTCCGCGTTGGGACCGCCGAGAAGGCTGGCGTCGCGAAGTGCTTCGAGGTCTTCCTCGAGGAGCTGCTGGCGGGCGTGGAGCTCCTCGAGCTGGAGCCGCATCCGCCGGTGTTCGACCAGCAACCGCTCGAGGTCGATGGTGCCGAGAGCGAGCGTCTCCGAGGTTTTGATCACGATCTCGGTAGTGGCGACAATCGGTTGCACCGCTCCCCGCAGCCACGATGCCAGGAGGCGGGAGCCGTTATCCGTCCGCACCTGCCACGCCGCCGCGATCTCGAGAGCGATCCATACCACCACCAGATGGATGACCACCTGCCGTGGGGGGATCACGGCGCAGCCCCGGTCGCGCGGGCGCCGCCACTGCCAAGAGGTCCAAACCGCGGCAGGGTGGGGGGACCAGACGCCCCGTCATGGCCGCACGCATTCCTCTCAGGCAATGGCGATCTTCCGCAGCAGGTCGATATTGGTCAGCATCATCCCGGTACCCCGGACGACCGCTGATCCGGGCTCCTCGCAGTGGGCTACCGGCAGACCGGTTTCCTCACGCAAGCGCTTGTCGAGGTTCTTGAGCAGTGAACCGCCCCCGGCAAGGATGATGCCCTTGTCGATGATGTCCGCCGAAAGCTCGGGCGGCGTTTGTTCGAGCGCGTTGCGGACCGCGTCGACGATCGTCGACACGATTTCGGTCAACGCCTCACGGATCTCCTCGTCGGTGACCGTGAGGTTCTTGGGCACTCCCTCCACCAGATCGCGGCCCTTCACCTCCATGCTCAGGGGCTCGTCGAGGGGATAGGCCGAGCCGATCTCCATCTTGATCTGCTCCGCGGTCCGCTCACCGAGCAACAGGTTGTACTTCTTCTTCAGGTAGTGAATGATCGCCTCGTCCATCTCGTTGCCGGCCACCCGCACCGATCTCGAGTAGACGACTCCTGCGAGCGAGATCACCGCCACGTCGGAGGTGCCGCCTCCGATGTCGACGATCATGTTGCCCGAGGGCTCGGTGATCGGGAGCCCCGCACCGATCGCCGCCGCCGTCGCTTGCTCGATCAGGTAGACCTCGCTTGCTCCCGCCTTGAGCGCAGTGTCCTTCACGGCTCGCTTCTCGACCTGGGTGATCTCGGACGGCACCGAGATGATGATCCGCGGGCGCACCAGGAACGAACGACCGTGTGCCTTGCGGATGAAGTGCTCGAGCATCTTCTCGGTGACCTCGAAGTCTGCGATGACGCCGTCTTTCATCGGCCGGATGGCCTGGATGTTGCTCGGCGTCTTGCCGAGCATCTCCTTCGCCTTGGCGCCCACCGCCTCGACCCGGTTGGTGACTCGGTTGACGGCGACGATCGACGGCTCGACCACCGCGATCCCGCGCCCCCTGACGTAGACGAGCGTGTTGGCGGTGCCGAGATCGATGGCGAGGTCGGAAGAGAACAGCCCGAGCAGGCTGGAAAGGCGCATCAATAGTCCTCCACGTACACGGGCTCTCGGTGCTCGGTGGGGTTGCCCGAGGGATCGACGGCGACGATGATGATGTCGTTCCAGCCCTCTTTGTAGATCTCCACGGTCTTGCGGAAGCGGCCGTCGGGGTCGAGCTCGACGCGTTCTCCGTTGACAGTCACGGTCGCGCTGGTTTCGGTGGCGCCCTCCACGATGAACATGCGGCCGAGCTGCTGCGGCGTGTCGACGTCGAGCACTGGCGGCGTGGTGTCCCTGATCAGGTGCTCGGTGGATGACGAGATGACCCGGAATCTTCGGACCGCGCTCCACTCGGACCTCGTGACTCCGGACTCGGCGGCGACCCGCCAGAAGTAGGTTCCGGGCGCGTGCAGGCGCAACCGGGCGACGTCCTTGCCCATGCCCGGTGCGTCGACCTCGAGCTGCGCGGGGTCGAAGCTCTTGGTCCGGCTCACCTGGAGGTGCACTGTACCTCCCTGCCGACGCCCGCGCCATCCGAGCTGGACCACAGGCTGGTCCCCGACGTCGAAGCCGGCGTTGTTCTGCGGCTCGAACGGGTAGGGTGGCGGCGGGATTTGCTCCTTCTGCGAGATGGTGCCGCGGGCCGTGGCGGCGACAGCCTGGCGGTCCGAGAGCACCACCTCCTGGCCGGCAGTGTTGCGGACTCGTGCCGAGCCCTGGAACGCCGACACCGTGGTCTTCTGGTGATCCGCGGCCACGTCCACCGCGACTCGACTGTTGCGCTCGATCTCGGTTTCGACGGTATCGGTGGTGACTGTCGACGGCGCTTCGGAGGTGTAGACGTTGACGCGACCGACCACCATCTTCACCCGCCCCGGGGAGCGATCGGACATCTCGTGGTGGATTTCGAGCAGCGAGTTCGGCGCGATGCGGTAGAGGCTGCCGTCGGCGAACATGATCTCCGCGTTGCCGTCGCGGCCGGTCCGCACGAAGTCCCCGTTGAAGACCGGCAGCTCCTGGTGGGCACCCTGCCAGCCGGTCTGACCCGCGCGTTGCAACTCCACCCGCCCGTCGAGGCTGAAGAACTGGCCGACGCCGACCATTTCCTTGCCGCCCGCGCCGGCCAATGCCTCGAATCTGCGGCGCGCACTCTCGGCGGATGACTCCGCCTCGCCCCAGTCGCCCTGAGCGTACGAAGAGCGTGCCTGGTCGAGCTGGTTCGACGCCTCCTCGAGCTCGGGCCGCCAGCGAGCTGGGATCTTCTGGCTCTCAGCGAAGGTCCGGGCCTCGGTGGCGCGCTCGATGGCGAGGCGCGCCCTCGCCTCGGGTGACAGATTGAGGCTCTTGTAGGCGAAGAACACCAGAGCCGCCGCGACCAGGCCGACCACCCCGACCGCCACCATTTTGCGGAGCGGCTGCACGCGGACCACCACCCAGTCGAGCTCTAAACCTCTCGCCACCGGCGTCTTGCCTCCAAAAAACACCGTAACACGAGTGCTATCAACGGGCAAGCTCATGATGACCAGGCCCGGCCGCAGCGCTCTTGATGGCCACGTCCGGGACGCGCGAGAACCGTACCCGTCACCTGCCGGCGCCGGTTCACGACCATCCCCGGGAATCCCCCGCGGGAGCCGTGGCTTGCGGAGACGACACCGGCTCCGCTACACTTCGCTGTCCCGCCGTGTCGGGTCGGAGGAGACGATGGCTCTCAAGTGGTTGCGCGACAACTTACGTCACCTGAAGTTCGTCCTGTGGGGCGTGGTGGCGGTCTTCGTGCTGCTGGTCTTCGTGGATTGGGGCGCGGGCGGTGCCGGTGGCAGCGGCGGCCGCGGCGCGGCGGTCCGGATCGGCGGTCGTTCGGTCTCGGAGGCCGAGTTCCTCAATCAGATGCGGCAGATGGACCAGCAGTTCTCCCGTATTTACGGCGAACGGTGGAGCGAACTGCGGGAGCAGGTCGATCTCGCGAGCCAGACCGCCCGCTACCTCGTCGACCGCGAGCTGCAGCTCGCCGAGGCGCGCGAGGTCGGAATCACGGTGACGGCCGAGGAGCTCCAGCAGGCGATCCTCGAGAACCCGAACTTCCAGCGCGAGAACGGTGAGTTTGTCGGCGCCGAGACCTACGAGCGCATCGTGCGTGCGTACTTCCAGATGTCGGTGCCCGAGTTCGAGTCGGTGCTCGGCGATGACATCATGATCGAGAAGCTCAACGCCATCGCGGCTCGCAGCGTGTGGGTCGGAGACGACGAGGTTGAGCGGGAGTACCGGAGGCAGCGGGAGACCGCCGACCTCGAGGTGGTCCATCTCCGCTACGAACCGTTTCTTGCAGAAGTTTCGATCTCAGAGGAGGAAGCCGTCGCGGCCTTCGAGGCCGAGGCCGATGGCTACGCCCGCGACGAGCAGCGGGTGCTGCGCTACCTGTTGGTCGACACGGCCAAGCTCCGCCGCCTGCTGCCGGTGGACGACGCCGAGCTCCAGACCTACTACGAAGAGCACGCCGAAGAGTTCCTGCAGGGCGAGCAGGCCAATGCCCGTCACATTTTGATTCGGGTTGCTCCCGACGCCTCCGAGGAGGAGCGCGTCGATGCCGAGCTGCTCGCGGGAGGGGTCGCCAGAATCGCCCGCAGCGACGCCGATTTCGCGGAGCTGGTGGCCAAGCACTCGGAGGATCCGGGAACCAGGGACAACGGCGGCGACCTCGGCTGGTTCGGCCGCGGCCGCATGGTCCAGGAGTTCGAGGACGCGGTTTTTTCGGCCAAGCCAGGCGACATCCTGGGTCCGGTGAAAAGCCAGTTCGGATACCACATCATCAAGGTCGAGGGCTTTCGACCGGCCCACCAGCAGCCGTTCGACGAGGTCAGGGAGCAGGTCCGCTTCCGGGTGCTGGAGGGCCGTGCTCTGGCGGAGGCCGAGGCGCGGGCGACCGCGCTCGCGAAGCGCCTGCAGGCCGAACAGCCGGCCACCGACGACGAGTGGAGCGCCATCGCCGATCAGGATGAGACGGTGACTCTCAACAAGAGCCTGCCCTTCGAGGACGGCGCGCCGATCGCGGGGGCCTCGGATGACGGAACCCTCGCGGCCGCGGCGTTCGACGCCGAGGTCGGCGAGATTCGCGGCCCGCTCACAGCTCGCCGCGGCTTGATCGTGTGGCAGGTGGCGGAGGTCATCCCGGCCGGGGTCCCTCCATTCGAGGACGTGCGCGCTGCCGTGGAGCAGAAGTTGCGACGGGAGCGCGCCATCGAGCTGGCCTCGATGGAAGCCGAGAAGCTGGCCGCGAGCTGGCGTGACGGTGGCGAGCCGTCCGAGCTGGCCGAGGAGTTCGATGCCGAGGTCACTCCCGCCACCGGCCATCGTCGCGGGGCCTCGGTGGGCACGATCGGACCGCTTCCCACGGTCGACCGCCTCGCGTTCGACGTTGAGCCCGGCACGATCCTCGAGCCGCAGGTGGCCCCGGGTCGCGGCGTCGTCATCGTGAAGGTCAATGACGTACAGCGCATCCCGGACGCAGAGATCGCCGAGCAGATCGACGCATTGCGCTCGCGAATGATGGCCGAGCGAGCCGCCGAGCTGATGCGCTCGATCCTTGACGAGCGCCGGCGGAACACCCCGGTGACCATCGACAACGAGCTCCTGCAGCGGTTCGCGCCGCGCACCTCATGATCGGTCGCCTCGAGGGCCGCCTGCATCGGATCGACCCCGGCACGGTGCTTGTCGACACCGGCGGCGTCGCCTACCGCGTGGCCATCACCCTCCGCACCTATCAGGAGCTGGCGGACGAGGACGCGGCAGCGCTGTGGGTCCACACCCAGGTTCGGGACGACGCCATCGACCTCTTCGGTTTCTCCGACCGCCGTGATCTCGAGGCCTTCGAGCGGCTGATCGCGGTCGCGGGAGTGGGGCCGAGGACCGCGCTCGGTGTGCTCTCTGGCCTGACCGCGGACGAGCTCGTGCGCGCGGTCGACAGCGGCGATGCAGCGCGCATTCAGCAAATTCCCGGAATCGGTCGCAAGACCGCCGACCGCATCATCCTCGAGCTCAAGGACAAGCTGGTGGCGGCAACCTCGATCACCGGCGACCGTCGGGGCGATGCGGTGTCGGCGCTGGTCAACCTCGGCTATGCGCAACGCGACGCGGCGCGCGCGGTCGACACGGTGTGGCCGGAAGCCCAGGACGATGAGCTCGGGGAGCTGCTGCGGCGGGCGCTCCAACACCTGGTGCGTTGATCGCCGTCCGATGCCATGCGCGCGCCTCGAGCCGGATGGGGTAGAGTCGATTCGTGACCGATGAAGTCCTGACCCGCGACGCACAGCCCGACGAGCGTCCCGACGAGGAGACCCTGCGCCCTCGCCGTCTCGAGGAGTTCGTCGGTCAGCGACGACTGACCGGCAACCTCTCGGTATTCATCAGCGCCGCGCGGTACCGCCGCGAAGCCCTCGACCATTCGCTCTTCTTCGGTCCGCCCGGTCTCGGCAAGACGACCCTGGCCCACATCATCGCCAGCGAGATGGAGGCCCAGGTTCACTTCACCTCGGGCCCGGTGCTGGAGCGTGCCGGTGATCTGGCTGCAATGCTGACCAACCTCGAGGCCGGCGACGTCCTTTTCATCGACGAGATCCACCGCCTGCCGCCGGCGGTGGAGGAGATCCTGTACCCGGCAATGGAGGATTTCGAGCTCGACCTGATGATCGGCCAGGGCCCGGCGGCGCGCAGCGTTCGCCTGACGCTGCCGCGCTTCACCCTGGTGGGTGCGACCACCCGCACTGGGCTGCTGACGGCGCCTCTGCGCGATCGTTTCGGCATCGTGCACCGCCTCGAGTTCTATCCGGCCGATGACCTGGCGAGGATCGTGATGCGTTCTGCGGGGATTCTCGACATCGCGGTCGAGGCGGACGCCGCGGCGGAGATCGCGCAGCGGGCGCGAGGGACTCCCCGGATCGCCAACCGCCTCCTGCGCCGGGTGCGCGACTTCGCGCACCACCGCGGGGCAGAAACGGTCGACCTGGAGTCGGCTCGCTGGGGCCTCGAGCAGATGGAGGTGGATGGCTTCGGGCTCGATCACCTCGATCGCAAGCTGCTGCAGACCATCATCGACGTGTACGAGGGAGGGCCGGTCGGGCTCAAGGCACTCGCCGCCTCCATCGGGGAGGACCGCGGCACGCTCGAGGACATCCACGAGCCGTACCTCCTCCAGATCGGCATGCTGCAGCGAACGCCGAGAGGACGCACCGTGACCGTCGCCGCGTACCGCCACCTCGGCCTCGAGGGTGGTGACCGTGCAGGGCCCCTTTTCGGAAGCGAAGTCGGTTCGTGAGCAGGCTGCCCGTGATCCTCAACCCGACCGCCGGCGGCGGACGGCTGCTGCGGCACCGGAGGCGACTGGAGGCGGTGGCGGCAGCCGGCGGCGCCGAGCTCGACATCGTCATTGCCCGCAGCCGTGACCACACCACGGAGCTGGCCGCTCTCGCCGCCTCCCACGAGCTGCCGCTGGTGCTGGCGTACGGCGGCGACGGCACCTACAATGCGGTCGCGCGGGGGCTGCTCGGCACCGAGACCTCGATGGGCGTGCTGCCGGGCGGAACGACCTCGGTCCTGGCGTATGAGTTCGAGGTCCCGCGGCCGGCGTCGCGGGCGGTCAGCGCCCTGCTCTCGGGCGTCGACCGTGAGATGCGGGTGGGCCGCAGTGACCGGGGCGATCTGGTGCTGCTGATGCTCTCCGCGGGTCCCGACTCGCACGTACTGGAGCGGCTGAGGCCGTCGCTGAAGCGTCTCGGGGGACGCCTCGGAGTCGCCGTCCAGGGCCTCATCGAGGCAGTGCGCGCGCGCGACCTGCCGCGGATGCGACTCTTGAGCAACGGACGCAGCGAGGAAGCCGGATGGGTGATCGTCGGCAACTCGCGATGCTACGCGGGACGGCATGCGGCAACCCCGGGCGCGAGCCCGTTTCGCGCCGACCTCGAGGTCGTCGCCCAGCGGCGGTCGGGCCGGTCGGCAGCACTGTCGTTCCTGCTCGGAATCCCCAGCGGCAGGCATTTGGAACGAGACGACGTCAGCCGCCGGCTGGTCGGGCACGTCCGGCTCGAGCCGGTGCGGGAGTCCGACGAGGTTCCCTACCAGGTCGACGGCGACGTCGAGGGTGTCCTTCCGGTCGAGGTCCGGGTCGATCCGGCGGTGCTCAAGGTGCGGCTGCCCGCGTCAGGTTCGCCCCGTGTGGTCGATCAGAGGTCGCTGAACAGGCCGGTGGAGATGTAGCGCTCGGAGGTCGAGGGGGCGATGAAGACGATCAGCTTGCCCGCCATCTCATCGCGGGCGGCGATTCGCAGCGCCGCAGCGCACGCGGCCCCGGTCGAGATTCCGGCGAGGATGCCCTCCTCGCGCGCCAGCCGGCGGGCGGTTTCGAAAGTTTCCTCGGCCGAGACGGTGATGGTCTCGTCGATGACCGAAGGGTCCAGGTTGTCGGGGATGAAACCGGCCCCGATGCCCTGAATAGGGTGACGGCCGGGTTCACCGCCCGAGAGCACCGGCGAGTCGGCGGGCTCGACGGCGACGATGCGGGTCTGAGGGCGCAGTCGCCTCCAGGTGCGGCCAACGCCCGTGATGGTACCGCCGGTGCCGACGCCGGCGACGAAGACGTCCATCGAGCCATCGGTGTCCCGCCACAGCTCCATGGCGGTGGTGGTGGCGTGAATCTCGGGGTTCGCGGGGTTGGAGAACTGAGCGGGTATGACCGAGCCGGGCAGGTCGGACGCCAGCTCTTCGGCGCGCGCGGTCGCGCCCCGCATGCCGTCGGCGGCAGGGGTCAGGACGATCTCGGCGCCGAGCAACTCGAGGACCTTGCGGCGCTCTGCGGACATCGACTCCGGCATGGTCAGCACGCAGCGATAGCCCCGCGCGGCCGCGACCATGGCGAGGGCGATCCCGGTATTTCCAGAGGTCGCCTCGACGATGGTCGAGACCCCGGGCTCGAGCTCGCCGTCCCGCTCCAGCGCGTCGATCATGGCGACGCCGAGGCGATCCTTCACCGAGTGGGCCGGGTTGAAGAATTCGAGCTTGGCGACCACTTCCGCGTCCACACCAGCAGTCATTCGATGCAGGCGCACCAGCGGCGTGTCGCCCATCAAGCGCGTAATGTCCGATGCGATCCGCATGTTTCGGGTGCGCTCTCCCTCCCCCACTCCAACAGCCTTCCCCGCAGGGTTTGTTCCACCGTCGGGAAGGGTTTCGCTGGGGTACAATGACTGCGGAGGAAGGGGAGTTGGATTTTCTCACGCAGCTGGAAGCTCGTGCCGCAGCTGTCGGCGGCCACGTGGTGCTCGCAGAGGGCCATGATGAGAGGGTGATCGAGGCGGCCCGCGATCTCGCCGGGCGCGAATCCTTCGACGTCACTGTCCTGTGCCCCGGATCGGATCGCGGCACCAGCCATGACGGTCTGGAAGAGCTCGGTGTCAGGGTTCGCGACCCGGCCGCCGACGGACAACGCGAGGAGTACGCGTCGCTGCTCCAGCAGCGCCGTGCGCACAAGGGGATGACCGAGGCCACGGCCCTCGAGGCGGTCACCGATCCGCTGTACTTCGCTTCCCTCATGGTGGCCGCCGGAGTGGCGGACGCGTCGGTCGGCGGCGCGGTGCGCACGACTGCGGACACTGTCCGCGCCGCCCTCCACTGCATCGGTGCCGGCGCCGGCCTGACGACCGTGTCCTCGGCGTTTGTCATGGTCCACCCGGATTCCCGGTGGGGCGACGATGGGGTGATGGTCTTTTCCGACTGTGCGGTGCTGCCGGACCCGAGCGCCGAGCAGCTCGCCGAGATCGCCATCTC
Source organism: uncultured Thermoanaerobaculia bacterium (assembly GCA_964609835.1). Lineage (GTDB taxonomy): Bacteria > Acidobacteriota > Thermoanaerobaculia > Thermoanaerobaculales > Sulfomarinibacteraceae > Sulfomarinibacter. Next base: position 20,353 of record CAZSTH010000057.1, read on the forward strand.
GGCGGCGGCCACTTTCCGATCGATCGTTGGCGGCGAGCCGCGGGTCGCGCTGCTGTCGTTCTCGACCAGGGGTTCGGCGGACCATCCGCTGGTGGCCAAGGTCGAGGCGGCGCGGGCGGAGCTCGAACGCCGGGGGCCGGAGTTCGCCTTTGACGGTGAGATGCAGCTCGACGCCGCGATCGTCGATCGTGTCGGTGCCAGCAAGGCGCCGGGCTCGAGCGTTGCCGGCCGCGCGAACGTGCTGGTTTTTCCTGACCTCAATGCCGGCAACATCACCTACAAGGCCGTCGAGCGCCTGGGTGGAGCCCGCGCCCTCGGCCCCCTGATGCAGGGATTGGCCAAGCCGGCGAACGATCTCAGCCGCGGCTGCTCGGCCTCGGACATCGTTCAGACGAGCCTCCTCAGCCTCCTTCAGGCGAAGGGATGAGGTCGGGTGAGAGTCCTGGTTGTCGGCTCGGGCGCACGCGAGCACGCCATCGTCCATGCGCTGCGGCGCTCGCCTGGGGTCGCTGACGTCTTCGCCACTCCGGGCAACCCCGGCATGGCTCAGGCCGCCGATCTGCTGTCGGTGTCGGCTTCCGACCTCCCCGGGGTCGCAGAGGCCGCGGCCGATCTCCGGATCGACCTCACCGTCGTAGGCCCCGAGGTGCCGCTGGCGATGGGAATCGCCGATGAGTTCGAGCGCCGCGGCCTGCGGCTCTTCGGCCCCCGCCGTCTGGCTGCGGAGCTCGAGTCGAGCAAGGTCTTTGCCAAGGAGTTCTGCCAGCGACACGGCATCCCGACAGCGGAGGCGGTGGTGGTCGGCAGCCGCGACGAAGCGGCCAGGGCGGCGCGCCGCATCGGCCTGCCCCTGGTGCTCAAGGCAGACGGGCTCGCCGCAGGCAAGGGTGTCCTGATCGTGCGCTCCGGCGACGAGCTCGAGCAGGCGTTCGCGGTCTTCTTCGAGCAACGGCGCTTCGGGGACGCCGGCGACCGCGTTCTGGTGGAGGAGTGCCTGGACGGCGACGAGGTCTCGTACATGGCGATCTGCGATGGTACGCGGGTCGTGCCCATCGCCACCTCTCACGACTACAAACGGGCGCGGGAGAATGACGAGGGCCCGAACACCGGCGGCATGGGAGCCCATTCCCCGGCGCTGGTGATTCCTCCCGGAACCAGCCGCGGCATCCTGGAAACCGTCGTCAAACCGACCGTTGCCGGGATGGCGAAGGAAGGCCGCGAGTACCGCGGCGTGCTCTACGCCGGCCTCATGTTGACTGCCGAAGGCCCACGGGTGCTCGAGTTCAACTGCCGATTCGGCGATCCCGAAACCCAGGCTATCCTGCTGCGGCTCGACGACTCGCTGGCGGCCGCCGCGCGGGCTGCCGCGGACGGGGCGCTCGCGACCGGCAACCTGAAATGGCGCAAGCAGGCGGTGGCGTGCGTCGTGATGGCGGCCGAAGGCTACCCGGGGAGCCCGCGCAAGGGCGCCGAGATCAGCGGCATCAGCGAAGCGATGGCGATGAGCGGCATCACCGTCTACCACGCAGGCACCCGTCGCGACGGCGATCGGCTCGTGACCGCGGGCGGCCGGGTGCTGTCCGTGTGCGGCCGCGGGGCGACCCTCGAGGAGGCCATGACCACCGCCTACCGGGGCGTCGACAAAATCCGGTTCGACGGCATGTGGTTCCGTTCGGACATCGGCCGAGACACGCTGCGGACGCTCGGGGCCGACGATGCCTGAGGTGCTGCTTCTGATGGGTTCGGCCAACGACTGGCGTCACCTCGAGGGCGCCGTCGGGTTGCTGCGGGACCTCGGGGTCGAGTGCGAGGTTCATGTTGCATCTGCCCACCGCACCCCGGAGCGAACGGTGGAGCTGGTCCGGGCCGCCGAGGATGGCGGCTGCCGGGCCTTCATCTGCGCCGCCGGCATGGCGGCCCACCTCGCCGGCGTGGTGGCCGCGCACACCACCCGTCCGGTGTTGGGCATTCCTCTTCCCGGGGGCGTCCTCGATGGCGTTGATGCCCTCCTGTCGACAGTCCAGATGCCGTCGGGCATCCCGGTCGCCACCTTCGCCGTGGGATCCGCCGGCGCCAAGAACGCGGCCGTGTTCGCAGCGCAGATCGTGGGTCTGGGTCGAGCCGAGATCGCGGAGGCCGTGCGCACCCACCGAGAGCGGGGTCGCGAAAAGGTGATCTCCGGGGATCTGGAGCTTTCAGCGCGGCTGGGCGCAGGAAACGACTGAGATGGCGGCCCTGGTGCAGTGCCACGTCGCGGCGGTGGTCGATGACTGGATCCGCGTGCTGGTGGATCCCGGCCTCCCCCCGGTGCCATGCAATGCCGGCGACCTCGAGCTCGCTCACGGTGAGGCGGTGGTGGTCGAAACGCCGGATGGCGAGTTCGTCGGCACGGTGACCTCATTCTCACCGCCGTCGTACAGGAAGCCCCGCCGGACCGGTTCGCGGGTCATCAGGCGCGCAACTCCCGAGGATGAGAAGCGCCACGAGGACACCGGCCACCTCGAGCGTGAGATTGAGGGCTACGTCCGGCGGCGCATGCGCGACCTCGACCTCGACCTCCATCCCTTCAAGGTCCGGCTTCCATTGTCGGGGCGCGTGGCTGTGGTCTACTTCTCGGCCGAAAAACGCGTCGACTATCGCAAGCTGCAGCGCGACCTCGGCCACCGTTTCCGGCGCCGGATCGAGATGCGGTCCCTGGGTGTTCGTGACGGCGCCAGGATGTGCGGCGGCCTCGGCCCCTGCGGCCGCTGTCTGTGCTGCACCACCTTCATGGACCGTTTCCACTCGGTCACCGTGCGAATGGCGAAGCGCCAGAACCTGAGCCTCAACCCGGTCAAGATCTCGGGCCTGTGCGGGCGGCTCATGTGCTGCCTCGCGCACGAGGTGGAGCTGTACCCGGAGCGATCCCGCAAGCGTCGTCAGCCGTCGTGAGCTGCTGCCGAGACGGTGGCTCGGGAGAGATCTGAGGAGGATCTTGCCGCCCGGGTCCTCCGCTCGATCCGGGATCTGCTACTCTTCTTCAAGTACCTATCGGTTTCATGCTCGATCGTGCGTTCAGTATGGGGCGTGAGGAGAGTCCATGTCCGACCGCAAGCTGATTCGACCGTCGATCAACGAGATGATGGATAAACTGCCGTCGCGAACCAGCGGGCGTCGCAAGCAGGTTCCGGCCGAGCAGACCAATGCCGAGAGCTTCTACTACCTCAAGCAGATGCAGAACCGCACTGCGATGGTCGTGGTGCTGGCCGATGGTACCGAACTCAAAGGCTGGATCGAGTGGTACGACAAGAACTGCGTCAAGCTCAATCGGGTCGATGCACCGAACCTGCTGCTCTTCAAGCATTCGATCAAGTTCATGTTCAAGGAGGAAGAGCTCCGCTCGCGCCGTCGTCGCCGCCCACCAGCGGCGCGCTGACCGGTAGCCCGCATATCTCACCGGGTTTCGTTGCGAAGTCGCCGAGGTGCTGTGCCCGGTTGGGTTTTCGATTCGACGGGCGCGCAGGCGTA
>CAZSTH010000058.1:0-11038 GCA_964609835.1 uncultured Thermoanaerobaculia bacterium
ACCGCCACCGTTGACCGCCACCGTCACCGTCTACCGCCACCGCCACCGTTCACCGTCACCGCCACCGCCCCCCGCCGGGTTGGTGGCAATTCCGATTTCCGAATTCGGTCTTCGGTCTGCGGCGGGCCTCTCATGCCACAATGCGCCCGTGCCATCCGACGATCCGATTCTCGAGGCGTTCCGGCTGGCGGCAGCCGATCGCGATCACGGTGCCTCGGAGATCGAGGCGGCTCTGCTCGCGCGGCTGCTGGAGCTCTCCGCGGACCTGTCAAAGGCGAAGCTTTGCGGCGGCGCGCGCCTGCTCGAGAACGGCCAGCCCGTCATGGCCAACCTGCGGGCGCTGGCCGGGCGGGCTGCCCTCGATCGGGTCGACGGGTTCGTGGCGTGGGCGAGACGGCGCGCGTCGGTTCTCGCGGCCCTGCCGCGGCGGCTCGCGGCGGCGGCGTGGCCGGACATCGAAGATGCTGACGTGATCGTCACCATCTCGCGGTCGTCGGCAGTGGCGGCGGTGGTCGCGGGGGCCCGCCAGCGGGGGTGGTCCGGACGAGTGGTGGTGCTCGACGGCTCGCCGGCGGGCCGCGGCAGGGAGCAGGCCGTCCGCCTCGCCGCGTCGGGCCCGGCGGTCTCCGAGCCGGATGCCGCCGTCTGCAGGTGTCTCGACGATGCCGCCGCCTCGGTCGCCGTGGTCGGGGCCGACGCGGTCGGCGGCACGGTCTTCGCCAACGTCTGCGGGACCGGGATGCTGCTCGAGCAGGCGCGCCTCCACGGCCGGCGGTCGCTGCTGGTGGCCGACACCGGCAAGCGCGTCGATGACGAGACGGTCCGCGAGATCGTCGAGCTGGAGCCGGTGCACGAGGCGGAGGGCCGCCGCTGGCCGCTCTTCGAGATCGCGGCGCTGGAGCTGGTGGGGCGCTGGGTTCACGAGTGATCGTGGTTGCCGCGGTCGGACCGGCGGTCTACGATGATTCGGCTGCGGCGACCGCGGCCGCGCCTCAGAGATGCTGCCCTTCTCGATCACCGCCGAGGACCCCGCCGGCGCGGCCCGTGCCGGCGAGCTGGTGACCCCGCACGGCACGGTGCGGACGCCGGCCTTCATGCCGGTGGGCACCGGCGGCACGGTCAAGGGAGTGCCGGCGTGGGACCTCGCGCGCCTCGCGCCGGAGATGGTGCTCGCCAACACCTACCACCTGCTGCTGCGCCCGGGACGCGAGCGGATGGCGCGGCTCGGCGGCCTCCACCGGGTGTTGGCGTGGGACGGCCCGATCCTCACCGACTCGGGCGGCTATCAGGTCCTCTCGCTCGCCGAGCGCCGCACCATGGACGGCGGCGGGGTGACGTTCCGGTCGCACATCGACGGCTCGGAGCACCGCCTGACGCCGGAGAGCGTGATCGAGACCCAGGCCGGCTTCGGCGTCGACGTGGCGATGGTCCTCGACGAGTGCCTGCCCTATCCGGTCGAGCATGCCCGCGCCGAAGTCTCGACCGCGACCAGCGTGTCGTGGGCGCTGCGCGGCCTCGAGCGGGCGCGGATGGTGCGCGCGGACGGTGCCTGGCGGGGCGGGATCTTCGCCATCCAGCAGGGCTCGCTCGACGAGGGGTTGCGTCGCCGCGCCAGCCATGAGCTGGCCGCGGCGCCCTTCGACGGCTACGCCATCGGCGGGCTGGCGGTGGGAGAGCCGGCCGCGGCCCTCCACGACGCGGTCGCGATGGCGGCGCCCATGCTGCCGAGCGGGCGGCCCCGCTACCTGATGGGTGTCGGCTACCCGGAGGACATTTTGCACGCGGTCGCCAACGGGGTCGACCTCTTCGACTGCGTGCTGCCGACGCGTTCGGCCCGCACCGGCAAGGTCTTCACGTCGAGCGGTGACCTGGCGATCAAGAACGCACGTTTCGCGGATGACGATCGGCCGCTTGACGAGGCCTGTGGGTGCCCGACCTGTGCCGCCTACTCGCGCGGCGTCCTGCGCCACCTCTTCGTCGCCAGGGAGGTCACATCGGTGGTCCTGCTGACGATCCACAACCTGTGGTTCTATCTGGGCTTGATGCGCGGCGCGCGGGAGGCTATCATTGCAGGCCGTTACGCGCACTATCGCGAGCGGGTGGAGCGCGGGCGCGCAGCCGCCGCCGGGCGGGGGCGCCTGCCGCAGACGAAGGTGCGGCAGCCCATTGTGAGAGGTGAATGATGGAAGCTGGAGGCGGGGGCGGTCCGCTGTCGATGCTGGTGATGTTCGCCCTGATCTTCGGGGTGTTCTACTTCCTCGTCATCATGCCGGCACGCAAGCAGCAGAAGAAGAAGGAAGCGATGATCACCGCGCTCAAGAAGGGCGACAAAGTGGTCACCAGCGGCGGCATCTTCGGCACGGTGGCGGCGGTGGAGGACCACTCCCTGTTGCTCAAGATCTCGGAGAACACGAAGGTCCGGATCCTGAAGTCGGCGATCAGCGGGCCGGTGGGCGCGGACGACTCGGTCAGCGAGGGCTGATCCGGGCGGCCGGCGCCGGAGCTTCGACGCGGAGGCACTCTTGGAATCGAAGATCGTATGGCGCGTTGTCCTGATCGTGGCGGTGGTGGCCCTGTGTGCGTGGTCGCTGTATCCGCCGGACGAAAAGATCAAGTTCGGGCTCGACCTCTCGGGCGGCATCCACCTCGTGCTGCAGGTGCGGACCGACGACGCCGTCAAGGCCGAGCTCGATGACGCCTCGCAGCGCCTGGTGAGCCGCGCGCGCGAACAGGGCGTGGAGCTGGGAGCGGTCGAGACCGACCCCGAGAGCCTGAGCTTCACGGTCGTGGTGCCGGCCGAGACCGACACCGCGGCGCTGCGCGAGCTCGCGGCGTCGTGGGTGCCGGAGTACAAGGTCACGCCGGGCGCGGGGCGGTGGTCGTTCCAGCTGCCTCCCAACATGGACCGCGCGGTCCGTGACATGGCGGTGCGGGCCTCGCTCGAGACGATCTGGAACCGGGTCGACCAGTTCGGTGTCGCCGAGCCGGTGATTCAACGGCAGGGGCTCGACAGCGACCGCATCCTGGTCCAGCTGCCCGGGGTGGACGACCCGGCACGGGTCAAGGACCTGATCTCTTCGACCGCCTTCTTGGAGTTTCAGGAGGTGGTCGCGGGACCGGCCCTCGACCGGCAGAGCCTGATCAGCGGGGTCGGCGGCAGCGTGCCGAGCGACTCCGAGATCCTCCCCGGCGACCGCACGGACATCGAGGGCAATGCCATCGGCACCGACTACTGGCTGCTCAAGAAGTCGGCCATCATCTCCGGCCAGGAGCTGCGCTCGGCGCGCCGCGGCCAGGGCGAGTACGGCGAGTCGGTGGTCAACTTCGCGACCCAGCCGCACGCCTCCGACAAATTCGCCGAGTACACGGGCTCGCACATCGGCACCCGGATGGCGATCGTGCTCGACGACCGCGTGATCTCGGCGCCGAGAATCGAGACCCGCATCCCGGGTGACGGCCGCATCACCGGCAGCTTCACCATCGAGGAGGCGGAGGACCTGGCCCTCAAGCTGCGCGCCGGCGCGTTGCCTGCCGCCATCACCTACCTCGAGGAGCGCACCGTCGGGCCCTCGCTGGGTCGTGACTCGGTGGTGCGCGGCGTGCGCGCGGCGGTCAGCGGCCTGATCTTGGTCCTGCTGTTCATGCTCGTCTACTACCGGCGCTCCGGTCTCAACGCCAATGTCGCGCTGGTGCTCAACATCATCCTGCTGCTCGGCGCGATGGCCTACTTCAGCGCCACCCTGACCCTGCCGGGCATCGCCGGCATCATCCTCACCATCGGCATGGCGGTCGATGCCAACGTGCTCATCTTCGAGCGCATCCGCGAGGAGCTGGGGGTCGGCAAGACCGTCCGCGCGGCCATCGACGCCGGATTCGCGCGCGCCTTCGGCACCATCCTCGACGCCAATCTGACGACCCTGATCGCCGCCCTCTTCCTCTTCAACTTCGGCACCGGGCCGGTCAAGGGCTTCGCGGTGACGCTGTCGATCGGCATCCTGGCGAGCGTCTTCACCGCCGTCTTCGTCTCCCGGACCCTGTACATGATCGCCATGTCGGGCCGCGAGCGCGTCGAGAGCCTGAGCATCTGATTGGAAGCAGCCATGCGCATCATCGGTGACACCTCGATCCCGTTCCTCTCGTACCGGAAGATCGCGATTCCGCTGTCCTGTCTGTTGATCGCGGCCGGTCTCACCTACGAGCTGGCGGGGCCCGGCCTCAATCTCGGTATTGACTTCGTCGGCGGCACTCAGGTCACGGTCAAGTTTAACCAGCGACCGGACCTCGACGAGTTGCGCTCGGCGGTCTCCGGTCTCGCTGTCGGCTCGCCCCTCATCCAGCGTTTCGACGAGGAAGAGAAGCACGAGGTTCTGATCCGAGTCGTCAACCCGTCAGGCGAGGAGGGCGACTTCACGCGCCCGATCCTCGATCTCCTCCAGCAGAACTTCAACGCCGGCCTCGGCGACCGCTTCGACCTCAACACCCGCGGCTCGCAGGAGCTGCTGGAGATCCTGGTCGAGGCTGATCCGGACGGGGTCGGCGGCGACCGCGAGGGCCGGGCGGCCCACTACGAGCCGGCGGCCGAGGCGGTCCTGGACTACCGCAAGAAGCAGGGCATCTACGGCTCCATCGACGAGCTCGACAGCGTCGACGGCCTCAGCGGGAGCGTCCGCGAGCTCCTCGGCGAGCGCGCGGCGGCCGGCGCCTTCGCCCTCCTTCAGGCGGAAAACGTCGGGCCCGCGGTCGGCAAGGACCTGCAGCGCAAGGCGCAGCTCGCGATTTTTTTCTCGATCGTCGGCATGCTGGTCTACATCTGGGTGCGGTTCCAGCTGCCGTACGCGGTCGGAGCGGTCGCGGCGCTGATCCACGACGTGCTCATCACCCTCACCGCGCTTGCGGTCACCCACCGTGAGATCAACCTCCCGACCATCGCCGCCCTCCTGACTCTGGTCGGTTACTCGGTCAACGACACGGTGGTGATCTTCGACCGGGTGCGCGAGAACCTCCGGCTGAAACGCGGCGAGGAGCTCGAGGCCCTGATGAACTCCTCGATCAACCAGACCCTCTCGCGCACCATCATCACCTCCGGCACGACCCTGGTGGTGGTGCTGAGCCTCTACATCTTCGGCGGCGACGTCATCAACACCTTCGCGTTCGTCCTGCTCGTGGGCATCATCGTCGGCACCTACTCGACGGTGTTCATCGCGTCGCCGGTGGCGCTGTGGATCAACCGGTTGCTGGTCGCTCGCCGCGAGAAGAGGCGCAAGGCCGGGCGCCGCTGATACGGCAGTTCGCAGTTCTCAATTCTCGATTCTCAATGCCCCCACCCGCCCTCCGGTGATCGATGGCGGGTGTCTCACCCCGGCGAATCCTGGGTGGGCGGCATTCCGAATTGCGAACTCCGAAATTCGACTTTGAGACGTTTCCTCCAGATTCCAGTCGTGTGGCGTCATGCCGATCACGTCGCGGAGCCCGAAGTGCCGATTCGCCTTGACCCTGACCGCTAAAATAGAAGGATGGGTGAGGCTGCACCTCCCAGGATCCGTATCGAGAACATCCTCAACCGGATGGAACGATACCGGCCGGACCTCGACGAGGACCTGCTGCGCCACGCCTACGTCTTCGCGGCCAACCGCCACCAGGGCCAGATCCGGCGCTCCGGCGAGCCCTATTTCACCCACCCGTTGACGGTCGCCTGGATCCTCGCCGACATGGAGCTGGACGAGCAGACGGTCGCCGCGGGCCTCCTCCACGACCTGCTCGAGGACACCGACACCACCGCCGAGCAGCTCGAGCTGGAGTTCGGGCCGGAGGTGGCGCGAATGGTCGCGGCGCTGACCAAGATGGCGGATTACGAGTCGAGCTACACGAGCCGCGAGGCGACCGAGGCCGAGAACTTCCGGCGGCTGCTGCTGGCGTCGATGGATGACGTCCGGGTGATCCTGGTCAAGCTGGCGGACCGCCTGCACAACATGCGCACCCTCGGCTTTCTGCCGCGCGACCGGCAGGTGGCGATCGCGCGCGAGACGCTGGAAATCTTCGCTCCGATCGCCAACCGCCTCGGCATTGGCAGCATCAAGACCGAGATGGAGGACCTGTGCTTCGCGGCCCTCCACCCAAAGGAGGCGGAGAAGCTGTCGCGCGAGATCGAGGAGCGGCGCGAGGCCGCGGACCGCTGGTTCGCCGAAATCCAGTCGGTCCTCGAGCGGCTGCTGGAGAAGCACGGCATCGAGGGCGCGGTTCAGGGCCGCATCAAGCACCTCTACTCGATCTTCGAGAAGCTCAAGCGGCAGGGGGTGGACGTCGCCAACGTCTTCGACTTCCTCGCCTTCCGGATCATCGTCGCGACCGTCGGCGACTGCTACGCCACGCTCGGCCTCCTCCACCAGCAGTGGCCGCCGGTGCCCGGGCGCCTCAAAGACCACATCGCGATCCCGAAGCCCAACGCCTACCAGTCGCTGCACACCACGGTCATCGGCCCCGAGGGCCACCCGTTCGAGATCCAGATCCGCACCAACGACATGCACAGGATCGCCGAGTACGGGATCGCAGCCCACTGGAGCTACAAGGAGAAGGGCTCGCACGCCACCGAAGAGGACACCCGCATGGCGTGGCTGAGGGCGCTGCTCGACAACTCCGAGGACACGTCGCCGCGCGAGTTTCTCGACTCGCTCAAGGTCGACCTCTACCCGGACGACGTCTACTGCTTCACGCCGCGCGGCGACGTCTTCTCCTTCCCGCGCGGCGCCACCATCCTCGACTTCGCCTACCGCGTCCACACCCAGGTCGGCCACAGCTGTGTCGGCGGCCGCATCAACGGCCGCTGGGTGCCGCTCAAGTCGAAGATCCGCAACGGCGACATCGTTGAGATCTCCACCTCCAACCGCCAGCGGCCGCACCACGATTGGCTCAGCATCGTCGCCACCAACCGCGCCCGGTCCAAGATTCGCGCCTTCCTCAAGAAGGAGGAGAAGGACCGCGCGGTGGAGGTGGGTCGCAAGCTCGTGGACCGGGAGCTGCGGAAGATCGGGAGCTCGCTGCGCAAGGTCAGCGGCGGCGATGAGATGCAGGCGCTCGCCGGCGGCAGCGGCTTCGGCAAGGAGGACGACCTCCTGGCCGCGATCGGCTTCGGGAAGCTGCCCGTGACCATGGTCACCGACGCGTTCCGCGAGGAGCCTGCGGCCGCCGAAGGGGGGGGGCCGGAGCGGCCGCAGCCCGCGGCCGCCTCGTCCAGCGACGGTCACGCGCTCGAGGTCACCGGCGATTCGGACTTCCTCGTCTACCTGGCGAAGTGCTGCCAGCCGCTCCCCGGCGAGGAGATCGTGGGCTTCGTCACCCGCGGCAAGGGGGTCGCGGTGCACTCGCGGTCCTGCCCCAACGTCCGCAACCTCCTCTACCACCCGGAGCGCGAGATCGAGGTGCGGTGGGCGCCGAGCGCGCAGGCCGCCCGCTCACCCACGTCTCAGGTGGACGTGGACATGACCTTCAGCGACAGCTCCGGCATGCTGGCGCTGATCTCCCAGACCATCTCGGCTGAAGGGAGCGACATCCTCAACTGCCGGCTCCGAACCGAACCCAATGACACCGGCGTCGCGGCGATGACCATCGTGGTCCAGGATGCGGCGCAGCTCGAGCGGATCCTTTCCCGCCTCTCGGGCCTCAAGGGCATGCGGAGGGTCGAACGCCGCGGCCAGGCGAGCGCGGTGCAATGAGATCGGGAATAAAACTGCTTTTCGGCCGCGGCCCGGGACGCATTTCGGCGAAAACACGCCTTCGAGATCGCGTCTCCGGCCCGGTTGCTTTCGACTGAAAGGAGGGATTTCTTTGTCGAATGAGATGTCGACTCGAGGTCGAAAATTCACGCGAGATGCGCGGAATGAACGTCGGAATTCGATGTCCATCCGGGGCCGGATTTTTTCCGGATCGGAGTCGCATCTCCTCGCCGGGATTTTTCGTTCGGAGTCGCGCCGGATTTTGGGAAGAGTTGTCGCGTTTTTTTTCGTGATCCATGTTCTTGACCTCCTGGGGTCCCTTTGGTAGCCTCGAAAGTAGAGGGGTTTATGATCCTGCCTTGGAATACTTCTGCGAGCAAGGTGTAAGCCGTGTTTGGAAAGACCAAAAAGCAAGTGGTCGGGTGCGATGTCGGATCCTCCGCGATCAAGATGGTCGAGTTGAAGCCGCTGAAAAGCGGCGAATTTCAACTTCTCCACGCGGCAATCGCGGACCTCTCTCCGGAGGCAATTGTCGACGGCGCCATCATGGACTCCTCGCTCGTGGTCGAGGCATTGTCCCGGTTGATCGCCGAGAATAACGTCAAGAATTCCAATTTCGGAGGCTCCCTGTCGGGCCACTCCGTCATCATCAAGAAGATCCAGCTGCCCTCGATGACCGACGCGGAGCTCGCGGAGTCGATCCAGTGGGAGGCGGAGCAGTACATCCCGTTCGACATCAACGACGTCAATCTCGACTACGTGGTGCTGGAGTCCGACGCCGGCGACACCATGGACGTGCTGCTGGTGGCGGTCAAGAAGGACCGCATCGCCGACTACACGTCGGTGATCGTGCAGGCCGGCCGCGAGCCGGTGCTGGTGGACGTCGATGTGTTCGCCCTCCAGAACGCCTTCGAGTCGAACTACGACGTTGATCCCGAGACGGTGGCGCTGGTCAACATCGGCGCGTCGGTGATGAACATCAACATCATGTACCACGGCACGTCGATCTTCTGGCGCGACGTGGCCTTCGGCGGCAACCAGTACACCGAGGCGATCCAGCGCGAGCTCAGCCTGTCGCGCGACGACGCCGAGCGCCTCAAGCTCGGCGAGCGCGTCGGTGAGAACACCCTGCAGCAGGTGGTCAGCGTCCTCAACAGCGTCTCCGAGGACCTCACCTCGGAGCTCCAGAAGACGGTCGACTTCTTCGTCGCCACCTCGTCGGTCGACCGCATCGACCGCGTGGTGCTGGCCGGCGGCAGCGCCCAGATCCTCAACCTCGACGAGGTCATCCGCGAGCGCTTCCAGGTCGCCGTCGAAATCATGAACCCGTTCCGCAACATCCGCTACAGCGAGTCGGACTTCGATCCCGAATGGCTCAACCAGCACGCTCCGGCGATGGCGATCTCGGTCGGTCTCGCGGTGCGGAAGGTCGGGGAGTGATGCCATGATCAAGATCAACCTGGTTGCTGAGACCCCGGCCGCGGCGGCCTCCCGCGCGGAGCGGCCGTCGTTCTCGCTCGGCGCCAAGCAGGGCGACATCATCCTCCTGATCGTGCTCGCCCTCGCCGCCATCGTGGTCGGCACCCAGTGGTACCTTTTGACCAGCAAGCGCTCCGAGCTGCGCGAGGTGGAGCGCGAGAAGAAGCGCGAGCGGGACGAGCTGCTGGTCTACATCAAGAAGGTCGAGCAGCTGGAGGCGCGGCGCGCGGCGCTGCGCCACAAGATCAGCGTCATCAACGAGCTCAAGAGCAACCAGCGCGGGCCGGTGCGGGTGATGGACGAGGTGTCGCGCGCCCTGCCGGAGCTGGTGTGGCTGACCAAGCTCACCTACAAGGGCAACGGCGTCCAGATCGCCGGCGTCGCGATGGACGAGAACGCGGTGGCGAACTACTACGCCAACATCGACGCGTCGCCGTTCTTCGAGGAGCCGACCTTGAAGAACCTCGCCCGCTCCCGGGGCGACACCTTCGCATTCAGCCTCGACGCCGAGTTCATCAACTCGCCGCCGGAGATCGTGGCGGCCAGCAACCCGCAGTCGCCCGGGCCGGGTCAGTGACGGGGGAGGGCCGGACCAATGGCAATCGACCTCAATGAAAAGCCCTGGTACGTGGCCGCCATCATCGGGCTGCTGCTCGGCGTCACGCTCTTCGTCATCATGCACATGTACGTCTTCAAGGGCGTCCGCCAGGAAATCGTGCGGCTCGAGGAGAAGATCGACGGCCTCCAGCGCGAGATCGAGAAGGGCCTAGCCGCCAAGGCCGACCTGCCGCGTCTCGAAGAAGACATCCGCAACTACGAGGTCGAGCTGAGCCGCCTGCGCAGGATCCTGCCCACCAAGCGCGAGACCGACAACCTGATCAAGCGCGCCAAGCAGCTGACCGAGCGCGGGCGGTTCACCCTCACCCGCTTCACCCCCGGCGCCTACGAGGACCGCGGCTTCTACTGGGAGTGGCCGATCAGGGTCTCGCTCGACGGCACCTACCACCAGCTCGGCGAGTTCTTCGACAGCCTGTCGAACTTCTCGCGCATCATCAACGTCAACGACCTGACGATCAGCCCCGTCCGGTCGCGGGATACCGGAGGACGCGGCCACACCATCCGCGCCGACTTCGTCCAGCGGACCTTCATCTACAAGGAAGACGCCGGGGAGACGGAGGCCGAAGAATGAGCCGCACACTGATGTCACTGGCGCTGCTCGCGCTGCTGGCGGTCGCTGTGCCGCTCGCCGCGCAGGAGGCGGAGCCGGCCGCGCAGGAGCCGCCGGCAGAGGACCAGTCGCCGCTCGACCTCCTGAGCGACGACGTCGACGTCTCCGGCATCGAGAAGATCCTCCGCGGCGAGGAAGACGTCTTCGCGGGCAAGATCTTCCAGTACGACCCCGCCGGCCGGCGGGACCCCTTCCGGTCGTTGATGCAGGGCTTCGAGGAGGAAGTGGAAGGCCCCGCCAAGGCGCGGCCGCCGGGCCTGCCGGGGATGCTGGTGGAAGAGCTCAAGGTGGAAGGCATCATCCAGACCCCGAGCGGCATCCTCGCCTTCGTGCTCGGGCGCGACAACGTGTCCTACATCATCCGTCCCGGGACCAAGCTGTTCAACGGCGAGGTCGCCGACATCCAGCCCACCAAGGTCGTCTTCAGGCAGGAAGTGAACGACGCGGGGCGATTGAAGGACTACGACGAAATCGTGCGAGAACTGACGGATAGCCGTTGATCTGAGAGGGAATTGGGGGCCGGCATGATGACGAAAAACGTCCGCATCCTGGTGGCGGCCGCGGCATGCGTCCTGCTGGGCGCCGCAGGGCCGCTCCTCGCCGAGGGGTCCATTCCGACGAT
>CAZSTH010000058.1:11048-23082 GCA_964609835.1 uncultured Thermoanaerobaculia bacterium
CGATTCACGGGATGGCCGCGGCGCCGGGGTCCTCGGGGACCGTGCTGCACCTTCGGGCATCGGGCGAGCTGGAGACGGTCCACTACTCGCCGCAGCCCGGCGTGTGGATCGTCGAGCTGCCCGAGGCGAGCTGGGACCCGTCCGCCGGGCTGCTGACGGAGCCCGGCCTCGGGATCGAGCGGGCGGAGCTCGGCCACGTCGAGGAGTTCGGCAAGCGCGTGTCGCGCCTGACGGTGTGGCTCGCGGAGCCGGCGCAGCTGACGCTGCGCTCCGCCCCCGACGGCCTCGACATGGAGTTCGTCTCCTTCGACCGCCAGGCCGGACCCCGTCCGGCCGAGGTGGCGCGCGAGGACGTCGCCCTGTCATCGGATGACGGCGACGCCGCCGAGCCGCCGCCCGCGCCGACCCGGGCGGCGCCGGAGAACCGTTTTGCGGCCGGGCCCGCCAGCCTCTTCGAGGTGGTGCCGGTGCGCACCGGCGACGGCGTCATCGTCGAGCTCAAGGCCGACCGGGGCCTCGAGGTGGAGGCCTTCACCCTGCCCGAGCCGCGGCGGCTCGTGCTCGATCTCCCCTCGGTGATCAATCGCGTCGACAACCGCCTGATGGCGGTCAACGCTCCCCTCGTCAGCCAGGTCCGGGTGGCCCAGTTCCAGGCGCAGCCGGTGCCGGTGACGCGGGTCGTCCTCGATCTCCGTGACGAGGCGGGCTACCGGGTCGAGACCACCGCCGGCGGCGCCCGCGTGTCGGTCGGCGTCGGCGAGGCGGCGGCGGCGGTCCCGATCGCCCGCGAGGTGCGGATGGCGGACGCCGGCACGATCGAGATCGCGCGCTCAGAGCGCGCTCCGGCGCCCGAGCCCGAGCCGGTCCGGGAAGTGGTGTCCGATCTCTTCGAGATTCCCGACGAGGAGCCGCCGCCGGCGGCCGCCCGGAGGGAGGAGCGGAGCCCATGGGTCGCCGACGAGTCGCAGCTCATCGAGCAGGCGGACGCCGTGACCGTGCTCGAGGGCCCGGTGTCGGCCGGCGAGGGCTACGCCGAGACCGAGATCGCCAGCGACGAGCAGCAGTTCACCGGCGAGCCCATCACCCTGACCCTCAAGGACGCCGACATCAAGGACGTGCTCAAGACCTTCTCGGTGCTGACCGACCTCAACATCGTCCTCGACCCCGGCGTCTCGGGCTCGGTGACGGTGGAGCTGCGCGACGTGCCGTGGGACCAGGCGCTCGACCTCGTCCTCAGGATCAACAACCTCGACTACGTGCTCGAGAACAACGTCCTCCGCGTCGCACCGATCGCCAGGCTGGCGCAGGAGAAGCAGGCCAAGGCCGCCTTCGCCATCGAGCAGGAGAAGGCCAAGGCGCTGCGCACGGTGCTCAAGCCGATCTCGTACTCGAAGGCGAGCGACATCGCCAGCCTGCTGTCGTCCGACAGCTACCTGCTGTCCCAGCGCGGTTCGGTGACCGTCGACGAGCGCACCAACACGCTGATCATTCGCGACGTGGTCGACCGCGTGGAAGGCATCCTGCGGCTGATCGAGTCGCTCGACCTGCCGACGCCGCAGGTGGTGATCGAGGGCCGGATCGTCGAGACCACGCGCCAGTTCTCGCGCGCCCTCGGCGTCACCTGGGGCTTCTCGAGCGTGATGGATGCCGAGCACGGCAACGACACCGGCCTCCAGTTCCCCAACCAGATGACCGTCGACGGCGCCGTCAACCTTGCCACCGGCGCCCAGAACAGCGTCCTCGCCATGACCTTCGGCGACATCCTCAACACCTTCAACCTCGACTTCCTGCTGACGGCGTCCGAGAACCAGGGCTACGCGCGGGTGGTGTCGACGCCGCGAATCACGACCCAGAATCTGCAGGCGGCCTCGATCCGGTCGGGCCTCCAGATCCCGGTGCAGACGGTGGCCAACAACACGGTGACCGTCCAGTACGTCGACGCGACGCTGCGCCTCGAGGTGACGCCGCAGATCACCGCCGAGGGCACCGTCAACCTCGACATCAGCATCAAGAAGCAGCGCCCGGCGCCTGAGTTCGCGGTGGCCGGCGGCCAGAACGCCCCGATCTTCACGCGCGACGCCGAGACCCAGTTGCTGGTGCGCGACGGCGGCACCACGGTGATCGGCGGCATCTACGAGATCACCGACTCCGACGGCGAGGACCGGGTTCCCGGCCTCCACAAGATCCCGGTCTTTGGCTGGCTGTTCAAGAACAAATCGGTGCGGCTCGACCATGACGAGCTGCTGATCTTCATAACCCCCCGGATCGTGAAGTACTAGGGAGAGGATGATGATGGATCGCATCCTGAGAACCTGCGTCGTGGTGGCCCTGGCGGTGGTGGTGGGCTCGTGCGGCGGCAGCAGCGACATCGCGGGCAACGAGGCGTCGGTGTTCCTGACGATCGACATCGAGCAGTACAACCCCGACATCGACGTCTGCCTGACGCTGACCGACGTCGCCATCGAGCAGATGTCGATCTCGTCGCAGACCTCCGATCCCGCTGGCACCGTCTCGGCCAACCAGGACGTCACCCTGGACCGGTGGGTGGTCACGCCCTACCGCACCGACGGCGGCACCACGACCTCGCCGGAGTGGATCATCGACCAGGGCGTCTTCGTCCCCGCCGGCGGTCAGGCCAATCTCCAGAACTGGCGGATCTTCCCCAAGGAATTCTTCGACGAGGTCCCGCTCGCCTACCTCTTCCCGGAGAACGGCGGCTTCGATCCGGAGACCGGCAACACCAACATCCGCCAGCCGGTTGAGCTGCAGATCTTCGGCCGTATTGTTTTTAACGAGGCCGCGACCACCGAGAAGATCTCGATCGCCTTCAACTTCTTCTGCAATGGCCAGTGAACGGGGGTCTGAAGCCATGAAACGGTACCTTCCCTTCGCCGCACTCCTGACGGTCGCGCTGCTGGTCGGGTGCTCCGGGGACAGCCCCCGCCCGAGCCCGGTGCCGACCGTGGCGCCGGATGCGTGGAGCATCACGGCCCTCACCGCCAGCAGCACCGGCCCGTTCATCGACACCGTCATCCTGATCGAGGCGACGGTGACCAAGAACGGATCGCCGGCGCCGGACGACACGGCGGTGGCCTTCGAGGCCTCGGGCGGCGCGTTCTCATCGGGCACCCTCGAGGCGACCGTGCTCACCGAGGACGGGGTGGCGTCGGTGGCCTACACGGCGGTCGCCGCCGACGACTACGTCATCCGGGCGCGGGTCGAGGGCGTGTCGCGTGAGATCGTCGTCTCCTATCAGGACCGCGCGACCACCGACGAGCTCCAGCTCTTCGGCATCAACCCCCGCCGCGGCTCGTACGCGGGCGGCGAGGAGGTTCAGATCTCCGGCAAGGGCATCCTCGCCCCGGTGGACGTCTTCTTCGACCTCGGCGGCGTTGCCTACAAGGCGATCGTGGCCGCGGTGGTCGAGAGCGACCCGCCGAGCGAAACCGGCGCGGTGACGGTCATCACCCCCGCCTTCACCGGCGCCAACAACTCCATCCAGCAGGCCGCCGACGTGCGGCTGGTGGCCAACGCGGGCACCGGTTCGCAGGAGTCCGACACCCTGCTGCAGGCCTTCGTGCTGGTACCCGGCGGGGGGCCCATCATCTTCGGCGTGTCGCCCAACTCCGGCCGCTCCTCCGGCGGCGAGGTGGTCAACATCCTCGGCCAGGGCTTCGGCACCGTGGCCTCCGACATTAGCGTCAGCTTCACCGACCCCGACGCCGCGACCCGCCTCGGCACGGTGCTGGCAGTCGCCCCCGACGGCTCCCAGGTCCAGGTCGAGACGCCCCTCTTCAGCACCGTCCCGCTGACCGAGGACTCGCCGCAGGACGTTACCGTGTCGACCCTCGACGGCACCGTCTCCCTCGAAGACGCCTTCATCGTCCTCGCCGACAACCCGGAACCGCAGATCGCCAGCATCTCGCCGCTCGCCGGCCCGCTCGACGGCGGCACGCTGGTGAGCATCTTCGGCAGCGGCTTCCAGGTGCCGATGCAGGTCACCTTCGGCGTGCTCGAGGCGACCGACGTCAACGTCTTCAACGACACCTCGCCGGCCGACCAGGACCGCATCACCTGCGTCAGCCCCGACTACAGCCAGCAGGGCGACACCCCGCCGGTGGCGGTGGACGTCACCGTCCGCAACCTCGAGTCCGGCCTCAGCGACAGCTTCGCCTCATTCACCTACGGCGACAACCTCTTCATCTCCGGCAACACGCCTGACGAGGTGCGGGCCGGCGACCTGGTGATCATCTACGGCTCCGGCTTCGAGGACCCGCTGCAGGTCTTCCTCAACGACATCCAGCTCGAGGTGGTGAGCGTCTCCGGCACCGAGCTCGTGGTGCGGGTGCCCGAGGAGCTGGCGGTCGAGTGCGCCGACACCAGCGGCTCGTTTCGAGTGGTGCTGCTCGAGTCCAACCTCGAGGTCACCGGCGGCAACCTGACGGTACGTGGCAACACGCCCATCGTGCTCTCGGTAGATCCGGTGATTTATCAGGAGGGTGACCCTGCGGACAACCCAAGCGGAGACACGGGGCTGTTGAGCCCGACTGACATGACCATCAACGGTTTGTACTTCGCCGAAAACCTCCAAGTACAGATCGAGACCTACAGAGTGCCGAGCTCCCAAGTGACAGTTCAAAGCGAGACGACTATCGACGTCAGTCTGCTGAATGTTGAGCGAGGAGATATTCTTTCGAGCTTCCAAACAGGACCGTGCATCACCGATACCGGCGAGGAGGGCACGCGAAACGTGGCGACGGAGGCCTCGGTACAGGTTTCGAATCTACCGGGCTTCTGCTCTGCCAGTCTCAATGGGGCGTTCATCATCGAACCGTCCGATCGGACGTGCGTTGTAGCCTTCCCCGAACTTTCAGTGTCCCCCACTTCGCTTCAGAACTTTGGGACAACAAACGGTGCAACGCGTGATTTCATCGTGAGAAATCTCGGCACAGGTCCCATGACGTTTGCCGCCTCGATCGAAAACGAAATGAATGGTGGTGTGTTCTCCGTGGCACCATCGTCTGGGACTGTTCAGCCGAATGGCTTAGCCACTGTGACCGTCACATTTACCTTTGGGTCAACATCCTCAAGTCACAGCGCGGATCTCAGAATTGAGGCCCTGGAGGACAACGCATTAAACTCCCCGGTGATCATCAATCTGCAAGCTGAGACTGTAATCGCACCCTAACGGAGAAATTTCACCCGCCGGGCCGCCAGGCCCGGCGGGGGATAATTTCATGGACTACCGCCTCGAGCAACTCCGCTTCGAACTCCAGGAGGACCCCACCTCCCGGGTGTTCTTCAAGCTCGGCGAGCACCTCAGGCGGGTCGGCGAGCTCGACGAGGCGGTGGACGTCCTGCGCCAGGGCCTCGACACCCATCCCCACTACGTCTCGGCCTGGGTCTCCCTCGGCCGCTCGCTGCACGATCTCGGCGACACCCGGGGCGCGTGGCGGGCCTTCGCGCGCGCCCTCGAGCTCGATCCCGAGAACGGGGTTGCGGCGCGCTGCGCCGGCGAGGCCGCGATCGCCAACGGCGAGTGGGTGGAGGCGGTCAAGAGCCTCAAGCGGGCGCGCGGCATGATGCCGCAGGACGACGCGCTGGATGAGCGCATCGCCTTCGTCGAGGAGCGGCTCGAGGAGCTCGGCCTGCTCGAGGCCCCGAAGGCCGCGCCGCCGCCGCCCCCAGTGCCGCCTCCAAAGGAGGATTCGGGTGACGACGAGGTCGTCGAGGTCGATGACCAGGCCGCGTCCGCCGCCGAGCCCGACGACGTCTTCGACAGCGGCGCCCACGCTTCCGACCCCGTCCCCGCTCCCGTTCCCGACGCCGTCGCCGACGAGGAGTCCGGCGAGCCCGAGCTCGAGTTCGTCGACGAACCGTCCGGCGTGATCGTCGAGCAATCCCCGCCCGCTCCCGATCCGGTTCCAGTCCCCGTCCCGGTTCCCGTTCCCGCCCCCGACGAGTCGTCCGACGAGGTCGAGCTCGAGTTCGTCGACGAGCCGTCGGGCGTGCTGGTCGACGACCCGTCCGGCGTGATCACCGACCAGCCGTCGCCCGATCCCGACGCGGCGCCGGAATCCGTTCCTGATCCCGCTCCGGTTCCCGACGTGCTTGCCGAGCCGGTGCACGAGCCCGCGGTGGTCGATGTGCCCGACGCCCCGCCCCCACCGCCCCCCGACCTCATGTACCAGCCCGAATCCGTTCCCGGTCCCGAGCCGCCGCCTCCCGCGGCGGCGGCGCGCACCCAGGGCCCCCTCCCGACCATGACCCTGGCGCGGCTGGCGGTGGAGCAGGGGGACCTGGAGCTCGCCGAGTCGACCGCCCGCGGCGTGCTCGAGCGCGATCCCGGCTCGCACGAAGCCCGGCAGATGCTCGAGTGGCTGGCCTCGAAGGCCGCCGCCGACGAGGGCTCTGACCGCACCGTGGACGGCGACGCCCGGCCGCAGGCGTTGCGACGCTGGCTCGACGCGGTTAGACTGGCCGCGGAGAAGCTGGAATCGTGAACTTCGACGACTCGATCCACAACCTGATCGAGAGTTGTCCGGGCGCTCGCGGTGCGGCGATCGTCGATCCGGACGGGATCCCGGTCGTGGTTTCGCCGCGCGACGGCTCTCTCGAGACCCTCGGTGCGGAGGTGGCGACGATTCTCCGCGATCTGGCCGAGGCCGCGAGGGAGTTCCGGCACGGTGCGCTCCAGCAGTGCTCGATCTACGCCGAGGACGCGGTCATCATCCTGACCACGATCACGGCCGGGTACTTCCTGGTCCTGGTGCTGGCCCGCGACGGGCTCGCCGGCAAGGGCCGCTTCCTGAGCCGCGTGACGCGCTCCCGCCTGTACTCCGAATTCGTCTAAGAGAGGCCCCGATGTTCAAGTTCTCGGAGATCTGCGAGCTGGTTCAGTTGGTCGGCACCACCGGTGTCGCCAGCGTCGAGGTCGAGCACGGGGGCTCGAGGATGCGGATCGAGGGCCCCGCGCCGACGGCCGCGGTCGCCGCTCCCCCCGCCGGCCCGCCGCCCGCGGCCGCGGCGCCGGCGCAGCCCGCACCCGCGCAGGCCGCCGCCGGCGAGGCGGCGGCGGACGACGACGTCCACGCCGTCACCTCGCCGATCGTCGGCACCTTCTACCGTGCCCCCAACCCGGACGCCGATTCCTACGTCAAGGTGGGCGATGCGGTGGAGGCCGGCCAGACGCTCTGCATCGTCGAGGCCATGAAGCTGATGAACGAGATCGAGTGCGACGTCTCGGGCACCGTGGTCAAGGTGCTGCCCGAGAACGCGCAGGCGGTGGAGTACGGCGAGCAGCTCTTCCTGATCCGTCTCGGCTGATGTTTTCAAAGGTCCTGATCGCCAACCGCGGAGAGATTGCGGTGCGGGTCATCGCCGCCTGCCGCGAGCTCGGCATCGCGACCGTTGCGGTCCACTCCGAGGCCGACCGCGACAGCCTGCACGCGAGGCTCGCGGACGAGTCCTACTGCATCGGCCCGGCCGACTCCACCGGCTCCTATCTCAACGTCACCGCGGTCATGTCGGCAGCCCAGATCTCGGGCGCCGAGGCCATCCACCCGGGCTACGGCTTCCTGGCCGAGAACGCCCACTTCGCGGAGATCGTCGGGGAGTGTGGCCTGACCTTCATCGGGCCGCCGCCTGGTGCGATCCGCCTGATGGGCAACAAGTCCGAGGCGCGCCGCACCGTGGGCGAGGCCGGGGTGCCGATCCTGCCCGGCTCCGACGGGCCGCTGCAATCCTCCGACGAGGCGCTCGCGCTGGCGGAGACTATCGGCTACCCGGTGATCCTCAAGGCCTCGGCCGGCGGCGGCGGCCGCGGCATGCGGCTGGCGTGGAGCGGAGCCGAGCTCAAGCGCTCCTATGACACCGCGTGGAACGAGGCCGAGCGCGCCTTCGGCGATCCCACCCTCTACCTCGAGAAGTACCTCGAGAGCCCGCGCCACATCGAGTTCCAGGTGCTGGCGGACGCCAAGGGCCGCGTCCTCCACCTCGGAGAGCGCGAGTGCTCGATCCAACGCCGCCACCAGAAGATCATCGAGGAGGCCCCGTCGGTCGCCCTCGACGAGGAGCTGCGGGCCGAGATGGGGCGGGCGGCGGTGGCCACTTCCCGGGCCGCATCCTACCTCAACGCCGGCACCGTGGAGTTCCTGCTCGGTCCGGACGGCGGCTTCTACTTCATGGAGATGAACACCCGCGTGCAGGTCGAGCACCCGGTGACCGAGCTCGTCACCGGCATCGACATCGTCAAGGAGCAGCTCCGGATCGCGGCCGGCGAGGAGATCTCGATTCCCAAGCGCCGCAAGGTCCGGCCCCAGGGCCACGCCATCGAGTTCCGGATCAACGCCGAGGACCCGCGCAGCTTCGCGCCGTCGCCGGGCCGGATCACCGATCTCGTGCTGCCGGGCGGCCCGGGCGTCCGCGTCGACACCCACATCTACTCGGGCTACACCGTGCCGCCGCACTACGACAGCCTGATCGCCAAGCTGCTGGTCCACGGCCGCGACCGCGAGGAGGCCATCGTCCGCGGCCGCCGCGCCCTCGCCATGCTGCGGATCGAGGGCATCAAGACCTCGGCCGCGCTCCACCTCCAGATCCTCGACAACCAGGAGTTCCAGGCCGGCCAAGTGGACACCCACTTCATGGAGAGATTCCTCGAATAGGGAGTCTCCCGGGTATCGTTTGCTCCATTTTCGCGAGCGCTTTGTCGCAGCAAGGGCGGCGATATTCGGCACCCTGATGCAACGGAGGACGGTCCGCACAGATGGCAGATCCGAGCCCTGAACGCGCCGCGAACCCCAAGTGATACAATTAGTTGGATGCGCACCATTTTTCTGGTGGGGTTCATGGGGGCGGGGAAGAGCGCGGTCGGGCGGGAGTTGGCCGTCCACCTCGGACGCGGCTTCGTCGATCTCGACGAGCGGCTCGCCGATCGTTTCGGAATGCCGATCACCGAGGTCTTCGCGAGCCGGGGCGAGGCCGCATTCCGCGCCGCCGAGAGCGAGGAGCTGGCGCGGGTGGCGGCGGCGGAGAGTGTGGTGGTGGCGACCGGCGGCGGCGCCTTCTGCAGCGAGGCGAATCGGGACCTGATCGAGCGGGAGGGCGGCGTTTCGGTGTTTCTCGACCTGCCGTGGGAGATGCTGGCCGCGCGGCTGGCGTCCGGCGGCGACGGCCGCCCCCTCTACGCCGGCGCGGAGGAGGCGCGCGAGCTGTGGCGCTCGCGGCTCGCGGACTACCGCCGCGCCGTGGTGGCGGTGGCGCTGGACGGTTCGGAGCCGCCCGGCGAAGCCGCCGCGCGAGTGGCGGCGGCGGTCGGGGAGGCGGCGTGCGCTACCTGATCCTGTCGGACGTCCACGCCAACTGGGAGGCGCTGCAGGCGGTCCGCGCCCACTCCCGCCGCAAGCGGATCGACCGCATCGCGTTCCTCGGCGACGCGGTCGGCTACGGCGCCTCGCCGAACCGGGTGCTGTCGTGGATGCGGTCGCTGGGCTCGGAGCTGGTGCTGGTGCGGGGCAACCACGACCGGGTCTGCGCCGGGCTCGAGAGCCCCGAGTGCTTCAACCGCTATGCGCACGAGGCCGCGGTGTGGACTCACGACCGGCTCGACGACCGCAACCTGGAGTACCTGCGGTCGTTTCCCGAGGGCCCGAAGGACCTCGGTCAGGGCGTGGCCATCTGCCACGGCTCGAGCGTTGACGAGGACGCCTACGTGTTCTCCGCCTACGATGCGCAGATGGCCTTCGCCGCGCTGCCGCACCCCGTGATCTTCTTCGGCCACACCCACGTGCCGTCGCTGTTCTCGCTCGCCGAGTGCAACGGCCGCCGCTCGCTGCGGGTGCGGCTGCTGTCGGGGCGGCGGCAGGTGGTGGACCTCGAGCCCGACCACCGCTACCTCGTCAACCCCGGCTCGGTGGGCCAGCCGCGGGACCGCGATCCGCGCGCCTCCTACGCCATCCTCGACGCCGACCAGCGCCGGGTCTACCTCTACCGAGTCTCCTACCGGGCGTCGGCGGCCCGGCGGCGCATCATCAGCGCCGGACTGCCGCCGGTGCTGGGCGACCGCCTGCTGTACGGAGCGTGACATGAGCCGAAGACTCGCCGTCGTCGCCGTCGCGGTGGTGGCGTCGCTGGCCGCCGCCGGCGGTCCCAGCGGCATCACTCCGCGCCAGATCCACCTCTACCGCGCGCTCGATGCGTGGCAGCTCGACCTCTCGATCGCGGTCGCCATGACCGAGGACCCCTACGCGGCGGTCCGCCGGCAGGCGGCGGGAGTGCTCGCCTCGAACCCGCGCTTCGACCGCGCGCGCCTGTTCGGCATCTATGCCCGCGACGGCGACGCCCTGGTCCGCGCGCACGCGATGCTGGCCGCCGGCCGGCTCGGCGCCGCCGGGTTGCCGATCGCGCGCGGCGGCCTCGACGACCGGATGGCGCTGGTTCGCCAGGCGGCGGCCTGGGCCGCCTGCCACGGCGGGCCGGAGGCGCTGCCGGTGGTCGCGCGCCTCCTCGAGAGGGAGAAGGACCGGCCGGTCCTCGAGACCCTGGCTGCGAATCTGTGGCGTCTCGGCGACTCCGCGTGGCAGCCGCTGGCGGCGCGCTACGCCGCCGCCGAGGACGCGTACCTCCGTCGTGCCGCGGCCTACTCGCTGGCGCGTGCCGATGACCTCACCGAGCGCGGGGCGCTCCGCCGCCTCGCCGGCGACGCCGAGCCCGTGATCCGCGCCACGGCCCTGAGCGGATTCGCGCGTGGGCCCCTCGAGGACGGTGACCGGGAGACCGTCTTCGCGGCGGCCGCGGATCCCGACTGGCGGGTGCGGTCGGCGGCCTGCCGCGTGCTGGCGCGCCAGCAGCCCATGCAGCTGCCGCAGGGGACCGCCGACCTCCTGGCCGCCGAGCTGGCCTCGCCGCACACCCACCTCGCGGTGTCGGCCCTCGCCGCCGCCGCCGCCCAGCCGGGCATCGGCACCCTCGAGGCGCTGGCCGCGATCGCGGCGGAGGATGAAGGCTGGCGGGCGGCGGGCGCGCTGGCTGCAGTGGCGGCCCGCGACCCGGCGCGGGCGGCGAAGATCGCCGGCGAGTGGCGAGGGTCTGACGATTCCTGGCGGCGGCGGGCCGCGGCGCGGGTCGCCGCGTCCCTCGGCGCCGAGGCCGAGGCGGCCGCCGCGGGCGCGAGTGATCCGGCGGTGCGGTTGGCGTGGCTGGAGGGCCTCGACGCGGAGCGGACCGCGGCGCGTGCCGAACAGCTGCAGGAGCTGCTCGAGGTCGACCCCGACCCGGCGGTGCGAGCGCAGGCCCTGGCGCTGCTCGAGGCGGGCGATGTCGCGCCGGGCCTCGAGGACCTGCTCGGGCTCGCCGCCCGCTGGAGCCGGGACCTGATGCCGGATGCGCGGGCCCAGGCCCTGGTCTCGGCGCTGCGGGCGGCCGACGGGGGTGCCGCCAGCCGGCAGGTCCTCGAGATTGCCACTGCCGACGTCGAGCCCGCGGTCCGGGCGATGGCGGTCAACGCCGCCCGGGAGCTCGGTCTCGAGGCCGAGCTGCCGGCCCGCGAGCCGCGCCACGGCGGACGGTGGTACGCCGAGCTCGCCGAGTGGCTGGAGACCCCCCGGTGGCTCGACGTCGAGACCTCCCGCGGCGCCTTCCGTGTCCGCCTCGACCTCGAGGCGGCGCCGCTCACATCGCGCGAGATCTCGCTGCTCGCGGCCGACGGCTTCTACGACGGCCTCGCCTTCCACCGCGTGGTGCCCAACTTCGTGGTCCAGGGCGGCGACCCGCGCGGCGACGGCTGGGGCGGTCCCGGGTTCACCCTCCCCGACGAGCCGAGCCTGGTCCCGTTCGACTCGTGGCGGGTCGGCATCGCCACCTCGGGGCCGCAGACCGGCGGCTGCCAGCTCTTCATCACCCTCATGCCGGCCGACCACCTCACCGGCCATTACACCAACCTCGGTGAGGTCGTGGATGGCCGCGAGGTGCTGACCCGGCTCGAGGTCGGCGACACCATCGTCTCGATCCGCCCGCTCGCCGGCGCCGACCCGGC
>CAZSTH010000059.1:0-23026 GCA_964609835.1 uncultured Thermoanaerobaculia bacterium
CTGCCGACCGCCACCGCCACCGTCACCGCCACCGTCGACCGTCCACCGTCACCGCCGACC
The DNA here is from genome assembly GCA_964609835.1 of uncultured Thermoanaerobaculia bacterium. GTDB lineage: Bacteria > Acidobacteriota > Thermoanaerobaculia > Thermoanaerobaculales > Sulfomarinibacteraceae > Sulfomarinibacter. Next base: position 61 of record CAZSTH010000059.1, read on the forward strand.
GCCACCGCCACCGTCCACCGCCACCGCCGACCGCCACCGTCACCGTTCACGGCCACGGACGTCGGTCATCGGGATCGGGATCGGAACGCCTGCGCGGAATGCTGTAGCATCGGCGATCGAGAACCGGAGGTCACATGGCGACACCGCACATCAACGCCGAGCCCGGAGACTTCGCTGACAGCGTCCTCATGCCGGGCGACCCTCTGCGCGCCAAGCACATCGCCGACAGCTTTCTCGACGACGTCCGGTTGGTGACCGACGTCCGCAACATGCTGGGTTTCACCGGGACCTACGGCGGCCGGCCGGTGTCGGTGATGGCACACGGCATGGGGATCCCGTCGGCGTCGATCTATTTCACCGAGCTGTTCAGGAACTTCGGCGTGCGGCGGATCATCCGCGTCGGCAGCTGCGGAACGGTCCACCCCTCGGTAGGCATCCGCGACCTGATCATCGCCCTGGGGGCCTCCACCGACTCCGCGGTCAACCGCATGCGCTTCGGGGGCTTCGATCTCGCGCCGCTCGCGAGCTTCCGGCTGCTGCGAGCGGCAGTGGATGTGGCCGAGGAAAAGGAAGTCGCTTACCACGTCGGCAACATCTTTTCTGCCGAGCTGTTCTACCCGGCCGATCCGGGTCAGTTCGATCTGCTGGAGAAGTTCGACATTCTCGGCGTCGAGATGGAGACCGCCGGCCTCTACACGCTCGCCGCCGAGCACCGTGCCGAGGCGCTGGCGGTGTGCACCGTCAGCGACAACATCCGGAGCGGCGAGGCGCTGTCGTCGGCGGACCGCCAGACCAGCTTCGACGAGATGATCGAGCTCGCTCTGGAAACTGTCCTGCGGGTCGATTGAGCACCATGGCGCCGGAGCTCGTGATCTTCGACCTCGACGGCACCCTCGTCGACTCCCGCGCAGACATCACGACCGCCGTCAACCGCACCCTGGCGGAGCTCGGTGAGCGCGGCCACCCGCCGGAGGCGATCCGCGAGTGGATCGGCGACGGTGTGACCCGTCTGCTGGAGCGTGCACTCGGTCACCCAGAGCGGGTGGCCCAGGCTCGTGGCCTGTTCGACAGACTCTACAGCGGTGGTTTGCTCGATGAGACCCGCCCCTATCCCGGAGTGAACCGTCTCCTGCAGAGCCTTACGGGGCGATTTCTTCTCGCGGTCGCGACCAACAAGCCCGGTGAAATGGCGCGGGCGATCGTCCGGGGCCTGGGGTGGGGGGAAGCGATCGGCGCTGTGATCGGCGCGCGTGAGGGTGCTGACCTCAAGCCCGCCCCGGACATGCTCGAGCGGCTGCTCGAGCAGACCGGGCGGTCGAGTAGGGACGCGGTCATGGTCGGCGACATGGTGGTGGATCTCACGGCGGCGCGCGCCGCCGGCATTGAATTCGTAGGTGTCGCCTGGGGCTACGGCCAAGGACGCGAGCTCGAAGCCGCCGGCGCCCGGATCGTGGTCGAGGACACCGACGAGCTCCGCGCCGTGCTGGCGCTGCGTGCGTCGAGCTGAGGGTCGGGCCCGAGTCGGCGCTCTTCACGCTCGAGCCGGGCGAGGTGCGCCGCTTCGACAACGTCCTCGGCGAGGCCTTCGGGACCGACGGCGAGGACTTTGCCGGCGCTGCCCGCCGCGGAGCTGGTGGCGGCCTCTTCACGGCCTACGGTTCGGTCATCGACGAGGTGTCGCAGGATCTCACTCTCGTCGTGGTGGCCGGAAACTGACGGCATTCGACGGGGCGCGGGGGCTCTCCGGCCCCCGCGCCGCGCGTCGGTCGAGCGAGGCGATCAGACGCCGTCCGTCCCGCTATACTCGGTCCCTCGACGAGCCGAAGCGGAGCGTGGATGGGAGGCGTGATGACGACGTGGTGGTACGTGATCGGTGTGGGTCTGCTGGGGGGCGTCGCGGCGGGATTTCAGGGTCCACTGGCGAGCGTCATGGGCCGCCACATCGGGATGATGGGGAGCATTTTCGTCATCCATGTGGGCGGCGCATTGGCCGCGGCGTGCCTTCTCGTGGTGCCCGGCTGGTCCGATCTCTCCGCCTGGCGATCGGTGCCGTGGTACGCCCTCGGCGCGGGTGTGCTCGGTCTCCTGCTGGTCGGCGCCTTCACGTTCTGCGTGCCGCGGATCGGCGCCGGCTCGACCTTCACCCTGATCATCGTCGCGCAGCTCACAGTGGGCGCGTTTCTCGATCACTTCGGGATCTTCGTCGAGCAGGTCAAACCGTTCGATCTCACCCGCCTGGCCGGCATCGTCATCCTGCTCTTCGGGACCTGGATCGTCGTCCGCTGAACGGACACCCGTCCGCCGCGTCGCGGACGGCTGTCACGGTCGCGGGATCCTCCAAAACCGTTTCTTCCGGGACGGTGGTGTCCTCGTCGGTCATACCGGAGCTCGAGCCCACGCCGTGTGTCGGAGACCGTGCGACGGGAGCCGCCCGGCGTGCGGTGAGCTGATACGAGCTTCGGGTGTGCGGGCCGAGATCTACCGCCTCAAGGCGTCGGGACAGGCGAATTGGCCGCTCTTCCCGCAGGCGGTGGAGCTGGTGGAGCGGGCGCGGGCCGAGGGGCTGCACATCACGGCCAATGTCTACACCTACCCGGCCGGCGCCACCGGCTTCAGCGCGTCGACCCCACCGCTACGCCACCCGGGTGCATCAGGTCTTCGTCGATGGCGTGCAGGTCATCGCCGACGGCGAGCACACCGGCACCACGCCCGGCCGAGTGGTGCGCGGCCGGGTGAGGTCGAGATCGACTCGGGCGACGTCAACTGGATGGCGGGCGGCCTCGGTTCTTCAATCTCCCGGCGCCCTTCAGCGCCTGCCGCAGCAGGAACTCGATCTGGGCGTTGACGCTGCGGAGGTCGTCGTTCGCCCAGCGCCTGATGGCGTCGAGCACCTTCGGATCGATGCGGAGCAGGAAGGCCTCCCGCCGGCTCACGTGTAGAGGCTGCCGGTGTTGACCACCGGCTGGGTGTGGCGGTCGCTGCACAGCACCACGAGCAGGTTGGACACCATCGCCGCCCGCCGTTCGTCGTCGAGCTCGACGATGTTCTGCCGGGCGAGGTGGTCGAGGGCCATCTCCACCATGCCGACCGCGCCTTCGACGATCTTGGTGCGCGCGGCGACCACCGCCTGAGCCTGCTGCCGCTGCAGCATGGCGGCCGCGATCTCGGGCGCGTAGGCGAGGTGGCTGATGCGGGCCTCGATGACGTCGACACCGGCCTTGTCGAGCCGTTCCTGGATGTCGGCCTGCAGCCGGTCGGAGATCTCGGTCGTGCTGCCGCGCAGCGACATCTCGTGGTCCTCGCTGTCGTAGGGGTAGCGGCTGGCGAGGTTGCGCAGTGCCGACTCGCTCTGCACAGCCACGAAGTCCTCGAAATCGTCGACCTCGAACAGGGCCTCGGCGGTGTTGACCACCCGCCACACGACCACCGCCGAGATCTCGATCGGATTGCCGTCGCGGTCGTTGACCTTTGAAGGCCGTCCGGCGGTGCGGCCGGCCACCTGGACCAGCTTGCCCTCGGCGTCCTTTTTCTCCTTGGTGTGGATGGCGCCGGTCTCGAAGTTGCGGATGCGCAGTGAGATCTTCTTCTTCGAAAAGAACGGGTTGACCCAGAAGAAGCCGGACTCGAGGGCGGATCCCTTGTAGGAGCCGAAGAGCAGCAGGACGCGGGCCTGGTTGGGGGCGATCGCCATGAATCCGAAGATCATGAGGAACCCCACCACCGTAAGGGTCGACCCGGCGGTGATCATCGCGGCGCCGGCCCTGACGATGCCGAGGATCGCGAGCGTCGGCCCGCCGGCGAGACAGGCGATGCAGACCACCAGTGGCAGCCAGCCGGAGAGCGGGCGGTAGGGCTTTTCCTGAATCATGCGGCACCTCCTGATGTGATATTAGAGTGATATCACTCTGAAAGCAATCTACGCGTGGCGGAGATTTTTGTTCCGCCCCGATTTCCGCCACCGAAGGCGAGGCTCGCCTTCGGCGGCGGAAATCCTGGGAAAAAAATGAGTTGATTTCGTGAAAACGAAGTATATTTTTATATCGAGATTTAGTAATATATATATTAAAGGAGGACACTGATGAACGTTCCATTCGCGCTGGTCGTAGGCATAGTCATTGGGATAGTGGTCGCCATCGCGGCGATGGTGTTGATGATGCGCTCGCAGATGGTGGTTCCGGAGCGCAGCGGCAAGGGCTTCGAGGAGACCTGCCGGGCGATCGAGGAGGTGGTGCCGGGCGCCGACGGTTGGAGCTTCCCGATGGAGAGCTTCGACATGTCGGCGAAGCTGGCCGCCAAGAACGGCCTGCCCGACAACCTGAGTCGCGTCAAGCTCTACTTCATGTGCAACCCGGAGATAGCCAAGCGCGTTCTGGGGGCGCAGCCGAAGCTGTCGGCCATCATGCCGTGCTCGTGGTCGGTCTACGAGCGCGAGGACGGCTCGGTATGGGTTTCCCATATGAACATCGGTTTGATGGCGAGGATGATGGGCGGCGTGGTTGGCGAGTCGATGGGAACCGTGGCCGAGGTCGACCGCCGTTTTCTCGAGAGCGTGCTGCACTGAGAGGATGCTGTCGCGTCGACGGGTGACGGCCTCCTGCGCCGAACGCCGCTCGGGATCGGATTTCCGCGGGAATCCGATCCGGAGAATCGGGTGGCTTCGCTGGTCTCACAGGGTTTCGAAGCGAGGGTGGCGAAGCGCGAGTGTTCGCCGGGTTTGGCGTGAATCGGGCGACGGAGTCTCAGAAGCGCTGCGTCAAGGAGCCCGATGTGGGAAACGCACGTAGCGACGCAGCGATTTGCTGTCCGCAGCCGACACCCTGTGAGATGAGCGGGTTAGACTGGTCCGAAAGGAGAACCCGCATGTTCCAATCTCGAGTGGCCTGTGGACTGTGTCTGTTGATCCTGGTCTCGGTTGTGGCCGCCGCCGGCGACAGCCGTGCCTACCAGCGCTCGATCGAGCCGGTGTGGGACGAGGCGGTGAAGGCCGCCCGCGACGCCGGGCTCGAGGTGACGGACTCGAGTCGGGCCGAGCACTGGTTCACCATGAAGACGAAGGCGCGGACGTTGTCCAAGAGCCACCATCTCGAGGTCCGCCTGGTCCAGAATGGCGGCACCACGACGGTGACGGTGGAAGAGACCTCCCACCCCGGCTCGAAGAAGAGCCGCAACGTGATCAGCGAGTACTTCTCGGCACTGCACGAGCGGATGAACTGAAGATCGGCCGACGGGGTCGGCGTCGGCCGGGCCGCTGTAGAATCCGGGTATGATCAGACTCTTTCATCCCTGCGTGAGGGCCGCGGCCGCCGCGGCGATCCTGTTGGCCGCAGCCTCGGTATCCGCCGGCGACATCCAGGTCCTGTGCGAGCCGGGGCTGCAGATCTATCTCGACGGCGAGCCTGCTGGGACGTCCAACGCCCGCGAGGACGGCCTCTATCTGATGGATGTCCGGCACGGCATGCGCACGGTCCGGGTCGAGAAGGACGGCTTCCTGCCGCAGAGCTTCGAGGTCGAGGTGGCGAAGGTGCCGGTCGCGATCGAGGTCGGCGAGTTCACTCCGCTGCCGGTTCTGGTGGAGCCTCGGAAAGAGTCCGCGGCCGAACCGGCGGCGGCCGAGCCGGCGCCACCGGCGCAGATGGTCGGAAGCCTGCTCGTGACCTCCGCGCCGCAGAACTGCACGGTCGAGGTCGCCGGCCGCCGCGAGGAGAAGGCGGCGCCGCAGCTGGCGATCGGCGGGCTGCCGGTGGGCGAGCACGCCATCCGGTTCAGCAAGCAGGGTTTCGAGCCGGTCACCGGCACCGTGGCCGTGCGCCCCGGCGGCCGGGTGACGGTGCGCGGCAATCTGCTCGAGGGCCGGGTCGAGACGGTCCACACCGGCAAGGGCTCGCTGCGGGTGGTGTCCACGCCGCAGCGGTGCGCGGTTCGGGTCCTCGGCGAGCTGCACGACAAGACCAGGCCGCGCCTCAACCTGTCGTACCTGCCCGCCGGGGACCACCGGCTGGTGATCTCGGTTCCCGGACGCGATCTCGAGACCACGGTGACGATCTTCGACCGGACGCGGACCGTGGTCGAGGTCAGCTTCCTGCCGGGTGACGAACCATTCGTCATCACGCACGTACCTTTAGACTGACGGCCCTCTCCGTAGGCGGAGAAGCCGAGCCCTCTTTCGCCTCGTTTCGGCGGCGAGGTACGCCGCCGGAAATCGAGGGTCGGATCGTCGGGTTGTTCAAAATGGCATGCGAACCCCCCTTTCCGTCCTGATGCTCGTGCTCCCCGCGGCTGCCTGCGCGGCCGCGTCGATGGGTCCGGGCGGCCCGGCAGCCGTGTCCCCCGAGGACCTTCTCGCCGGCGCCCCGCTCGCCGCCGAGCGGGATCCGCCCGGGCTCATCGACGCGCGGCAGGTGCTCGCGGTCAGCGACGAGATGGAGGCCTTTCTCGACCGCTTCGTGGATCCCCGGGACCAGCCGTACTTCAAGCTCCGCCAACTCGTCTTCGCGCTCATCAACGACGAGACCTTCGGCCTCGACTACGGTCAGAGCACCCGCACCGCTGCCGAGACCTTCCGGACGAGGACCGGCAACTGTCTGTCGTTCTCCAACCTCTTCGTCGCGCTCGCCAGACAAGTCGGCCTCGATGCGCAGTACCAGGAGGTCGACATCCCCCCCGACTGGACCCGCGAGGGCGGCGCCTTCGTCCTCAACCGGCACGTCAATGTGTGGGTGGATCTGGGGCCTGCCGGCTACCACGCGGTGGACTTCAACATCGAGGACTTCAGGACCGGTTACGACCGGCGCACGATCTCCGATGCCCGGGCCTTCGCCCACTTCTTCAACAACATGGGGGTCGAGCGGCTGCAGGCTGGCGACCTCCGCCTTGCTGTGGCCTACTTTCGCCGGGCGCTCATCGACAACGACCGCCGCTTCGCGCCGGCGTGGACCAACCTCGGCATTCTCTACCTCCGCGCCGGCGAGCCGGTTTACGCCGAGGCGGCCTTCCTGCAGGCGCTCGAGGCCAGCCCCTTCGACCTCGTGGCGATGAGCAACCTCGCCGGTTTCTACGCCGGGCGCGGCGACCACGAGCGCGCCGAGTCGTACCGCAAGAAGGTCGTTCGCCACCGCAACAAGAACCCCTATTACCGCTTTTCCCTGGCGCGCGAGCTGTTTCTCAGCGGTGACTACGATGCCGCCATCAAGCACCTCCGCTTCGCCATCCGGAAACGCGGGCAGGAGGACCAGTTCTACTTCCTGCTCGGCATGTGCTACCTGCAGAAGGGTGATGCGGACGCCGCGCGCCGCTGGCTCGACGAGGCCGAGCGGGTGGCCGCCTCCGAGGCTCTCAAGGAAAATTATTCGCACAAGATCGATCTGCTGCTCTCCGGTTCTCGCGACGATTGACCGAGGCCGTGTGGTGCGGACCCGAGCCCCGAGCCCCGAGCCCCCGTCACCGGCACCGGCCGACAATCTGCCGCTCGAGCTTCTTCGAATCGTTGACGATCTCGTAGAACTCCCCGACGTAGCGGAGGGCGCGCCGCCGGTCCTTCGGATAGGGGAGCTCCGGGCTCGCGAACAGCGCCTCGATCTCGGGCCGCACCTCGTTGAATCGGGCGATGGCGGCCTCGAGGTATCGGTTGTGCTCGCAGAATCCCCGGAACACCCGCTGCGTCACGCTGCGGATGCCGAACTCCGGGGTCGGCACGGCGTAGGGGGCGTTGACGACGCCGCTCTGGTCGAAGTCGAACGGCAGCACAAGGCCGCGCTCGTGCTTGTCGTCCCACAGCACGGCCACGTTGTGACAGCATTGCTCGGTGCTGCGGGCGCGAACCGCTGACCAATCCGTGTTGCCGACCATGAACTGAAACAGCGTCATCAAGGTCAGCTGAACCGGATCAAGCTCGGCGAGCGATCTCGGTTGAGCGTCGTGCCATCGAAGGCCGTGGCGGGCGGCGGCGTCTCGAATGTCCTCGACGAAGAACCCGTATCCTGCCGCGCGCTCTTTTTCAACGGCGGTGTCGAAGAACCGGACCCGGACCAGCCGGGTGCGCAGAGCGGTGTCGGTCAGCAGCGCGTAGCTCGAGTAGACCAGGTACTCGAGCATGATGTGGCGGTCGCGGTCACCGCGGGTCCGGCACGGGGTGACCAGGCGCAGGGCCTCGTGGCCGTTTATCCCGGACGCGCCGGGTCCCCCTTCTGCGGGCCGGATGTGCAACAGCGGGATGTCGCACTCGCGCAATCGGCTCATGCCGTAGGCCTCGCAGGTCACGGCGGCCTCCGGCCCCTGTCCGATCTCGATCGTGCCGGCGACGGGTGCCGCATCGCTCGGGTCCCGAAACAGCCCGTCCAGCGGTGCGCGGAGGACGACGTTCGAGATCGCCGTGTCCTCGAAGAGGCTGCCGGTGCCCGTCGTCCCGATCGCGGGCACGGCTGCGATGAAGATCGCGACCAACCATCGGCCGCCCGCCATTCTCACTGTCTCGCGCATGCGCAGAGTATGACAGGTCTCGCCTCGGATGGTTCTGCTCGGCCGTGCGTTTCGTGGACGATCAGGCCCGGGATCGTGACGACAGGTGCCTCCGGACCCGGCAACCATCCGCGGTATAATGGCGTCGCCGGCGGCGCTGCCGTGTATCGTCTTGAGACTGTCCGCCAGACGGGCGTTTCGGCGTGAGTTTGAGGGGCGGCGTCGCCGAGCCGGCACGCGAAGAGGTGCACTCATGCAAAGACGGCGGAACGCTGCAGCTCTCATCGTCCTCATCATCATCCTCTTGACGGCCTCGATGTCGGACGCCATCCGCAAGGGGCGCCTGGTGGGCCGGGTGATGGATCCGGAGGGCAACCCCATCGAAGGCGTGAGGGTCACCACGACGGCAGAGTCCCTGCCCGACTTCCGGGAAACCGACGAGACCGACAAGAAAGGCGTTTTCAAGGTCGACTTCGAGGAGATCAACGTCGTCTACACCTACCGCTTCGACAAGATCGGCTTCCAGACCCTCGAGGTCGAGCACGTGTGGCAGAAGGACGGCACCGAGCGCTACGACTTCACCATGTACCCGGGCGATTCGGCAGCGGTCGAGGGGATGGCGCCGGTGTCGGAGTCGAACGAGGCGGTGGCGGCCTTCAACGCCGGCGTCGTGGCCTTCCAGAGTGGTGACGCCGAGAAGGCGGCCGGGCACATCCAGGAGGCGGTGGAGCTCGATCCCGAGCTCCGGCAGGGCTGGGAGGCGCTGTGCGTGGTGTTGAATCAGCTCGCGCGCAACCAGGAGGCGGCCGCTGCCGCCGAGCGGGCGATCGAGCTCGGCTCGACCCACGAGGCCGTGCTCAAGGCGCGGTACGACGCCTACCGCTCCCTCGGTGACGAGGCCAGGGCCGCCGAGGCGCTCGAGGCACTGGAGGCCGCGGGCCAGGCCGCGGAGGAGGCCAAGAGGGTCTTCAACGAGGGCGTGGCGCTGTCGAAGGTGGGGGATGACGAGGGGGCCTTCGCCAAGTACCGGGAGGCGTCGGCCCTCGACCCCAATCTCGAGATCGCGCGGCTCGCCGTCGCCACCGCCGGGCTCAAGATCGGCCGCAACGACGAGGCCCTCGAGGCGGCGAGGGCGATCCTCGATGAGGATCCCGGCAACCGGGAGGCGATCCGCATCCGCTACAACGCGGCGCTGGCGCTGGGTCGCGAGGAGCTGATCCTCGACGCGCTGGTGAGCCTCGCCGCTGTCGAGCCGGAGACGGCGGAGAACGGCCTGTGGGCGCTGGCCATGGCGGCCTACAACGACAACGACCTCGAGCGCGCCAGGGAGCGCTTCGACCGATTGCTCGAGGTCAACCCCGACCGCGCGCGGGCGCACTACTACCTGGGGCTGATGTACGTCACCGAGCAGGATAACCCGAAGGCCATCGAGCACCTGCAGCGGTTCCGGGAGCTCGCTCCCGACGACCCCGAGGCGTCGACTGCCGCCGAGCTGGTGGACTACCTGAGATCCTCCTGATTCGGTCTCGACCCGCGCGGCCGACCCTACCGGATGCCGCCCCTCGCGGGATGGTTGCGGTGCCTGGATTCGTTGGTGGTCAACCTTCGTTAATAATCACGATTCGCAGTATGAACTCCTGATTTCCGGATGTCGTGTGCGGGTGGCCGGACGCGTGGCCGCTGTCCACGGCTTGGAAAGGAGCCGGCGGGTCCGTACGGCACGCTCGAGGAGGAGCTGCAGTCGCCCTCGCCAAAGTTGATGACACCGTCGATATGAAATCTAAGTTACGACTCGAGAGTGGTTTCGAAGATCAGCCATCGCCGGGCGTACGCGCCAGGCGGGGACCGTGGTCCGTTGGATTCCAGTGAGTGAGATCTCTTCTCGAGAACTGCCAGTCTGGTACACGATTTGCATCTCGGTCTCCCAGATGAGAGTCAGAAGGCAACGAAATTCGGAAAGTCCGTGCAGCCGGAAGCCATCCGGGGGTGCGCTCCGCGCTGCCGTGCGCGAAAGGAGGTGCCACGAACCGGGCTTCTGAGCGATCGTGTGGACGCGGGCCCCGGGGGTCCGCGGCGTCGAACGCAGATAATGTCACTTGATTTGGAAGGGGGACCATCCATGCGGAACGAAAGATTCTGGAATGTGATCGGAGTGCTGGCGATCGCGCTGGTCATCGGCTACGGGATGCCGGCACTCGCCCAAGAGGAGACCGCCGATCCGGAGCAGGAGGAGGCCATCCAGCAGGCCATGGAGCGCTCCTTCGAGGAGGAGATCACGGTCACCGGCTCGCTGATCCCGCGCGCCGACCTGGCGGCTTTGAGCCCGGTGACGGTGATGGAGATCGACAACGAGCTCACCTACACCGGCATGACCCGTATCGAGGACCTGGTGGTGCAGCTGCCGCAGGTCTTCGCCGGGCAGAACGCCTCCATCGCCAACGGTGCCAGCGGTACCGCCACCATCGACCTTCGCTACCTCGGCACCAATCGCACCCTGGTGCTGATCAACGGCCGCCGGCTGGCGCCTGGTGACGCCTCGTCGGTGTACGCTCCGGACATCAACGTGATCCCGGCCGCGCTGGTCAAGAGGGTCGACGTTCTGACCGGCGGCGCGTCGACGGTCTACGGCTCCGACGCCGTGGCCGGCGTCGTCAACTTCATCATGGACACCAGCTTCGAGGGCTTCCGCGGCGGCTACCAGTACAGCTTCTACCAGCACGACAACGACAACAAGCTGGCGCAGCAGATCAACGAGGAGCGAGGATTCGACGTGCCGACCGGCAACGCCACCGACGGTGACTCGCAGAACGCGTTCTTCGCGGTCGGCGGCAAGTTCGCGGACGGCAAGGGCCACGCGATGGCCTACATCACCTACCGCAAGAACGAGGAGATCCTCAAGGGCTACCGAGACTACGTCAACTGCTCGGTGTCGGCCGGCAGCAACGGTCCGGAGTGCGGCGGCTCGTCGACGACGCCCCAGGGCCGCTTCATCGCCTACAACGCCGACGGCAGTTTCAACGGCGACTACATTCTGCACTGGCAGAACGACGGCGGTGACGGCCACTCGTTCCGGCCGCGCACCGGCGAGGTCTTCAACTACGGCCCCTACAACCACCTGCTGCGGCCGAACGAGAAGTTCAACATCGGCGCGTTCGCCCACTTCACGGTCAACGACTGGTTCGAGCCGTACGTCGAGGTGATGGCGATGAGCGACTACACCGACGCGCAGATCGCGCCGTCGGGCAACTTCGGCGTCTACAACGCCATCAACTGCGACAACCCGCTGCTGTCCGACCAGCAGCGCAACGTCATCTGCGGCCCGGGCACCGGCTACGGCCCCACCGACCTGGCGGACGTGATCATGCTGCGCCGCAACGTCGAGGGCGCACCGCGCACCAACCAGCTCGGCCACGACAACCTGCGCCTGGTCGCGGGCATCCGCGGCGACATCAGTGACGCCTGGAGCTACGACCTCTACCTCCTGCACGCCCAGAACAACTCGCAGGACTCCTACATCAACGACCTCAGCGTCGAGCGCATCGGCAACGCTCTCGACATCGTCACCGACCCCGACACCGGCGAGCCGGTCTGCCGCTCGGGCAGCGCCGACGGCTGCGTGCCCTGGAACATCTTCCAGGAGGGCGCGGTGACCCAGGAGGCCATCGACTACATCTCCACCATTGCGGTCATGTACGGCAAGACCAAGACCCAGGTCGTCAACCTGACCTTCACCGGCGACATGGAGGATTACGGCCTCCGGCTGGGGAGTGCCAGCGAGGGCCTCGGCGTCGCGTTCGGCGCCGAGTACCGCTACCAGTACCTCGAGAACTTCCCGGACGAGGTCTACCAGACGGCCGACGCGGCCGGCTTCGGCGGCGCGACCCCCAAGGTCCGCGGCGACTTCAACGTCAGGGAGCTGTTCGCCGAGGTGGCGATACCCCTGATCCAGGACGCCCCGCTCTTCGAGGACCTCTCCCTCGAGCTCGGCTACCGCTACTCCGACTACTCGACCTCGGGCGGCTTCGACACCTACAAGGGCCTGATCAACTGGGCCATGAGCGACACCTTCCGGATTCGCGGCGGCTACAACCGCGCGGTCCGCGCCGCCAACATCTGGGAGCTGTTCCGTCCGCAGGGCTTCGGCCTCGGCGGGTCGCGCGACATCTGCGCCGGCGCCAACCCGGCGGCGACCCTCGAACAGTGCCAGCGCACCGGCGTCACGCCCGCGCAGTACGGCAGCATCCTGGCCAACCCGGCCGACCAGTACAACACGCTGTTCGGCGGCAACCCCGAGCTGACGCCCGAGGTGGCCGACACCTTGACCGCCGGCCTGGTGATCACCCCGCAGGGGGCGCTGTCCGGCATGTCGATCGTCTTCGACTACTACAACATCGAGATCGACGAGGCGATCGGCTCGCTCGGCTTCGATGACATCGTCCAGCAGTGCGCCACCACCGGCGACCCGGCCCTCTGCGGCTTGATTTTCCGCGACCGCTTCGGCTCACTGTGGAACAATCCAAGCGTGGCGACCGGCGCCTACGTGCTCACCACCAACCAGAACATCGGCGCTTTCGAGGCCGAGGGCGTCGATTTCAACTTCAGCTACATGTTCGGCCTCGGTGACGCCGGCTTCCTGCCGATCGAGCTGGTGGGTACTTACACGTTGAAGAACGTGTTCACCAACCCGTTGGTGAGCTACGACTGCGTCGGCTACTTCGGCTTCCAGTGCGGACAGGCGAACCCCGAGTGGCGGCACCGCCTGCGTGCGACCTGGGAGAGCAACTTCGGGCTCAACCTGTCGCTGGCCTGGCGCTACTTCGGCGACGTGACCAACGACGACGGCAGCCCCGACTCCGACCTCGGCAATGCCGCGGACCAGGAGTTCTGGGCGATCAACGGCATCGACGAGATCGACGCCTTCAACTGGTTCGACATCGCGGCGTCGTACCTGATGAAGAACGGTATCCGCTTCACCGTCGGTGTGAACAACATACTCGACGAGGAGCCGCCGCTGGCGCCGACCTTCAACGACTTCAACCTCTACGAGACCTACGATCCGTGGGGCCGGTACATCTTCGCCGGCATCGAGTTCAGCCTGTAGGTCGGGTCTCTGCGAACAACATCGGCGGCCCCGAGAGGGGCCGCCTTTTTTTTCCCGATCCGCTGCGCGAATCGGGATCTACGGGCAGGGTGGGATGGTGCCTCGACGGGTCGCGTCGGCCGGAATCTGCTGTGCGGTCGCTCTGACGGTGCTGGTCGGCTGTACGTCGATCCCGACCGACGAGGACAGCTCCGACGCCTGTCTTCGTGTGCGCGACGTGCGCGGCTGCACGGCGCTGCACGACCGATACGTCTTCATTCGCGCGGCGCGCGAGCGCAACTACCTGCTCGAGGTCGATCTGGGATGCAACGGCCTGTTGTACGGCACCGGCATCTTCATCAGCAACGATGTCGACCGGGTCTGCTCCTCCAGCGGCGCGACGATCTCGTTTTGGAGGTTCGACGCGCCCGTAGCTGCCGGATCCTGAAGGTCGAGGCGGTCGTCAGTCTCGAAGCGGCCGAGGCGCTCGTGAGGCGGCGGACGGCGGCCGACACCCGGAGGGTCCGGCCGACCGATGCCCGAGGCCCCTGTGCAGGGCCGCACTCCCCTCACCGATTACGGACGCGAATCGGGAGATGACAATCGCTGTGGCCGCTACTTCGACGCCTTCTTGCGCGCCTTGTCGAGGGCGACGCGGAGGTCGCGGGCCACCGATTGCGCCCAGACCTTGACGTCGTTCATCACGGTGGCCGAGGTGGCGACCGCGCGACTGATGTCGTAGAGCCGGGTCGGCGGCTGGATCCGCCGGCGCTCGCCGACGGTCGCCATGACCTCGCCGGTCTCGGCGTCGATCAGCTCGAAGACGAAGGTCGCCTCTCCGACCGCTGACAGGTACACGTCGGCGGTGCCGGTGTAGTCGGGCGGGACGTTGGAGATGATGTCGAGCAGCAGCGCCCGCACCAGCAGGGTGTCCGGACCGATTTCGTTGACGATCTCGAACTGCTTGCTGCGGTTGATTTCCTTGACGAACTCCGCGGTCACCACCTCCTCGAACTCCTGCCGCGACTCCTCCTTCACGAAGTACGGCCCGTCGTCGCCGCGCAGCTTGCCGGCGGTGGTCGGTGCCCCCTTCTCCTCGCCGCCCTCGCGGAACTCGAAGAGGGTCTTCCAGAGGTAGAGCTTGTCGTACTGCGAGATATCCAGGTCCGAGTGGATCCGGGTCTCCTGGAACGGGCCCTTGATCTTGACCTGGTCGTTCTCCTGGGCCACTGCCACTCCGGTGACGAGCACGATGGCGATGATGAATGAGAATGCTTTGTGCATCGAGAGACCTCCCAAGCGCGCTTTTACAGAAGAATTCTGCCCCCGTTATTGATTATGCGTCAAGGCCCGGAAGGGTTACCCGCCGGTTCGGCAAAAAGCGCCCGACATCAGTCCTGCCACTCCTCCGGTTGGATGGCGGCCCGCTCGAGATCGAAGAGCACCACCTCCTCGCCCTTGGCCGCGATCAGCTTTTCGAAGTGCCGCACGAGCTTCTTGAGGCGCGTCAGAAGCTTGGCCAGCTCCTGTCGTTCCAGGTAGGGGTCGAGGCGCTCACGAAGGACGTCCGGGTCGAGCTCGTTCAGCCGCTGCCAGAGCCGGCGGTCGCAGGCGACGATGAAGTCCGCGTAGAGCAGCCGCGAGGTGCGGCGGAACGCGCGGGTGTGGTCGATCAGCCAGATGTTCCAGCCTCGGTCGACCAGCAGGTTGCCCTGATTGCGGTCGGAGTTGGCGATCAGCGAGTCGAAGACGAACATCACCTGCTTCTGGCGGTTCCAGTGGGACACGTCCGGCGGCGTCAGATCATTGCGCAGGATCAGCAGGTCCTCGGGCACCGTCTCCTCGAGCCACATCTGGACGGTACCGGACGACTCGCCGACCTTTCTCTCGACCGCCGGCGGTACGCGGTGCAGCCCCAACATCTCCGAAATCTCGTATGCCGCGAGCTCGAAGATGGCGGCGTCACGGTACTCCGAAGAGCGTTCGATCGAGCCCGCCGCGGGTGAATTCCTGGTGACGTCGACGGTGCGCAGCGCGGCGTGGAAGCGGACGCCTTCGTGCTCGAGGACCAGCTTCTCGGCGCCGGCGACGCCGCGACCGATCTTCTTGCGGCTGATCGTCTCGGCCTCGCGCAGGGCCTCGCGAATCGACGCGGCATCCTGGAATGGCAGCGGCTGCTTGCCGGTATCGCGCCAGACGTAGCTTCCCAAGCTGGAGTCTGCGGCGGCTATAGTCAATGCCGGCAGCATCAGAAGGACCGCTACTGCCATCGGCAGGAGGCGGCGTTCCCCCGGACGGCGATCGTCGGCGTAAGCGGTCGCCCTCCGGGGAGATCCCGGGAGAAATCGGCTGTGGCTCATGACGCTCCCCCACATCTCGGTCGCTGCGTCCTATGATCGGCCTCGGTAACCCTTCGCGCAACACCCTCTGAAGACGCCTTGTTCCCCGCCAGATGTGATTTCCGGCTCACCTCGGCCTTCGCGACGATCCGCCGCGATGGACGGAAGATCGCTCGGACTCTCCACGAGACCACCCGAAGGCCCGTTTCTGCAGGCGTTCGATCTCGGTCAGCCTGCGCCGGATCTCGGCCTCGGTCTGCGGGCTCGGACCGAGCTCGAGGGCGGCCCGAAGGTACTGATAGGCCGCCGCGGGATCATTCAGCTCGTCGAGCAGGATGAAGCCGGCCAGCGCGAGCACCTCGCCGGTGTCTCTCCGGCGCGGGGCGCTGCGCACGGTGCGTCGCAGCACGGACAGCGCGGAGCGGGGCTGTCCGCCGGCCCACAGCTTCGACCCGAGCTCGACAGCCTCGGCCGGCGACAGCGCGTCGCGGCTCGCGGACTGCGGCAGCGAGAAGTACGCGACCGCCGCGGCCTCCCAGTCGCCGTCTCTCAGCGCGTCGCGTACGGTCTGAGAGCCAGCGGCGTGGCGTGCAGGAGCGCCGATCCCGCGCGGCCGCGCGGCCACCTGGTGCCTGCTGATGAGCCACGCGGCGGCCGCTCCGGCGACGAAGCCGCCGATGTGGGCGCCGTGGGCCACGCCGCCGGCTCCGCCGAGAACGAAGGGCAGAAGGTTGTCGAAGACCAGGTAGATGCCGAGCACAACGCGCGCCGAGATCGGGATGACGTCGAGGAAGAAGGGCGGCAGGAAGATCGCCACCCGGACCACGTTTTTCGGGAACCACACGAAGTAGAAGCCGAGCACGCCCGAGATGGCGCCCGACGCTCCCACCAGTGGAACATCGGAGGAGGCGAAAACGAGCGCGTGGAAGAGGGTTGCCGCCGCGCCGGTGGCGAGGTAGGCGGCGAGAAAGAGGCCCGGGCCGAGCCGGCGTTCGACGTTGTCGCCGTAGATCCACAGGAACAGCATGTTGCCGAACAGGTGGAGGAAGCCGCCGTGCAGGAACATGGAGACCAGCAGGTCGGCGGCCGAGGGCTGGGACGGTCGGTAGCCGTGCTTGAAAACGAAGAGGTCGTAGGCCGACAGCTGTTGGGCGGCGCGAACCAGCTCTGAGCGGCTGGAAACGAACTGCGCCAGGAACTCGAGGTACTTCTCGAAGGCCGGATCGCCGGCGTCCGCCGGTTGGCTGCCGAGCGGCAGGTTGACCACCACGAAGATCGTCACGTTGACCGCGATCAGGGCCCATGTGACCCAGGGAGTGCCCTTCGGGTTGGGTGCGTCCGAGATCGGCAGGAACATGGTGCCCTCCGTGCGGCGCTGTTGCAAGGCTAACAGAACAGCCGGGATTGGTTCCTTGCTCGGTCATCGTTCCGCAGCCTCGATGAACCGTACTCAGTCTCATGAGTGACAAAAATATTGCGACAAAATAACGAGAATAGAAAATGAAGACGATCTGAGTTCTGAGACAAATGAGGGGAGAGCATGTGAAGTGTTCTTGGTCGAGCTGTGGTGCGGGTCGTGCCACCGCGGGCGCCCGCGGCCGACGGGGGTCGAGCGGGGCTCGGGCAGTCTGGTGGCAGCGGCCGATCCGACCTCCGTCCTATTCGTGTGGCCGCGGGCCGCTCTCGCGCCGGTGGAGGATCGAGACGCGCCGGACGACCGCGTTGTCGACGCCGTTCCGTCGCGCTATTCTGGTAACAACCCTCGTGCTCGTCCGTATGAATATCAGGAGGGAGCGATTGATCACCATGCGACGAGTACTCTCGGTTCTGATCCTGATTCCGATTCTGGTGGCGACGGCGCCGCGGGCTGCTGCCGGCTCGTCGGAGTCGGCACCGCACGCCTGCGTCGCGCTCTGCGCCGGCTGTCAGAGCGAGCCCGAGCTCGAGGCGTTCCTGCGGACGGCCGAGGTCGTTTCGATCGAAGACGTCGGAATCGGCATCACCAAGCCGCAGCGGGTGACTCTGCGCCAGGATGGCCGCGAGTGCCGCGCCATCTTCAAGACGGTCGACATCTCCGAGGTCCAGCCCGGTTTCACCAACCAGCTCGAGAGCGTTTTCACCGACCGCTACGTCTACGAGACGGCGGCCTACCGGATCGACCGTTTGCTGGGCATCGGGCTGGTGCCGGTGACGGTGACGCGCGAGATCGATGGCCGGCGCGGCTCGCTGCAGCTATGGATCGAGGATGCGGTCGAGATGCAGACGGCCGCCGAGCAGAACCTCCCGATCGGTGACTACGACCTGCTGATGCAGCGGTTCATGCTGATGTACATTCTCGACGCCGTGATCTACAACGTCGACCGCAACTTCACCAACGTGCTGATCCGACCGGACAGCGACGACTTCTTCCTCATCGACCACTCGCGTGCCTTTCGCATCAACAAGAAGCTGCCGGACCTCAAGGAGGAGCGCGACATCCCGGTGCCGGAGACCGTCGCGCGCGAGCTCCGCTCCCTCGATGTCGAGGAGATGGAGTCGGAGCTCGGGGATCTGCTTACGAAGCGCCAGATTCGCGCCATCGACGCCCGCCGCAAGCTGCTGGTGAAGGAACTCAACAAGCGAGGCGTGCTGCCGTCGGTGGGGTGAGCGGTCGCTCTCGATCGTCGGCGTGGCGCACCACAGCCGGCCCCTCGTCCATCATTTCGATGACTTGACGGCAGTCGAGCGCCCGTCTATCGTTTGATCATCAGCTCAAATGGAATCGTGATTTGAGGAGGGGAGAATGAACGAAGCCGTGACGAGCAAAGGTACGGTGCGCGTGAAGACCCCGGTGCATTTCTGGGTCGTGGCGGTGCTGTCCCTGCTGTGGAACGCCATGGGGGCGTTCGACTACCTGGCCACCAAGCTCGAGCTGGAGTTCTATATGGGCGAGTTCAGCGAGGCGCAGCTTGCCTATTTCTACGGCTTTCCCGCGTGGGTGACGGTTTTCTGGGCGCTCGGCGTGTGGGGAGCCCTCGCCGGCTCCATCGGACTCCTGCTGCGCAAGGAGTGGGCGGTCTGGGCCTTCGCGACCTCCATCCTCGGCCTGGTGGGGACCACGATCTACAGCTACGGGCTTTCCAACGGCGGCGAGATCATGGGCTCTGGCGGCCTCGTTTTCACGGTCGTCATCTACGTCGTGACGATCTTCCTGCTCCTCTACTCGCGGGCCATGGCGCAGCGCGGTGTCCTGACCTGAGCTTTGCGGCCGCTGACGACCCCCGGGTGCTCGAGAGTGGCTGCCGTCAGGACGCCGTGAGAGAATCGCCGCGATTCGCGCGGCGCTCGAGGCGGGCGTGACGTTCACTCTCTGAGGCGCGTTGTCGCGAGCCCTGAACAACGGCTCTCGAACAACCGAGCGGCCGAAGTCCGCGGGGGACGACCGCGCCCATCTCGCGCCCACATGGGCGCCCGAGGAGCGTGCCCGGTGCCACGCGCCGAGCGCCATGAGGAGGAGCGATGAACGCCGTCGATCACGCAGCGACCGTTCGTGAGCTGGCAGATTTGATCTGGGCGAGAGAACGTGACCGGCTTCGGAGCCGCCTGTCGGAGCTCGATCCGGCAGACGTCGTGCTCGTGGTATCGCGGTTGGAGTTCAGTGACCAGTGCGAGCTGCTGGAGGTTCTGGAGCCGGCGGACGCGGCCCGGGTCGTCGACCTCCTCATGGAGCTCTCGCCGCACGAGCTGCTCGCCAGATTGTCGCCGGCGACCGCGGCCGCGATCCTCCACGAGCTGCCGAGCGACGCCGAGGCGGATCTCGTCGCCCGTATGGGACCGACGGCTGCGGAGCGGGTTCTGGAGCTCCTGCCCGAGCGCGAGGTGGACCACGTCCGCACCCTCGCCGGCTACGAGCCCGATGTCGCCGGCGGCCTGATGGTGACCGAGTTTCTCCGCTACCGGTTGGGCTCGACGGTGCAGCAGGTGGTGGAGGACCTGCGCCGCCACGCGGAGGTCTACGCGGACTACAACATCCAGTACATCTACGTGACGCGAAACGACGGTCAGCTGGCGGGTGTGCTCAAGGTGCGGGACCTGCTGCTCAGCAGCGCCGACACGGTGCTCGACGACCTGGTCGGCGGAGAGCCGGTGATGGTCGACCACATGGCGGACCTCGAGGAGCTGCGCGACCTGCTGGATCGCTATCGCTTCCTCGGGCTCCCGGTTGTTGACGACGGCCGGCTGGTGGGTGTCCTGCGGCGCGCCGCGGTGGAGGAGGCGATCGCCCGGCGCACGGCGCGCCAGTTCCGCCTGGTGCAGGGCATCATCGGCGGCGAGGAGGTGCGGACGCTGCCGGTGGCCGTTCGGTCCGGCCGCCGTTTGGCCTTCCTGAGTGCCAACATCGTCCTCAACGTCGTCGCCGCCAGCGTGATCGTGTACTTCGAGGACACGCTGGCCAGCCTGATCGCGCTCGCCGCGTTCCTGCCCATCATCTCGGACATGAGCGGCTGCTCCGGCAACCAAGCGGTGGCGGTCAGCATGCGTGAGCTGGCGCTCGGCCTGGTGCGCCCGCGGGAGTTGTTCCGAGTGCTGGTCAAGGAGGTCAACGTCGGTCTTCTCAACGGCGCCGCGCTGGGAGTTCTGATCGGCGTCGTCGCGTGGCTTTGGCGCGGCGACCCGGTGCTCGGCATCGTGGTCGGCGCGGCGCTGGCCCTCAATACCGTGGTTGCGGTCTCGATCGGCGGCACGGTACCCCTGCTGCTGCGAGGTATCGGGGTCGACCCGGCGCTCGCGTCGGGACCGATCCTGACCACGGTCACCGACATCTGCGGCTTTTTCTTCGCGCTCGGCCTCGCGACGTTCGCCCTGTCGCAGGGACTGCTGTGAGGCTGTCGATCCGCGGCGCTGAGGATGCGGGTGTGGAGCGCCCTGCGACACACCTGATTCCGAGGCCGGCCGCGAGACTCGCCGCCCTCACACCAGGCGGCCCGCGAAGGCGCCTGCCGATCGGACGAAGATGCAGGTGGCGAGGCCGCCTGCGAGCTCGATGATGCGGTCCGCGTAGTCGCCCTCCGCGCCGGGCTCAGGTTCCTGCAGGCCCAGGAACACCACGTCGGCGTCGGCGCTGACCCGGTGCAGGATCTGCGTGATCGTCAACTCGGGGGGCTTGACGATGACCTCGGTTTCGGCCCCGATACGGGCCTCGGGCAGGAGCTTGGCGAGTCCCTCCATCTGCAACTTCCGTTCGTCCTCGTCGCGCGCCACCGAGTGCACGCAGATGCCGGAGTCGCGCCACCCCGGGTTGAGCCGCAGCAGGTAGGCCAGCAGCAGCATCAGGTCGCCGTTGTTCTGCAGACCGCCCCACCAGATGTCGATGCGCTTGTCGCGCCCGGGCTCGTGGGCCCAGTTGAGCCGCGAGATGATGGTGTTCTTGCCGGCGTAGGACATGGCGCGCATGATGCGCAGCTGGGACTCGAGCCGCTCCTTCCGCCGCGACCAACCGAACATCACCGTGTTGGAGTGGAGGCCGGCAATCCCGTTGGCCTGGGCGACGTCGAGGACGCCGTTTTCGAAGTCGGAGACCACGTGGGCGGCGGGGAAGGCGACGATGCCCGCCTCCTCGAGCTCGCGGTCCATCTCGTCCTCGAGCTCTTTGACCTCGAGGAGCCGTTCGCGCCTACCCACCAACAGGCGGCAGACGGTGACCACGCCGCGGTCCTGGTTGAACCACGATGCCAGCCGGACCAGCCCCGCCCGCTTGCCCGGATCGCCCGCGAAGAGCAGAATCTGCGGCCGCCAGTTGCGGGGATCGAGCTCGTGGTGGCGGAGCTTGAGCAGCGCCCACCGCGCCAGCGCGACCCAGACCCCGGCGCGGACGTCGCCCCACCGTTTGCGCATCGAGCGCCTGCGCAGAGAGGTGTAGAGGGCGCTCTCGAGGACGACCGCCGCGAGACAGGCCCACGGGTTGATGAGGAACATGACCACGATGGCGCCGATCGAGCCCGCGAGCGACACGTACCAGGGGACCCTGATGGTGGGCCGGTAGGACGGGTCGCCGACCAGGCTCTCGAGCGCCGACGCGAGGTTGATGGTGACGTAGAGCGTGAGAAAGAGGATCGTGACGAACTGAGCGACGGCGTTGAGCCCGCCGAGCGCGACCGCGGCGAGGGCGATCGCGCCCGAAACCCAGGTCGCGATCGTCGGCTGGCCGGTCCTCGAGACCCGGGCCAGGAACGACGGCGCGAGGCCGTCGGCGGCCAACGCCTGCAGCACGCGCGGGCCGCCGAGGACGCTGCCGAAGGCCGATGACAGGATGGCGCCCCAGAGGCCGGGGAAGACCAGCCACGGTCCGAGCACGGCGACGCTGGTCCAGGTCACGCCCGGGACCGCCAGTTCCTCGGGCGACAGCTTGGTGGTGAGCGCCAGAAGGACCGGCACGGTGAGGTAGACCGCGGTGCCGGTGGCGACCGCCGCCAGCGTGCCGCGCGGGATCGCGCGGCGCGGGTCGCGGAGGTCGCCGCTCATTCCGATGCCGGCAGTGAAGCCGGTGACTGCCGGGAAGAACACCGCGAACACGTACCAGAAGCCCTCCGGCGCGGTGCGCAGGGTGACGACCATCTCGGGCGCACGGGTGCCGCCAGTGAGCACCCCGACCGCGAGAGCGACCAGGGAGGCGCCCACCGCCACCATGATCGGGATCTGGAGCTTGAGGGCGAGGGCGGCGCTCCTACCTGAGACCAGAGTGATGGTGACGATGATCGCCGCCGCCATCAGCTGCGGCGCCGCAGCCGGCACCGAGCCCCAGGCGGCGGGCCAGACCGCGAGAAACGCCTCCACCAGACCGAAGCTGTAGAAGGTGATGCTCAAGGTCCGGCACAGGAACAGCGGAATGCCGATCGCGCCGCCCAGCTCGAGCCCGAGGCTGCGCGAGATCATGTAGTACTCGCCGCCGACGCCGACCTTCATGTTGGTGGCCACCGCCGACGCCGACAGCGCGGTGACGAAGGTGATGGAGCTGGCGAGGAGGACGACCAGCAGGGTGACGGGCAGGCCGAGGTTGCCGACCACCCAGCCGAACCGCAGGTACATGATGACGCCGAGGATCGTCAGGATCGAC
>CAZSTH010000060.1:0-22542 GCA_964609835.1 uncultured Thermoanaerobaculia bacterium
CGACGAGGGAGGGGGCGCGGGCTCAGTCCCGCCCCCCTCTACTCTACTGGTTCGAAGTGACGGCGAGGCCGGTGTGACGGACCAGGCGAATATCGCGGATTTTTTGCCGGAGATGGCGGCGCGCCAGCCCGACGCGACGGCGATCGTCTGCCCGTGGGGTCGCCGCGGGGCTCGCCTGACCTATTGCGAGCTTGACCGGCGCTCCGCCCGCATCGCGCGCGGTCTCGCGAAGGTCGGCATCGGGCGCGGCGTGCGGGCGGTGCTGATGGTGCCGCCCGGGCTCGACCTCTTCGCGCTCGCTTTCGCCATGTTCCGCGCCGGTGCGGTTCCGGTGCTGGTGGATCCCGGCATCGGCCTCAGACACCTCAAGACCTGTCTCGCCGACGCCGAGCCCGAAGCATTCATCGGGGTCTCGAAAGCGCACCTGGCCCGGATGATCTTCGGCTGGGGGCGCGCGACGGTTCAAACCACGGTCACCGTCGGGCCGCGGCTGCTGTGGGGCGGCCACTCACTCGCGGACGTCGAGGCTCGGGGGGCCGCCGCCGGCTCGGCCGGGATCGCCACCACCGAGGCCGACGAGGTGGCGGCCATCGTCTTCACCTCGGGAAGCACCGGTCCGCCGAAGGGAGTGGTTTACCGCCACGCCAACTTCAATGCCCAGGTTGATGCCATCCGAGATGCCTACGGCATCGAGCCCGGCGAAGTCAACCTGCCGACCTTCCCGCTCTTCGCGCTCTTCGATCCGGCGCTCGGGATGACCACGGTGGTGCCGGAGATGGACCCGACCCGGCCGGCCCGAGTCGATCCGCGCAAGATCGTCGACCCCGTGCTGGAGTACGGCGTGACCACCATGTTCGGGTCGCCGGCGCTTCTCGACACGGTCGGGCGGTGGGGGATCGAGAACGGCGTCAAGCTGCCGACGGTCCGCCGCGTGATCTCGGCCGGAGCGCCGGTCCAGCCCCGGATCATCGAGCGCTTCCAACAGCTCCTGACCGGCGATGCGGCCATCCACACGCCCTACGGCGCCACCGAGTCGCTGCCGGTGGCGACCAACTCGTCCGACGTGATTCTCGGCGAGACGCGCCACGAGACCGACCGCGGCGCCGGCACCTGTGTCGGACACCCGGTGCCCTCCATCGAGGTGGCGGTGATCGCGATCGACGACGGCCCCGTCGAATGCTGGAGCGACGATCTCCCGCTGCCTCCGGGCGAGGTCGGCGAGATCGTGGTCAAGGGCCCGCAGGTAACGCGTGAATACTACAGGTCAACCCGCCACACGGAGCTGGCCAAGATCGCCGACGGCGGCGCGGTGCGTCACCGGATGGGCGACCTCGGCTACTTCGACGATCGGGGGAGGCTGTGGTTCTGCGGTCGCAAGAGCCAGCGGGTCGAGACCGTTGACGGCACCCTGTACACAGTGCCCTGTGAGGCGGTCTTCGATACCCACCCGGAGGTCTTCCGCACCGCGCTGGTGGGTGTCGGGTCTCCCGGCAGCGAGCTGCCGGTGCTCTGCGTCGAGCTCGACCGTGGAGTGGCGTCGTCGAGGAAGGACCGCATCCGGAGCGAGCTGCTCGAGCTCGGAAGCGGCTTCGAGCACACCCGCACCATCCGCCACGTGCTCTTCCACCCCTCGTTCCCGGTCGACATCCGCCACAACGCCAAGATCGGGCGCACCAGGCTGGCGGTGTGGGCCGCCCCCAGAATCCGGTCGTGAAGGCTCTGGTCACCGGCGGCGGCGGATTCCTCGGCGGCGGCATCGTCCGCCGCCTGCACGGCGATGGGTGGCAGGTACGCACCCTTCAGCGGGGGAGCTACCCGTGGCTGTCCGATCTCGGGGTCGAGCAGGTACGGGGTGACATCGCCGACCCGGCAGCGGTCAACGCGGCGGTCGCGGGGTGCGAGGTGGTGTTTCACGTTGCGGCGCGGGTCGAGATGTGGGGTCCCTACGAGCCGTTTTACCGCGCCAACGTGCGCGGCACCGAGAACGTGATCGAGGCGATGCGGCGCCACGGGTCCTCGCGCCTGGTCTTCACCAGCTCCCCGAGCGTCGTCCACTCTCGGGGCGATCTCGAGGGCGTCGACGAGTCGGTGCCCTACCCGGACCGCTTCGATGCGGCGTACCCGCAGACCAAGGCGATGGCCGAGATGGCGGCGCTGGCCGCGAACGGAGCCGCCCTGCAGACGGTGGCGATCCGGCCGCACTTGATCTGGGGCCCCGGCGACACCAACCTGGTACCGCAGTTGGTGGCGAGGGCCAGGGCCGGCCAGCTGCGCTTCGTCGGCGGCGGTGACAACCTGGTGGACACTGTCTACGTTGACAACGCCGTGGCCGCCCACCTGCTGGCGGCCGAGCGGCTGGCGCCCGGATCGGCGTGCGCGGGCAAGGCCTACTTCGTCTCCAACGACGACCCGCGGCCGCTCAAGGTGATCGTCAACGGCATTCTGGCGGCCGCCGGCGTGGCGCCGGTGGAGCGTTCGGTGCCGCTCGGGGTTGCAGTGGCCGCCGGCCACGTGCTGGAGGCGCTGCACCGGGTGCGGCCGTCCGAGAAGGGTCCGAGGATGACCCCTTTCCTGGCCCGCAACCTGGCCACCGCCCACTGGTACGACATCTCGGCCGCCCGCCGCGACCTCGGCTACGAACCCCGCGTCTCGATCGAGGAAGGGCTCTCCCGCCTCCGCGAGTGGTTCGAGTCCTCGGCCGACTGATCCCGACGGGTCTCCGCTCCCGGCCCGATGCGCTTTGGACTCCTGCTGCGCCTCGCGACCACCGAAGTCCACAATACGCTCCTGAAGTGGTATTCTGACTCCCGCGCGGCGGACTCGTGCAAATTTTCACAGGCTCGGCGGCGGCGGGCTTCCGGCCCGCCGGAACCAGCCGCGGGCGACATAAAGGAGGACGGCGATGCTCAACAAGATCGGACTCATCGGCGGCGGGTACATCGGTGGAGTGCTGACCCAGGAGATCGTCCAGCGCAGGCTGGCGCGCGAAGTGGGGCTCAGTGATCCGGCCCCGTTCGTGAACCCGGACGATCCACCGGAGCGGCAGGAGGTTGCCAACAAGCAGTCGGTGGCCAAGGGCAAGTGCCTGGACATCGCCGAGGGCACGCCCACCATCCGCTCCGACGTTCGCTGCGTCGGTTCAAAGGACTACACGGCGATCGAGGGCGCCGACCTCATCATCAACACCGCCGGCGTCCCGCGCAAGGCTCGTCCGGACGGGACCTTCCCGACCCGCGAGGAGCTG
Organism: uncultured Thermoanaerobaculia bacterium; assembly: GCA_964609835.1. GTDB lineage: Bacteria > Acidobacteriota > Thermoanaerobaculia > Thermoanaerobaculales > Sulfomarinibacteraceae > Sulfomarinibacter. The sequence goes on from CAZSTH010000060.1 coordinate 3,245, forward strand.
TTGACGATCAACCTCAAGGTCACCAAGGAGGTGGCCAAGGGCATCCAGAAGTACGCCCCCGACGCGACAATCATCTCGGTCGCCAACCCCCTCGACGCCATCGTCTACACCCTCGACAAGAACCTCGATCCGCCGAAGAACAAGCTCGTGGGCATGGCGGGGCAGCTCGACTCCGGCCGTTACTGTTACTTCGTGGCCGAGGCTGCCAACGTCTCGGTGGAGAACGTCAACGCGATGGTGCTCGGCGGCCACGGCGACACCATGGTGCCGGTGCGCTCGTCCTGCCAGATCGCTGGAATCCCGGTCACCAAGTTCGTGGACGAGGAAACGCTGGCGGCGATCGAGACCCGGACCCGCAAAGCGGGCGGCGAGGTTGTCGGCCTGCTCGGCTTCGGTTCGGCCTTCGTGTCGCCGGCGTGGGCGGCGCTCGAGATGGCGGAGGCCATCATCTTCGACAAGCGCAAGATCATCCCGGTGTGTGCCAAGCTCGAGGGCGAGTACGGCGTCAACGGGCTGTTCGTGGGCGTGCCCGCGATCGTCGGCGGCAATGGCGTCGAGCAGGTGATCGAGCTCGATCTCACCGATGACGAGAAGGAGGCCTTCGCGCACTCGGTGGGTGCGGTCCGCAAGACCTGCGACGAGGTCGACGAGATGCTCGCCAACCTCTGAGGAGCGCCACAATCGACCGAACGCCCCCCGGGTCCGTCCGGGGGGTTTTTCGTAAGGGTCGACACTTCAGATGTTTATGTTGTGACTGCTCCGAGGATGCGCTAGAATTTCCGGCAGTCTTCGGGAGGTCTTACATGGCGGGAGAGATCCGCAGGATCGCGGTCAACACCGGCGGCGGCGACGCTCCGGGCCTCAATGCGGTCATCAGGTCCATCGTCCTCGCATCGTTGCGGCGGGGCTGGGAGGTGCTCGGGATCCGCAACGGGTACGCCGGCCTCTTCGATACTTCGAAGACGATTCAGCTGGACCGGAACTCGGTTCGCGGCATCACCCACCTCGGAGGTACGATCCTCGGAACCACAAATCGCAATGACCCCTTCGAGTACCCGATGAGAATCCCCGGCGAGGACACCCAGATGGTGGACCGCTCCGACGAGATCGTGGACAACTTCCGCCGCCTCAAGATCGACGCCCTGATCGCCATCGGCGGCGACGGATCGATGCGGATCGCGAAGCGGCTCCATGACAAGGGCCTGCCGATGATCGGCGTGCCGAAGACCATCGACAACGACCTTTCCGGCACGGTGGTGACCTTCGGGTTCGACACCGCCGTCAATCTCGCCACCGATGCCGTCGACCGGCTCCACTCCACCGCCGAAGCCCACGAGCGCGTCTTCGTGGTCGAGGTGATGGGGCGCTACGCGGGGTGGATCGCCCTCCACTCCGGAGTCGCAGGCACCGCCGACGTGGTCTTGATCCCCGAGATTCCGTTCGACATGAAGGCGGTGTGCGACAAGATCCTGGACCGCGAGGCGCGTGGGCGGCGGTTCTCGATCGTCGTGGTCGCCGAGGGGGCGGCGCCGGTCGACGGCCCGATGGTGGCCGAGGACCAGGGGGCGGGCCGCGAGGTGCGGCTGGGAGGAATCGCCGAGCGCGTTGCCGACGAGATTGAGCGGCGGACCGGCAAGGAGACGCGCACGGTGGTCCTCGGCCACCTCCAGCGCGGCGGCCGGCCGACCACCTTCGACCGACTGCTGGCGCTCCGCTTCGGGGCGGCCGCGGTGCGGGTGGCGGCCGAGCGACGGTTCGGGGTGATGGTGGCGCTCGACCCGCCGACGGTTCAAGCCGTCCCGCTCGAGGTCGCCACCGAACGCATGAAGAGCGTGCCGCTGGACGGCGACACAGTGCTGACGGCGCGTGATCTCGGCATCTGCCTCGGTGACGTGCCGTGATCGTCTCTGCGTGGCACGACGGTCACGGATCCTACGGCCTGCGGGTCCAGGAGGCCAATGTCAGCCTCTACTTCCGGCCCGAGTGGTCGACTGTGTCCGTCTATCTTCCGGACCAGACGGAGCCGGTGGTCGTGCCACTGACGGAGAGCTTCTGGCGCGGATCGCCGGAGCTGCGCTCGCCCCTGATCAAGAAGTTCTTTCTCCGCAACGGCCTGATTCCGTGGGAGAAGAACCAGCCCCCGAACCTCGAGTTGGTGCCCCTCGGCGAAGGCGTCTTCCGGGTCGAGTGGATCGTGCAGCCCTCGGGTCAGCCGGGGTTGCCTCTCGAGTAGACGCCGAGCGCCACCCGTGCCCGTGTCCGTGCCCGATGGCTGTGTCAGCGTCCGTCCGTCACGGCTGTGATCAGCAGGGGGCGGCCGAGATTGGATCGCGTCTGCGAACTACCTGTCATCGTGAGCAGAGGCGGAGCGAAGCGTCACCGGCGTCACGGTGCGCGGGTCCCCGGAGCGGCGGTCGATCACCGACGCGTAGAGGGCGAGCGGCCCGTCGATCTCGACCCTGGCCAGAAAGCTCTCGATATTGCCGCAGGGCGCGTCGGCAACCTCTGCCGGCTCGAGGGTGAGCTGCTGCCAGTGCCCCGGCTCCACCGTGAGCAGGTGGGGGAGGTTGACCTCCTCCCCGTCGAGGCGAAGGCTGCGGCCCTCCTCGTGCGGCACGTCGATGACGACCTCCACAGACTCGGAGCCGGGGTTGGCGAAACCGATGACGGTGTCGAAGTCGGAAGGGCCGCACGGGTGGCGGTGCCACAGCATGGCCGGCAGCAGGTGGACGCCGGCGCCGGGAAGACGCTCGAGGGGGATCGCCTCGAAGGCCTCGCCGCGGCCCGACAGGACTGCCGGTCCGTCGGGTTCCTTTTCGTTGAGGTTCACGAGCCGGCTCGTGACGTGGATTGGACCGTCCGCGCGCAGCACCAGCCCGCCGCGGGCATGCTCGGCGCACCCCAGGTCGGTGGCGAGCCCGGCGGCGGTCCACACGGTGGCCGACTGCGGCGGCACCACCCGGGTCGGAGGCATGAAGAGATCGCACGGCGTGGGCTTGCTTATCATGCCCGGCAGGAAGCGCTCGAGCTCCACCTGCACCGGCTGGTCGCCGGGATTGGTGAGGTAGATCTCCGAGCTCCAGACGCTGCCGCTGCGACCCTGGAGGTTGTGGGCGAACACGGGCAGCACCAGCTCGCCGGACGAGCACGGCAGGGCGGCGGCGATGCAGAGCGACAGCGCGATGAGCGTGGCACGAGACATTCGGCGGGATCCTCCAGAACGGGAATCACTCCCGAACCTCCATTGTATACGGATGTCGCGAGGGGGTCGTCGGGTTGAAGGGTCAATTCTGCGTGAACCCACGTTCGCGCCAGGCGGCTCCCAGCCGCGCGGCGCGGAAATGGGGAACGAAACACCAGTACACTGAGGCCTTGGAGGTTTGCATGTCCCTGCCGCGAGGTGCGTACGCGCCGGTGCCGACGCCGCTCGACGAACGAGGTGCTTTCGACGCGGAGGCGCTGGAGCGCCACCTGCGGTGGCTCGCGGCGCAGGGCCTCGACGGCGCCCTGATTCTCGGCACCAACGGCGAGTTCCCGTCGTTGACGCTCGCGGAGCGCCGGCAGGTCGCCGAGACCGCCGCCGCGGCCGAATCCGGCCTGGAGCTGATGCTCGGGATCGGATCGTGCGCGCTGCCGGAGTGCCTGGAGATGACCCGTGCGGCCGCCGATCACGGCTACGGCGCGGTGTTGGCGCCGCCGCCGTTCTACTTCCGCGAGGCGCCCTTGCGCGGCCTCGCGGCATTCTTCCTGGAGGTGCTCGAGGGGTCGGAGCTGCCGGTCCTGCTCTACCACATTCCCCAGGTCAGCGGGGTGGTCGTGTCGGAGCTTCTGCTCGATGCCGTGGGGCCGCACCCGCGCCTGGCGGGCGTCAAGGACAGCTCCGAGGACGAGCGCGAGCTCGACCGCCTGTGCGCGAGGTTCCAGAGTGCCTGCTACATGGTGGGCACGGATCGCCTGGTATCGCGCTGCCTGGAGGCCGGCGGCAGCGGCAGCATCAGCGCGGCGGCCAGCGTCGCGCCGGCTCTTGTCAGCCGGGTGCAGCGGGGGGAGCGGGACCAGGAGGCGCTCGACGCGGTGCGCGCGTTACTGGAGTCCTTCGGACTTGGCCCCGCGGTCAAGGCGATCCTCCGTCGTTCCGGGGTCGGCGACTATGCGGCGCGGCCCCCGCTGACCGGCCTCGACGCGGAGCGGTCGGACGAGCTGTGGTCGTCCTATTGCCGGCTGGTGCCGGAAGGAGAGCGTCCCGAAACCGCGCTTACGACGGGGTGAGCACGATCTTGCCGAAGATCTCGCCGGCCTTGAGGAGGCGGTGGGCCTCGCCGGCGTCCGCGAACGGGAGGGTGCGATCGATCACCGGGCTGATGCGGCCGGTGGCGAGGTCGTCGCCGAAACGCTCCTGAAAATCGCGGATGATACGTCCTTTTTCGGCGACGGGCCGCGCGCGTAGTGTCGAACCGACGATCTGAAGTCGCTTCCGCAGCAGCTGGGCGAGGTCGATCTCGGCGCGTGCACCCCCCTGCAGTCCGATCAGCACCAGCCTGCCTTCGGTGGCGAGCACCTCGAGGTGTCGTTCGAGGTACGGGCCGCCGACACAGTCGAGGATGAGGTCGGCGCCGCGGCCGCCGCTGAGGTCGAGGGTTTCGAGCGTGAAGTCATGCCGGCGATAGTCGACTGCTGCGTCGGCGCCGAGCTCGAGGCAGCGCCTGCAGCGTTCTTCCGAGCCCGCGGTGACCGCGACCCGTGCGCCGGCCCGTTTGGCGAGCTGGATGGCGGCCGTGCCGACCCCGCCGCTGCCGCCGTGAATCAGCACGGTCTCGGCGCGCTGGAGTCCGCCCAGCCGGAAGAGGTTGAGGAACGCGGTCACGAAGACCTCGGGGACGCCACCCGCATCGACCAGCGACATCCGGTCGGAAACCCTCATCGCGCACGCCGCCGGGGCCACCACCTCTTCGGCGTAGCCGCCGCCGGCGAGCAGGGCCATGACGCGATCGCCGACTCCGAAGCCCTCGACGTTCGCGCCCACCTCGACCACCTCGCCTGCGCACTCGAGGCCGATGATCTCCGAAGCCCCGGGCGGCGGAGGGTAGAGACCGCGCCGTTGGAGAATGTCGGCACGGTTGACGCCGGCACCGGCGACCCGGATGCGGAGCGCTGCTGCCGACATCGACGGCGCGTCCACCTCGCCGACCGAGAGCATGTTCTCGTCGCCGGGCTGCTCGCACACGACTGCCCGCATGGCGTGACTATATCGCGAACGGAACGCGGGGTGGAGGGGACCGGCCTGCGCGCTTTTGATCATCTCGGGATGTCACCGTGGACCACCCTCGACCCGGTGCTCCGCCGTTGGCTGCCAGGAAACGGGTCCGGGGAAGCGGCGCACCGTTCGATTCGGGCGATCTCGAGGGGACAGAAAGGAAAGGGGGCGCCGAAGCGCGCCGCGTGTGCCGTGAGAGATGGGTCGGCGAGTCTACTCGCCGAGCAGGATCCACTGCTCGAGAAGCTGTGCGTCGTTGGTGGTATTCGGCACCCGGGTGGCTGCGAAGATCGCGCCGCCCTGAGTGATGGTGATCTCCATGAAACCGCCGTCCGCTGCGTCGAGGCCGAGAACCGAACCGATCACGTCTGGCACCGTCACCGAGGTGTAGGCCGGGATGGTGACGGTGATCGGGACCTGCGCGGCATTGTCCTCACCACGCGGCAGCCGGTAGATGTCGACATCAACGGCTTCGGAATTCGGGTCGAAGGCGGTCAGGTCGGTGACCCAGAGCGCCCCGAAACGGCCCTCGCTCCGGGGGCTGCGCGGTGGTGCATGGCGGTGGGCTCAGATCTCGAGCAGCATCCGTTCCGGGGCCTCGATGCACTCGACGATTCGCTTGAGGAATGTCACCGCTTCGCGCCCGTCGATCAGACGGTGGTCGTAGGACAGCGCCAGGTACATCATGGGCCGAATCACGATCTCGTCGTTGACCACCATCGGGCGCTTCTTGATGGCGTGCATGCCGAGGATCGCGCTCCCCGGCGGGTTGAGGATCGGTGTCGACTGCAGCGAACCGAAGACGCCGCCGTTGGAGATCGTGAATCCGGCGCCGGAGAGGTCTGACAGCTCCAGGGTCCTCTCCTGCGCCCGCCGCGCGAGGTCGGCGATGCTCTCCTCGATGCGGGCCATCGACAGGCGGTCGGCGCCGCGGACGACCGGAACCACCAGCCCCTTGTCGCTGCTGACCGCAACGCCGATATCGTAGGAGTGGTTGGTGACGATCTCGTCACCGTCGATGTAGGCATTGACGGCGGGCACCGTTTGCAGCGCGTCGACGGCGGCCTTGACGAAGAACGACATGAAGCCGAGGCCGACGCCGTAGAGCTCCCTGAACCGCTCTTTGTGAGCGGTCCGCATCTGGATGACGCGGCTCATGTCCGTCTCGTTGAAGGTGGTGAGGATCGCGGCCTGCTGTTGGACCTCCACCAGCCGCTCGGCGAGCCGTTTGCGGAGCCGCGACATGGGCTCGCGGGTCTGGCGTTGATCGGGCATCTCCACCGGCCTGGGGCGCGGCCTGTCCTGCTCCTGCTCCTCGCTCCGAGACCCGTTGTCAGCCTCCTCCGGCTGCTCCGGTCCGGCGACCTCGGTCTGCCGCTGGCGTTGCTCGATGTGCTCCAGCACGTCGCCCTTGAGAATGCGTCCGTTTTTGCCGGTGCCGGTGATGTCACCGGGGGCGAGGTCGTGCTCGAGGACCAGCCGCCGCACTGCCGGGGAGAGCCCGGATATTTCACCGCCGGCACGTTCCCGAGTGTGCGACACCTCGTCCTCCGCGGGTTGTGCGGCGTCGTCCTCCGTCGCCTGCCCGTCGTCGTCACGCCGCTCCTCGGGTTCCCCATCGTCTGCCGACACGCGGGTGTCGATGGTGGCCACCACCTGCCCGACCTCGACCGTCTCCTCCGCCTCGACCAGGATCTTCAGCTTTCCGGCGTGATCGGCGTTGACGGTCATGGTGATCTTGTCGGTTTCCAGTACCAGGAGTGGGTCGCCGACGGCGACCACCGCGCCGTCCGGCTGCGACCACTCGGCGATGAAGCCCTCGGTGATCGACTCGCCGATTTCGGGGATCGTGACGTCTTCAGCCATCCTCGGCCTCCCTGGTACCCCCTCAGCCGATGCCGAGGGCAGTGCGGACGATCTCGCTCTGCTGCTGTTTGTGGACCCTTGGGGACGCGGTGGCCGGGCTGGCACTCGCCTCGCGCCCGACGTAACGCGGCCTGTGGTCGGGGAAGAGATCGAGCAGCCGCGGGAACATGAACGACCAGCCGCCGCGGTTGTGCGTCTCCTCCTGGGCCCAGATCACCTCGGAGGCGCCGCGGTACGCCTCGACGACTTCATTGAAGAGCTCCTCGTGGAAGGGATAGAACTGCTCGACACGCACGATCGCAACGTCGTCCAGCCCGTGTTCCTCCCGTGCCGCTGTCAGGTCGTAGTAGAGCTTGCCGCTGCACAGAACCAGGCGGTCGGGGGACGCGGGCCCGGCGGGGTCGGGGAGGAACTCACGGAAGCTCCCGGCGGTGAGGTCGCCGATCGGGGAGACCGCCCGCTTGCGGCGCAGAAGGCTCTTCGGGGACATGATGACGAGAGGCCGCCGGAACGCCGAGTGGATCTGGCGCCGCAGGGCGTGGAAGTACTGCGCCGGAGTGGTCAGGTTGCAGACCTGCATGTTGTTTTCCGCGCACGCCATCAGGTAACGCTCGAGATAGGCGCTGGAGTGATCGGGGCCCTGACCCTCGTAGCCGTGCGGAAGGAGCATCACGATGCCCGACGCGCGATGCCATTTGTCGAAGGCGGCGGCGATGAACTGGTCGATGATGACCTGTGCGCCGTTCACGAAGTCGCCGAACTGCGCCTCCCAGAGGACCAGCATGTTGGGCTCCACCAGGGAGTAGCCGTAGTCGAAGCCGAGCACGGCGGCTTCCGACAGCATGCTGTTGTAGACGCAGAAGCGGGCCTGTTCGTCGCTGACGTTGTTGAGCGGGATGAAGGTCTCCTGGTTCTTGGTGTCGAACCACGCGGCATGGCGTTGGGAGAAGGTGCCGCGGATGCTGTCCTGGCCGCTGAGGCGAACCGGAGTCCCTTCCGACAGGAGGGTGCCGAAAGCGAGCAGCTCGGCGATCGCCCAGTCGACCTCGCCCTGACGCTCCACCGCCTGGTGCTGAGCGGGTAGGCGCCTCGCGATCTTGCGGTGGAGATTGAATCCGTCGGGAGGTGAGGAAAGCGCTTTCGAGACCTGCAGCAGCCGTTCGTAGGGAACCCCGGTTTCCGTGCACTGGAAGCAGAAAGAGTTGTCGAGCCCCTTCCACAGCCCGCTGAACGCGGTGCCGTCGTCCTCCGGCAGCTCGCAGGTCGAGCGCGCCGATTCGAAGGCTTCGATCAGCCGGTCCTGGATCGAGTTCGTCAGGTCCTCGCTCTCCTTGAGGGAGATATCGTGGGTGCTCTCGAGCTCCATCTGATACATCGAGCGGATGCTGGTGCGGTTGCGGATCTTCTGGTACATCAGGGGCTGTGTGAAGGCCGGCTCGTCACCTTCGTTGTGGCCGTGCCTGCGGTAGCAGAAGATGTCGACCACCACGTCGCGGTGAAAGTTCTGCCGGAATCTCAGAGCGAGGTCGATCGCGTGCACCACGGCCTCGGGGTCCTCGCCGTTGACGTGCAGGATCGGCGCCTCCACCATTTTGGCGATGTCGGTGGGGTAGCGGGTGGAGCGCGCTTCGCCGGGCAGGGTGGTGAAGCCGATCTGGTTGTTGACCACGATGTGAACGGTTCCGCCGGTGGCGTAGCCTTTGAGCTGGGAGAGGTTGAAGGTCTCGGCAACGAGCCCCTGACCGGCGAAGGCGGCGTCGCCGTGGATCAGCAGCGGCAGGACCTTGCGGCGCTCGGCGGTGTCGTCGCGGCGGCGCTGCTTGGCGCGCGTGCGGCCTTCGACCACCGGGTTGACGGCCTCGAGGTGGCTGGGGTTGGCGGTCAAACTGATGTGGAGGCTGGCGCCGTCGCGGGTCACGTAGTCGGAGCTGAAGCCGCGGTGGTACTTGACGTCGCCGTCACCGCCGTACGGGTCGGGCCCGACGTTGTCCTCGAACTCGTGGAAGATCATGGAGAAGGGCTTCTGCAGGATGTTGGCGAGGACGTTGAGGCGGCCGCGGTGGGCCATCCCCATGACCACCTCGGAGGCCCCTGTCGCGACCGCCGTCTCCATGAACTGGTGGAGGCCGGGAATCAGCGCCTCGGCCCCCTCCAGCGAAAAGCGCTTCTGGCCCTGGTAGCGCCCGTGGGTGAAGCTCTCGAAGAGCTCGGCGTCGATCAGCTGGGCGAGGATGCGGTGCTTGTCCTCGCGGTCGAGCCGGGGGCGGTTGCGGTTCGGCTCCATCTCCTGTTGGAGCCATCGCCGGATCTGCATCTCTTGGATGTGCAGGTACTCGACGCCGATGGTCCGGCAGTAGGTGTCGCGCAGGATCCCGAGGGTCTCCCGCAGGGTGATCTGCTGCGGGCCGCCGAGGTGCCCGGTGTCGAAGATCTCGTCGAGGTGGCTGTCATCGAGACCGTAGGTCTCCAGCTCGAGCAGCGGATGGCTCTCGCGGCGGTTCCCGAGCGGATCGAGGTCGGCGATCAGGTGGCCGACGTTGCGGTAGGCGAAGATCAAACTCGCGACCCTGGACTGGTCTGCGGCACGGCCGGCCGCAACCTCGCGGCTCGGGCTGGCAGCGAGGTCGAAGCCCGAGAAGAAATACCGCCACTCGCGGCTGAGAGAGGTCGGGTCGCGCTGCCACTGCTGGTACAGCTCTTCGACGTAGTCAGCGTTGCCGAGCGCCGCGAGCGCTTCGGGGGAGGGGCTGATTGGGGCTTCAGGAGCCAATGACGATTCTCCTGTGCGCCGTGCGGCGGCCGCGACGCATGCGATCGTTGATAACGCTGTGCCGGATTATGGCATTTCCCAAACGCGGCAGTTACAATGAGGGAAGCTCATCACGCGCGATCGGGTCTGATTCGCGTTCATTCGGGAGCTTCCATGACGGCATATGTCGAGAATCCGAGCAACGTCCGCGCCGTGGACATCATCGTCGGCATACCCTCGTACAACGAGGCGGACTCCATCGCCGTGCCGACCGACGTCGTGAGCCGAGGCCTCGAGCAGTACTTCCCGAGCGCCAGGGCGGTGATCATCAACGTCGACAACAACTCTCCCGACGGGACTCGCGACGCCTTCATGGACACGCCGACCAGGGTGCCCAAGATCTACATTTCGACTCCGGAGGGGGTCAAGGGAAAGGGCAACAACGTCCGCAACCTCTTCAAGGCGGCGGTGGAGCTCAACGCGCAGGGTGTCGCGATGGTGGATGCCGACCTCAAGAGCATCACGCCGCAGTGGATCCAGTACCTGGTGGAGCCCCTGATGGGGCGCTTCGACTACGTGACCCCGATCTACCTCCGCCACAAGTACGACGGCACGATCACCAACCACATCGCGTATCCCATGATCCGCACCCTCGGCGGGCTGCGTGTGCGGCAGCCGATCGGAGGCGATTTCGGATTCTCCGGCCGCGCCGCCCGAGCCTTCCTGGCAGAGAAGCTCTGGAACGAGAAGACGGCCAACTTCGGCATCGACATCTGGATGACGACGATCGCGGTCGCGAGGCGCTTCAACGTCTGCCAGGCCTTCCTGGGAACTCCGAAGATCCACCGCACCAAAGATCCGGCGGGGGACCTGGCGCCGATGTTCAAGCAGGTGGTCTCGACGCTGTTCGACCTGATGATCGACTTCGAGTACCTGTGGAAGTACGTCGGCCGCAGCCGTCCAAGCAGCATCTACGGCTTCGGCCAGGGCATGGACCAGCAGCCGCCGCCGGTCGATGTCAGCACCGACAAGCTCTTCGAGGGGTTCAAGAAGGGCTGGGAGGACTACGCTGGCCTGTGGCGGGAGATCCTCCCCGCGCCTGAGTTTCGGCAGATCGAGGCCCTCGCCGCGATCGAGAAGGAAACCGCCTTCACCTACTCGTCCTCGCTGTGGGCGCGGATCATCTTCGATTTCGCGGTTGCCTACAAATGTGCCGCCGACAGCGAGGAGCGCGGCCGGATCATGGATGCGCTGATTCCGTTCTACAACTCGCGCGTCCTGTCCTTCGTCAACAAGACCATCGACTACAGTGCACGGGAGTCGGAGGAGTACCTCGACAACATCCAGCGCACCTTCGAGGACGAGAAGTACTACCTTATCGAGCGCTGGGATCAGGCCAAGATCGCCAACGGTCGGTTGTTCGACTGATTCCACCCGCCCATCCAGGTTCGGGTCTCGAGCCTCGAGCCGGTTCGCGTAGAATGAGCGTATGAAGTCACTGCCGCACGAAAAGGCGGCGTTCCTCGGCGTGCTCGCGGCTCGGATCGTTCCCGAGTTCGAGGCGCTCGACCACGCCCATTCGAGCCGTTTCTACGCGATTGTCGACGATGCCCTCCAGGACCGGACGCCGGCCGTGCGGCGCCAGTTCGGTGCGTTCCTCGGGGTCGTGCGGTGGGCGCCCGTCGTGCGCTTCGGCGTGCCGTTCGACCAACTTTCGGCCGAGCGCCAGGATGCCGTGCTGCGGTGGTTCGAGGACGCGCCGGTCGGGCTGCTGCGGAAGGGAACCTGGGGCCTCAAGGCGATGGTTTTCATGGGCTACTACGGCCAGTCGGAGATCGGCGCCGCGCTGGGCTACCGGCCGGCCTTCGACGGCAGGAGCCTGATGGATGCGTGAGCTCGATTACGACATCGTCATCATCGGTTCCGGCGCTGGGGGCGGTGCGGTCGCCAAGGAACTCGCACCGATGTGCGCCGAGGGAGTCCGAATCGCAGTCCTCGAGTGGGGTGCCCGGCTCGGCAGCGAGGAGTTCACGGGCCGCGAGCTGGAGATGGCGTCCAAACTCTACTTCTCCTCCGGTGGGATCTTCACCAAGGATCGCGTCATGACGCTGGCGGCGGGCCGCGCCTACGGCGGCTCCACCGTCGTCTACACCGGCACCTCCCTGACGGTGCCGGCGGACGTGATCGAGCGCTGGGGCGTGCCCGGGCTCGAGGCGGCGGACGTCCTGGCGCGCTCGGCGAAGTACCTCGAGGAGAACAACGTCCACCTGCTGTCGGATGATGAGATCAATGACAACAACCGGCTTTTCGTCGAGGGATGCCGCACGTTGGGCTGGAACGTGGAGCAGTTCCCGATCAACGTCAAGGGCTGCCGCGCCTCGAGCTTGTGCAACCTGGGCTGCCCGAATCAGGCCAAGCAGGGCACCCACGTGGTGCAGCTGCCGAGGGCCGAGGCCGCGGGTGTCGAGGTCATCACCGACTGCAGGGTGACGCGCATCGGCGACCGGGTGTGCGAGGCGGTGGTCAGCAGCCCGGGCTTCGGTGCGCCATCGATTCTCGAGCCCGGCGGCTACCGGTTCAGGGCCAAGGTCGTGGTGGTCTGCGCCGGGGGTGCCGTGCACTCGCCGGCGCTGCTGCTGCGATCGGGCTACGGCCGCCGGCTGCCGGCTCTCGGCCGTTTCATCACGCTCCACCCGGCTCTCATCCTGGTCGCCGAGCACGCCGAGCCGATCACCAACTTCCACGGCCATCCGAAGAGCTTCTACAGCGACCAGTTCTGGAAGAGCGACCGCTTCCTGCTCGAGACCTGCATGTACTTCCCGTTCGTGACCGCCAAGAACCTGATCGGCTTCGGCGCCGATCACTCGGCGCTGATGCGCGCGTACCCGCGGCTGCAGATGATCCTGGTGCTGGCCCTCGACCGGGCCCGCGCCGACAACCGCGTCACCCTCGATGGAGACGGCGACCCCGTGGTTGACTACACGCTGGCGCCGGACGTCCTCGACAGCCTCCACGCATCGATGGTGGCGAGCGCGCGGGTCTTCTTCGCGGCCGGGGCGGAGCGCGTCCACGCGCCCGCGGGTACCGGCTTCTTCATCGAACGGCGCGATGCGGACCGGGTGGAGGAGCTGATTCCACGGCGCAACGTGCGGCCGGGCAGGATCTCGGTCACCTCCGCCCACCTCATGGGTGGCTGCCGAATGGGCCGAGACGAGACGGACTCCGTCACCGATTCGTGGGGCAGGGTTCACGGCGAGCCGTGGCTGTTCGTCGCCGACTCCAGCCTGTTTCCGCAGTGCTCGGACGTCAACCCGTATGTGACGGTGATGGCGCTCGCCGACCGGGTTGCCGAGGAAATTCGCAACGACTCCGGGGAGCTGTTGGCATGAAGACCCGCGCCGCCGGAGAGGTCGCTCGTGCGCTTGCCGACGAGAACGTCCGCTACACCTTCGGCATCCCCGGCACTCACAATATCGAGCTCTACGATGTGCTGGCCGCCACCGCGGGCGTGGAGACGGTGCTCGTGACCTCGGAGGTCGCGGGCGCCTTTCTCGCCGAGGGTTACGCCCGCTCCTCGAACCAGGTGGGAGTGCTCAACATCGTTCCCGGCGCCGGCGCCGCCTACAGTCTTGCCGGAATCGCCGAGGCGTGGATGGACAACACGCCGATGGTCGTGATCGCGAGCGGCATCCGCACCGACACCGGCGTGGCCTACCAGCTGCACCACGTGGACCAGCTGGCGATGCTGCGGCCGGTGACCAAGGATGCGGTGAGGGTGGAGCGGGCCGAGAATCTCTACCCGGCCATCCGCCGCGCCTTCCAGGTCGCCCGCCGCGGTGCGCCCGGGCCCGTGGTGGTGGAGATCGCGGCTCAGCTCTACCTCTTCCGCCACCAGGTCGGTGACGTCGGCTACGAGGCGGAGCCGGACCTCGAGGCGACGCCGGAGTTCGATCTCGTCGAGGCCGCCGCCACCATGCTGGCGAGCGCTGACGCACCGGCCATCTACGTCGGCAAGGGCGCTGCCGGCGCGGCCGATCTGCTGGTTCCGCTCGCGGAACAACTCGGGGCCCCGGTCACGACGTCGTTCAGCGGCAAGGGGGTGTTCCCCGAGAACCACCCGCTGTGGCTCTGGAATGGCTTCGGCCGCCAGGCGCCGTCCTTCGTCGACCGCGTGATGTCGTCGTGTGATTGCCTGCTGGCGATCGGCTGCCGTTTCGGAGAGGTGACCACGGCCGGGTACGGCATCGAGCCGCCGGACAACCTGATCCACGTCGACATCGAGCCCGAGGTCTTCAACCGCAATTTCGCAGCCAAGCTGGCCATCCGAGCCGATGCGCGTCTCTTCGTCGAAGCGCTTTCCAGGCTCATCGACGGCAGCAGGCCGTGGGCCGGCTTGGCCAACGGCATTGCGGCAGGACATCAGAAGGTCGTCGAACGCTGGGAGAGCAGGGCGGGTGGCTCCAGAGTCAGGCCGTATGCTCTGTTCAGAGCGCTTCAGCGGCACTGCAAGGAGGACGCCATCTACGCCACCGACAGCGGCAACGGCACCTTCCTGGCGATGGAGCAGTTGCGTCTGGAGGCGCCGGGGCGGTTCCTGGCACCGACCGACTTTTCCTGCATGGGGTACTCGGTGCCGGCGGCGATCGGGGCCTGTTTCGCTCATCCGGGGCGGGACGTGGTGGCGCTGCCGGGCGATGGGGCGTTCCTGATGACCGGGCTCGAGCTGATCACGGCTGCCGCCAACCGCATGGCGCCGCTGGTGTGCGTGCTGTGCGACGGCGAGCTCTCCCAGATCGCGCAGTTCCAGAGGATGATGACCAACCGCGTCAGCGCCAGCGTGCTGCCGGGCTACGACCTCGAGGGTTTCGCGCGCGCCACACGCAGCCGGTACTTCCGCATCATCGACGATGCCGAACTCGACACGGTGCTGCCGGCGGCGCTGCACGTGACGCGCTCGGGGACGCCGGCGCTGGTGGAGGTGGCCATCGACTACTCCGAATCCACCTATTTCACAAAGGGTGCGGTCAAGAACCTGTTCAAGCGCCTGCCCTGGGGCGACCGCGTGGCCAATATCGCGCGCGCTGTCGGGCGCCGGATCTTCTGAACGGCGCGCCGAGAAACCTCGGATCGCGCAGACAGGCGCAGATCTGGTGGTAGCTCACTGCCTGACGATGCGAACACGGTCGATGGTCTGACCGATCATCCGTGGCCTTCACGAGTTGCCGTCACATGCAGCGCTCCCTGGAGGAGTCGCCCAGATTGCGTCCTCGCTGCGCATCGGCCACAATCTTCCGCATGAGAACCCTCGCCATCGAGCGCGTCGACGTGCTGCAGTGCGACGACGGACGAGCCGACATCCTGCGCGACCGGGACATCGTCATTTCCGGCAACCGCATCCGGTCGATCGAACCGCACGGCGGTGCCGAGACGGTGGGCGCGGACGAGATGCTCGATGGACGCGGCCTGCTGGCAATGCCCGGGCTCATCAACACCCACGCCCACGTGCCGATGGGAATCTTTCGTGGGCTCGCCGAAGACGTGGACATCGAGACCTGGTTCAACCAGTACATGTGGCCGCTGGAATCGAACCTGACCGCCGACGACGTTTTCTGGGGGATGCAGCTCGGGCTCGCCGAGATGATTCAGGCCGGGGTGACCTCGGTCGCCGACCACTACTTCCACATGGACCGGGCGGCAGAGGCGGTCGAGCAGGCGGGAACCCGCGCCGCCCTCGGGTGGGCGGTGTTCGGCGACCAGGGTCCGGCGGGGGTGGAGCGGACCGCGTCGTTCGCCGAGGCATACCGCGGCGCAGCCGGCGGCCGAATCACCACATGGCTGGCGCCGCACGCGCCCTACACCTGTGATGACGCCTTCCTCGAAGCGGTGGCCCGGAAGTCCGAGCGGCTCGACCTCGGCATCCACATCCACGCTGCGGAAACTGCCGCTCAGACCCGCGCGAGTGTCGAGGCGCACGGGAAGACCCCGATCCGGGTCCTCGCCGACACCGGCGTGCTCGACCGGCCTGCGATTCTCGCGCACTGCTGCGGGGTGACGCGGGAGGACGTCGAGCTGATGGCCGGGAAGCCGTGCGGGGTCGCGCACGCTCCGAAGACCTACCTCAAGCTGGCGATGGGCGCGGCTCCCGTGTGCGAGCTTCGGCAGGCCGGTGTTCCGGTGGGCCTGGCGACCGACGGTCCCGTGTCCAACAACACCCTCGACATCCTGGAGTCCCTGCGGCTGATGGCGATGGTCCAGAAACACGAGAGCGGCGACCCGACCGCGATGAAGGTCGGGGAGGCTCTGATCGTGGCGACCCGCGACAGTGCTCGGGTCTATGGCCTGCCGGATGATCTCGGCCACCTCGCGCCCGGCTTGCTGGCGGATATCGTGTTGATCGATCTCGGCGGCCCCCACAACCAGCCGCCGCACGACCCGGCCGCCAACCTGGTCTACTCGGTGCGGGCCTCGGACGTGCGGACAGTGATCTGCGACGGCCGGGTGCTGATGCGGGATCGGGAACTCCTGACCCTCGATCTCGTCGAGATCGTGGCCCGTGTCGGCGAGAGCATGGAGCGGCTGTCGCGACGCGTCCCGGAGTCGAGGATTCAGCTCTACCGACCGTGAACCCCGTTTTCGGTCCCGCTTCGCCGCGAATCGGGACCGAAAACGGGAAAAGAAATCGGCCGCCCCGGGTGGGGCGGCCGACCGTGATGGACGGACCTCCGCCTAGAATCTGGCGACGAACTCGGCGCCGATGATCCGCGGGTCGTTGGTCATGCCGGTGAGGTTGTTGAAGTCGATGCCGTTGCGGACGATCTCCTCGTCCGTGATGTTGCGGCCCCACAGAGCGACCTCGTACTGGCCCTGGTTGAAGCCCCAGCCGAGCCGCAGCCCGAGCTCGAGGGAGTCGGCCTTGAACTCCTCCGACTCGTACAGGAAGAAGTTCTTTTCCGAATAGTAGGCCCAGTCGAACGAGCCGAAGAAGCCGTCGCCGCTGGGTTTCATGCGGTACTTGACGATGCCGTTGAAGATCACCTCGGGGGCGTGCGGCAGCGGATTGCCGTCGATGTAGGCGAGGCCGCCGATGACCGGATCGGTCACGGTGCAGCCGCCGCCGCAGGGTGCGACCGTGAGGTTCGGGTCCTTGATCTCGGTCGGGTTCCACGACGCGCCGAAGGTCATCAGCCAGTTTCCGGACGGGGTCCACTGGATGTCGGCCTCGAGACCGTGGCCCTCGGTCGTGTCGGTGTTGAGCAGGGTGGCGGTGTTGAACTCGCCGCCGACCGCGGTGATCTGCTGGCCGTCGACCTCGTAGATGTAAGCGGTCAGGTTGAGGCGCAGCTTGTTCTCGGCGAGGATGGTCTTGATGCCCACCTCACCTGACAGGATGGTTTCGGTGTCGGCGGTGGTGACGCAGTTGGTGGCGGGGTTCTGGCCGCCCTCGAAATCGGCGCAGAACAGGATCCGGCCCTGGATCGACGGCGCGCGGTAGCCGGTGGCGACCCGGCCGTAGATGTTGACGTTTTCGCTCGCCTGGTAGGTGGCGCTCAGGTTCCAGCTGATGTCGTCGTCGTCCACCGACTCGGTGATGGGCGCAAAGGTCGGCGTCTGGAAGGTCGGGAAAGGTCGTTCCGCCGTGAAGTCCTTGTCGTCCGAAGAGTAGCGCACCCCGGCGGTCAGCAGCCAGAGGTCGGAGAGCTGCCAGTCCACCGAGCCGAAGAGCGCGTACGAGGTGGCGTCCTGGGTCTGGAAAGCGTAGCCGTCCTGCGGGTTGCCGGGCGCCAGCGAGGCAAAGCTGAAGGTGTCGGCCTGGAGCTCCTCGTTGAAGTAGAAAGCGCCGACCAGCCACCGCCAGTCGCCGTCGCTGTTGCTGGTGAGGCGGAACTCCTGGGTCCACTGGTCGAGGTCGGGCAGTCCGTCCGCCGACTCCGAGGGGAACGGAATGAAGCCCGGTCCGGACGGGGGCGCGAAGACCGCGCCGAATCCGCCGTCGATGTCGCCGCGGCTGAACATCTCGAGCGTTTCGTAGCCCGTCAACGAGGTGAAGGTGGCCGGTCCGAAGTCGTAGTCGATGCGCAGCAGGCCGCCGAAGGCGTCGATGTCCTGCTCGTTCCTGCCGTCCTGGAAGACCACGTCCTGCTCGAAGTCCGGAACCAGGTCGTTGGTGCCGGGTTGCAGGATGTTGGCGCGGAAGATGCGCGCGGTGCCGTCGACGTTCCAGCCGTGAACGTTGAACAGCACGTCGAGGCGGTCGTTGGGCTCCCACAGGAGCTGCGCTCGGTAGGCGGTGTTGTCGTAACCGCCGAGCTCGTCCTCGGGACCCGGCTCCCACTCGTTGTCGATCCAGTCGCTGCGCGACTGGTACATCCCCGAGAAGCGCGCTGACAGGGTTTCGGACAACGGGCCGCCGACCGCGAAGCGGGCATCGACGGTGTCGTAGGTGCCGTAGGAGAGGCGCGCCATGGCGTCGAACTCCCGGGACGGTTTGACGGTGTCGAACTTGACCACGCCGGCCGGCGTGTTGCGTCCGAAGAGGGTGCCCTGCGGACCGCGCAGTACCTCGACCCGCTCGATGTCAAAGAGCGGCATGCCCTTGACGATGGGGTTCTCGAGAACGATCTCGTCCACCACCATCGACACCGGCTGCGAGGCGTTGAGGTCGAAGTCGGTGTTGCCGAGGCCGCGGATGTAGAAGCGCGGGAAGGCGCGGCCGAACGAGGACTCCATGACCAGGCTGGGAACCCGCCCGGAGAGAGCTCGCAGGTCGGCACCGCCGGTGGTCAGAACCTCGAGGTCCTCCGAGGGCAGGGCCGTGAGCGAGAACGGGATCTCCTGGATATCCTGCTCGCGTTTCTGTGCAGTCACCGTGACCTCCCCGACGAAGGGCTCCCACTCCCGGGCTTCCGCCCGCTCCTCGTCGGTTTCGGTCGCCTCCTGAGCGAAGGCCGGCGGTGCCGCCAGCCCTGCCAGCAGGAGCAGCGCGATACATGCGAATACGAACCTGCCTCGATACTCGACCATCTCATACCTCCCTGAAAAAAATTGAATGTCGTGCCATCGGCGCGCCTGAGAATAGCAAAAAAGAGGTGAAGCCGATGTTAAGAATCGGTGCAGATGTACCTGGTCCTTCTCTGACGTACCGAGCCCGCCGACCTCTGATGCAGTGACCGTGGACCGCGTCCGCGACCGCGACCGCGACCGTGATCCGCGACCGGGGCCGCGTCCGTGGACCGTCACCGTCCACCGTCACCGCCACCGCCGACCGCCACCGTCACCGCAGACCGCGACCGGGTCCGCGACCGGGGCCGCGATCCGCGACCGGGGCCGCGGCCGTGATCCGCCACCGCTGACCGCCACCGCCCACCGCCACCGGGTCCGCGATCCGCGACCGTGGACCGCGACCGTCCACCGTCACCGATCACCGTCACC
>CAZSTH010000061.1:0-21713 GCA_964609835.1 uncultured Thermoanaerobaculia bacterium
GTGGACGGGGGCGGTGGGCGGGACTTTTCTATTCGCCTCGACGCAGCGGCAGCAGGACGCCGATGGTCATGAGGACTGCAGCCAGGTACCAGGGGCCGTCGAGGCCGATCAGGATGGCGCCGGAGATTAGACAGGCGCCGCCGTACAGGGTGGCCCGCACGCCGGCCAGCGGCCGTTGGGGGCGGCGGCGGCTGCGATCCTCGAGCACGCTCAGGCCCTCGGACACCAGCAGCGGCAGCCGTAGCGCCGCGTTGAAGAGGTCAGGAGCGACCCGCAGGCCCTCGCGCAGCAGCCGCGACGGCGAGTACTCCTGCCGGAAGATCCGGCCCACGTAGCGCTGCGAGATGACGGCCACGTCGAAGTCAGGGTCGAGCATGTAGCCGACACCCTCGTAGGTGACGAGGCCCTTCACCATCAGCACCAGCTCGACCGGAAAGTAGAGGTGGTAACGGGCGCCGAGTTGGATGCACTCGAGGATCAGCAGCGCCAGCGAGAACTCCTCGAATCGCGCGTGGCGCCGCCACTTGCGGGCGATTTCCTTGACGGCGTTGCGAAAACCGGCGACATCCGAGCGCGGATCGGTCTGCGATACCGCCGCCAGGTGCCGCGCCGCGCCCTCGAAGTCCTCCATCACCATGGCGTAGAAAAGCTCGAGCATGTTGTGGCGGAGCTCGGGATCGAAGTGTCCGACCATGCCGAGGTCGAGGAATCC
The DNA here is from genome assembly GCA_964609835.1 of uncultured Thermoanaerobaculia bacterium. GTDB lineage: Bacteria > Acidobacteriota > Thermoanaerobaculia > Thermoanaerobaculales > Sulfomarinibacteraceae > Sulfomarinibacter. Next base: position 713 of record CAZSTH010000061.1, read on the forward strand.
GATCTTCGATTCCCCCAGCACCAGGAGGTTGCCCGGATGGAGGTCGGCATGGAAGAAGCCGTCCTGGTACAACATGCGGATGATCGACTCGGCACCGAGCCCGATCAGCCGCTCCCGCTCCGCGTACGGCAGCTGGCGCACCGACTCGTGATCCGGCCGCACCCCGTCGAGGTACTCCATGCACAGGACGTTGTCGGCCGAGTACTGGTGGTAGATCCGAGGGAACACGATGTCGGACATGTCGGCGAAGTTGGTGGCGAAGGTCTCGGCGTTCTGCGCCTCCAGCTTCATCTCGACCTCACGCAGGGTGTAGTCGCAGAACTCGTCGATGACTCGCCGGGGCTGGTAACGCGGGATGATCAGCTGCAGGATACGGGCGGTGGAGCGCAACAGGGTGGCATCGCGGTAGAGCAGCTCGCGAATGCCGGGCTTGACCACCTTCAGAATCACCTGGTCGCCCTCAGCGAGCCTCGCCCAGTGGCTCTGCGCGATGGAAGCCGAGCCGAGCGGCCACGGGTCGATCTCGGCGAAGATCTCGTCGATCGGCCGGCCGAGCTCCTGCTCCACCACCTGCCGGATGCTGTCGTACGGAACCGGCGGCAGATCGGCCAGCAGGTTGCGGAGCTCGGTCGTCACCGAGTCCGGCAGGATGTCCTGGCGGAGGCTCAGGATCTGCCCGAGCTTGACGTAGGTGGGACCGAGAATCTCGAGCCGCTTTCGCAGCTGCACCGGGAACGGCTGCCGTGCGAGCGAGCGGTCCATGAACCGGAGCAGCAGCCACGCAACCACCGCCCGCAGCCGGAAGAAGAGACCGCGATCGCCGCGGCGGCGGCTCTCCTCGACCGACGCAACGAGGCCTCCCGACACCAGGGCGACCACGTGGCGAATGGTGGTGCGGCCCCGACGTGCGAGGCCCGGGATGTTGATGTACGGGCGGCGGCTCATGCGACGCCGCGACTCCGGCGGACCACCTCCACGTGGTGCGCGTCCCGACGCGGGGGTTTCCTCCATCACCGCTACCGGTTGCGACCGTACTTCTCGTGGCTGGAAACCCAGTCGAGCGACGAGATGGCCGACCCGAGCGAGATCTCACCCGCCAACGCCACGCCGGCGATGATCTCGGCCAGCTTCTTGACCTTGTTCCTACCGACGCAGCCCATCATCCGCAGGCACTCGTGCTGGGTGGGCAAACCGGTGCCGCCCCCGTAGGAGGCCACGATCAACGACGGAATCGTCAGCGACATGTACAGGTCGCCGTCCGACGTGAGCTCGGTGTAGAGGATTCCGGAGGACGACTCGGCGACATTCGCCACATCCTGGCCGGTGGCGATGAACATGGCGGTGATGCCGTTGGGCGAGTGGGCGCCGTTGTTGTTCGCCCCCGACAGGAAGGAGCCCACGTTCGAGATCTGGGCGTGGTACTGCAGGCTCTCCGGCTCCACCCGCATGTGTTGCACCAGCACGTCACGCTTGACGACGCACTCGGCGATCACGCGCTTGCCGCGGGTTTTCATGATATTGATCTGCGAGTGTTTCTTGTCGGTCGCGAGGTTCGACTCGAGGTAGAAACGCTCGATGCCGTCGAGGTGGTCGAGGATCCACGAGCAGGCGGCGAAGGTCGCCCGGCCGACCATGTTCTGGCCGGCGGCATCTCCGGTGGCATAGTTGAAACGCAGGTACGCGAAGCGGCTGGCGAGGAAGGTGTCGATGTCGAGCAGCTTGGCGATCGTCGAGGTGGCCTCCGCGACCTGGGCGATTTCGCCGAGGTGGGCGTGCACCCAGTTGCGGAACTCACGCGCCTCGCGGGCCGAAGGGAAGACGAAGACCGGCGCCCTCTGCATGCGGTCGTCGGCCACCGTGCACGTCACGCCGCCGGAGAGGTTGACGACCTTGATGCCGCGGTTGTACGAGGCCACCAGCGTGCCCTCGGTGGTGGCCAGCGGCACGAGGAAGTCGCCGGCCGCGTGCTCGCCGTTGATGCGGATCGGACCAGCGAGCCCGATCGGGACCTGGGCAACGCCGAAGAAGCTCTCGATGTTGCCCTTGGTGACCGCGGGGTCGAAACTGTAGCGGTTGACGTGCTCGAACTCGCTGCCCGAGAACTTTCGGGCGAACTGCTGGCGTTCGCTGATGATGTCCGTTCCGTAGTCATTGTCGCGGTCGTACGGTACCTTGACCCGCTCGTCCTTGTGCTCGCGGATCGAGTCCTTGACCGCGAATGCCAGCCGTCCGAAAGGCGTCGACTCGAAGCAGATGGCGATCGAGTGCTTGCCGATGTCGAGCGTGCTGCCCTTCCACAGCGCCGTCATGGTCTTCGCGAGCGGGAACGGGATCGGATGATCGGGGCTGACATCGGCCGGAGAGAAGCTCTTCTCCCCCATCGTCAGCTCGAGCTCGTCGAGGGGCGCCGGCTCGCCGTCCAGCGAGATCTCGCTGATAGCCGTGACCACGGCATCGCTGAGCCGGTTTTTGAGTGCGAAGGCGACCCCCTCGTCCGTATTGACGAGGCTTCCGTAGGTGTAGAGCTGCTTCAAGACCAGCGACGGGATCTTCACGATGAGCCTCCGATGCGACCACCTTTCGGCCAATGGTGACGGGCTCGGGCATTGTACACCGCGAATTCCCGGCCGCGGCGCGGTGCCGCGGCCGGGAATTTGCAGAAAGCACTGTCCCCTGTAGAGGTCAGGGCGACCTTCGCAGGCTCGGTCGATCGACCCAGCACCCCGACCGCAGATGTGTGCGAACATGGCATTGATGTTGCTAGCACGAGGATCGGGTCCGGAAGGCGCGACAACCCGGGCCGGGGGAGGAACGATGAGCACTCGATTCACGCGCGCACTGCTTCTGACCTTGATGGGCAGCCTGCTGTGGACGGCTGCAGCCGAAGCCCAGGGCAACTGGTCACCGGGCGACTTCGGCTCGCTGCGGCTGCGGATCGGCATCTTCCAGCCGCAGGCGGACTCCGAGTACTGGGACGACGTCTTCACCGATTTCACCGGTTCCGCCTCGTCCTTCGAGGACCTGGTGTTCGCGATCGACTACCTCTGGATGACCTCCCGGCAAGGCGGCTTCGTGTTCGGCGGAAGCTTCTACGACGGCGACACCTCTCAGGCCTACCGCGATTGGGTCGACTCCGAAGGTCGATCCATCAACCACACCACGAGCCTGCGCCTCAACGACCTCTACGGGGCGTACATCTATAGATTCGCCCGTACCGGGGTGCGCCCCTACGTCGGAGTCGGTGGCGGCCTGCTGCGGTGGCGACTGCGCGAGGAAGGCGATTTCATCGATTTCTCCGACCCGGACCTACCGGTGTTCTTCGCCGCCTATCAGGCGGACGACGTGACCTGGGAGGTGCTGGGGCTCGCCGGCCTCGAAATCCCGCTCAGCTTCACGTGGCGCTTCCTGGTCGAGGGCCGGTACCGCTGGGCGGAGGACGATCTCGGCGATGATTTCGCCGGCTTTGGTGAAATCGATCTTTCGGGTTTAGAGGTCACCGCCGGCTTCTCATACAACTGGTGAGCGCGAACGCCTCCGCGGACATCAACGCTGAGCGACCGCGGGGCGTGCCTCAGGGATCGAGCGGCTGCCGGCCGCCTACCAGCGCTCGCCGAAGTCGGAACGGCGCCGGTGGCGGCCTCCCCCGGGCTGCGCGGGGTTGACCCGCAGCCGGCGGCCGTCCATCTCGAAGCCGTCCATTCCAGCGACCGCCGCCTCGGCCATCTCCTCGGTCTCCATCTCGACGAAGCCGAAGCCGCGCGAGCGCCCGGACTCCTGGTCGCGGATGACGATGGCGCTGACGACGGCTCCGTGTTCGGAGAAGGCCGCTTCGAGGTCGTCATCACCCGCGGTGAACGGGAGATTGCCAACGAAAAGCCGTTTGTCCATTCAAGCTCTCCCCTGGCCCCACGCTCGGCCGACGCCACGACCACCGTCGATTCGGCGTTGCGGTGATTCACCGCGGGACCGTACCATCTTCGAAATTATCACGCAAAGGTCCATGATGCAATATCTTCCGCCGACCTTGCGAACCTCCTACCGCATCTTCCGCGGGCGCCGGGACCACGTATAATGCGGGAGCGATTCTGAAGACGTGGAGGATCGATGCGCCAGCCCGACGGCGGCACCGCGGTGCTGACCACCCGACTCGAGTCCATGCTCGCGTGGGCCCGGAAGAACAGCCTGTGGCCGCTTCCGTTCGGAACCGCCTGCTGTGCCATCGAGTTCATGTCGACGGTTTCGTCGCACTACGACCTCGCCCGCTTCGGAGCCGAGGTCGTCCGCTTTTCGCCGCGGCAGTCCGACATGATGATCGTGGCGGGGACCATCACCGACAAGATGGGGCCGGTCGTGAAACGGGTCTACGAACAGATGGCGGAGCCCAAGTACGTCATCTCGATGGGCGCCTGCGCGAGCACCGGCGGCTTCTACCGCGCCTACCACGTCGTGCAGGGCGTGGACGAGATCGTGCCGGTCGACGTCTATGTTCCCGGCTGCCCGCCGACCCCGGAGGCCCTGATCGAAGGGATCCTGCAGCTGCAGGACATGATCCAGCGCGGAGAGACACAGTATGACCGGCTCGGATCCTGAGGTCCTCGAACGGGCGCCCCTCGCTCGTGCCCTGGAGCGGATCGGAAAGCTCCGGGTCGAGTCGGCGCGCGACGGCTGGCAGGAGATCACGGTTGGCCGCAGCCGCCTGATGGAGCTGCTGAGAACGCTCAAGACCGACCCGGATATCGGGTGCGACCTGCTCCTCGACATCTGCGGCGTCGACTACCCGGACCGTGAGCAGCGGTTCGAGGTCGTCTACCACCTGGCGGGGCTGGAGACCGAGCAGCGCGTCCGGGTCAAGGTGCCCCTGAACGAGGACGACCCTCGGCTGCCGACGGCCTACGGACTGTGGAGGGCCGCGGACTGGTTCGAACGCGAGGCGTGGGACCTGATGGGCGTCCGCTTCGACGGTCACCCGAACCTCCGCCGAATCCTGACGCACGAGGCATTTCAGGGCCACGCCCTCCGCAAGGACTACGATCCCGAGAAGCGGTGGATTCTGACCGAGGCGGAGAGCATGGTCCCTGACTGGGCGGCCGCGGACCCGGAGGAGGACGACCAGTTCGAGTCCCAGGTCCTCAACCTCGGGCCCTCCCACCCGGCAACCCACGGAACCCTGCGCATCGTGGTGCGGCTCGACGGTGAGGTGATCACGCGCGCCGAGTGCGAGATCGGCTACCTCCACCGCTGCTTCGAGAAGATGTCCGAGACCCACGGCTGGAACGAGGTCATCCCCTACACCGATCGCCTCAACTACTGCTCGAGCATGATCAACGGCGTCGGCTACGCGCTCGCGGTCGAGCGGATGTTGGGCATCGAGGCGCCGCCGCGGGCGCAGGTCGTCCGCCTGATCCTGTCCGAGTTCTCGCGCCTGATGGACCACGCCGTGTGCCTCGGAGCGGCGCTGGTGGACCTCGGCGCGCTCACCAACTTCTGGTACTTCTTCCAGCCGCGGGAGGAGATCTACTCGCTGCTCGAGGCGTGCGCGGGCGGGCGCCTGACCGTGTCCTACGCCCGCATCGGCGGCCTCGCCCACCAGACGCCAGATGACTTCGAGGACAGGGTCCGACACCTTCTCGGCTACATCCCGAAGTTCATCGACGATGTCGACCGGCTCGTGACCAAGAACCGGATCTTCCGCGACCGCACCGAGGGGATCGGCGCGCTCAGCGCCGAGGAGGCCGTGGCGTGGGGCTGGACCGGCCCCAGCCTCCGCGCGTGCGGCGTCCCGTACGACCTGCGCCGCGAACGTCCTTACCTCGGCTACGAAGAGTACGAGTTCGACGTCCCGGTGGCGACCACCGGCGACAGCTACGCGCGCTACCTGGTTCGGCTGGAGGAGATGCGCCAGAGCCTGCGGATCATCGAGCAGGCTCTCGAGCGCCTCCCCGACGGCCCGGTGATCACCGACAACCACCACGTGGCGCTGCCGCCGAAGCCGAAGGTCTACTCGGAGATGGAGTCACTGATCTGGCACTTCAAGCTGATCTACGAGGGCATCAAGGTGCCCGCGGGCGATGCCTACATGGCGACCGAGGGCGCCAACGGCGAGCTCGGCTACTACCTGGTCTCCGACGGCACCGGCACGCCGTACCGGGTCAAGGTCCGCCCCCCCTGCTTCGCCATCTTCCAGGCCTACCCCCACATGCTCGAGGGCCACCTGTTCTCCGATGCGATCGCCATCCTCTCGAGCCTCAACATCATCGCCGGCGAGCTCGACCGATGAAACCGGTGAGCACCGTCAACGTCGACCGGAAACGGCGGAGCTTCGGAGAGTGGCTCTACCTGTGGCCGATCGTGTGCGGGCTCGGCGTGACCATCCGACACTTCCTCCGCAACCTGTTCGGGCAGCGCGACGTGGCGACGATCCAGTACCCCGAGGAACGTCGCGAGTACTCCGAACGGGTCCGCGGTCGCCACATCCTGACCACCCGCGAGGACGGCTCGCTGCGGTGCGTCGCCTGCTACATGTGCGAAACGGTGTGCCCGGCCGACTGCATCACCATCGTCGCCGAGGAGGACCCCGAGGCGACGGTCGAGTGGGAGAAGCGGCCGCTGTCCTTCGAGATCGACCTCCTGCGCTGCGTCTTCTGCGGCTACTGCGTCGATGCCTGCCCGAAGGAGGCGCTCGTCATGAGCCGCACCCACGAGATGAGCTTCGCGACCCGCCGCGAATCCGTGGTCGGCATCGACGAGCTGTGCCAGAAGGGACCGATCGAGGACGAGGACCTGGGGTATCGGCCGTACTACTGATTCCATTTCCGCTCGCCACAGCCCGACCGGGCCGTGGCGAGCGGAAATGAAAACCGCCTTTGAGCCTCGTTCTCGCCGGTGCTACGATGGGTCATGAAGCTCTCGCGCGGAGGAGGATTGGAATGACCCAGAACTCAGGGCAGGTTGAGACGCCGCCGACCTTCCAGGAACTCCAGAGTCAGCACCAGGAGCACGAGCGGAGGCTCGAGGAGCTGCAGCGACGCGCCTGGCTGTCGCCGGAGGAGGAGGTGGAGGAGAAGCGCCTCAAGAAGCTCAAGCTGCACCTGAAGGACCAGATGGAGCGCCTGCGCCAGGCGTCTTCCTGAGGCCCAGGACGGACCCAACGCCGATGATCGCTCCGGAGGGGTGGCCCTTCGTCCTGGTTCCTTTGTCCGCGGGCGTAGCCGTGGCCGTCGTCGGCTGGCCGATCGTCGGCGGCGTGCTGATCGCCGCCGCCCTCTTCGGCCTCTACTTCTTCCGCGATCCTCCCCGCAGCTGCTCGGGCGACCAGGGCATCGCCTGCTCGCCCGCTGACGGGACCGTGATCACGATCGGCGACTCACCTCCAGAGCTGGCCGGTCGCGGCCTGCCGAAACAGATCAGCGTCTTCATGTCTCCCCTCGACGTGCATATCAACCGCGCACCGATCGCGGGGCGCCTGGTGGACTACAGCTACAACCCCGGCCGCAAGATCTCCGCGTTCAAGGACAAGGCATCGCTGGAGAACGAGCAGAACCTTTCGGTCTGGACCGGCCCGGCGGGAACCATCGCCCTCAAGCAGATCGCCGGCCTCATCGCCCGGCGCATCGTCTTCGACTACGAGCCCGACGACGAGGTCGCACGGGGTGACCGCATCGGCCTGATCCGCTATGGTTCGCGGGTGGACATCTTCCTTCCCGCCGATGCCGAGGTCCTGGTGGCGCTGAAAGAGCGGGTGCGCGCAGGCGAAACCCCCATCGCCCGCATGGCGACCCCCGAGCCGTCGTGAGGATGCCGCGAATCAAGCGCCGCCGCCGGAACGACGGCGGAATCCGCCGCGGATACTACGTGATCCCCTCCTTGTTCACGGTCGCGAACATCTTCTTCGGCTTCCTCTCCATCGTCGCCTCGAGCCGGGGGAACTTCGAGCGCGCCGGGCTGCTGATCCTGATCGCCATCGTCGCCGACATCCTCGACGGCCGCATCGCCCGCCTGATGGGCACCGCGAGCCGGTTCGGCGAGGAGTTCGACTCGCTGGCCGACGTGGTGTCATTCGGTGTGGCGCCGGCCCTGCTGGCATTCCAGTGGGGCCTGTGGGATGTCCCGCGGGTCGGCATGGCGGTGGCGTTCCTGTTCCTGGTGGCGGCCTCGATCCGGCTCGCCCGTTTCTCCGCCGTGCAGCACGACTCGGTCGACTTCATCGGCCTGCCGACCCCCGCCGGCGCCGGCTCGGTCGCCATGATCGTCCTGCTGTCCCCGGCGCCGGTCACCCACCCGGCGTTCGTCCCGGTGGTGGCCGCGTTCGTCCTCGGCCTCTCGCTTCTGATGGTCTCCAATCTCCCCTACCCCTCCTACAAGGCCGTCAACCTGCGCAAGAAGTGGCCGGCGCCGACCCTTTTCCTGATCGCGCTGGTCTTCTCGCTCATCACGCTCACCCCCCACGTGCTCTCGGTCTTCGCGGCGGCCTACATCGTTTCAGCGCCGATTGCCGTCCTGGCACGTAGCGTGCGCGGGCGCCGCCGACGGCCGCCTGCGGCGCCGACCACCCGTTCGGAGGAACATGCCGGCGAACATTCTGGTCCTTGATCCCCTGACCCTGCTCGGTCGGGAGCTGCTCGCCTGCGACGACCGTCTGACGACGATCGGGGCGGAGTTCGACTACCTCCACACCGATCTCGACGACGAGCACCAGATCGCGGAGATCGGCTCCGTACCGGCGTTGGTTCCGCCGATCGAGAGCCCCGAGCAGATCTTCGGGCACGACGTCGTGGTGGTGGCATCCGACAGCGTCTCGTCGCGGCACGATGACCTGCTCCAGGCGCTAAACCGGGCTCCCGACCTCGCCGTGCTCGACCTGTCACGGCTCGCGTGCCTCGATCGCCTGGTTGAGCCCTCGATCGGACGCCGGCTCCCCGACACGCGGCGGGTCCGCGTGGCCCACCCGGCCGCCGCGGCGGCCGTTCCAATCGTCGAGACCCTCGGATTTCTCGGCCGATGCCGTGGGTCGTTGGCTGCCTTTGATCCGGTCTCCACGTTCGGCCGCGAGGGCATCGACCTGCTGGTGCAACAGGCGTCACTCCGCCTGCAGGGGGGAACGGTCGAGGACCGAATCCACGGTCACGTGCTCGCCTTCAACTCGGTTGCGGTGGATCCATCGCAGCTGCAATCGGAGATGGCGTCGTTGCTCCCGGACGTTCCATTGGCAGTCACGCGCTGCCTCGGCAGCGCCTTCCACGGCCACCTGGCGTTTCTCGGCCTCGGCTTCGATCGCAGCCTTGATCCACGCGAGGTGGACGAGACCCTCGAGCAGATCGGAAGCATCGACCTCGCGGACGGCCCGCTCGGCTTGGATTCGGTCCCCGGAAGCGATCTCATCTCGATCACCAGGCCCGCCCTCTCGGCCGACGGAACCCAGCTCAACCTGATCATGATGGCCGACGGCCTCCGCATCGGCGGGGCGCTCACCGCGCTCGACATCCTCGAGACCATGTTCTGATCCGGGGCGGCCGACCTCCGAGAGATCGAGTATCATGAAGGTCCGGCACGACCGCCGGACCAACCTGCGAGATGGAGGCCAGATCATGAGCAGTCCCCTCGACACCCTCAAGCCCACCCTGCTGTGGCAGCATTTCGACACCATTCGCCGCACGCCCCGCCCCTCGAAGCACGAAGAGCAGATCATCGAGGTGGTCAAGAAGTGGGCCGCCGATCGCGGCTTCGAAGTGCTACAGGACGCCGCTGGAAGCATGACGATCAAGGTCCCGGCGACCGCCGGGCACGAGAACGCGCCCACGGTGGTCCTCCAGGGGCACCTCGACATGGTGTGCGAGAAGAACTCGAATGTCGACCACGACTTCATGACGGAGGGCCTCGAGGTCGAGGTGAAGGGTGACTGGGTGCAGGCCATGGGCACCACCCTCGGCGCCGACAACGGCGTCGGTGTCGCGGCCGCGATGGCGGTGGCGGACGACGGCGACATCGTCCACGGGCCGCTGGAGCTGCTGTGCACCCTCGACGAGGAGACCGGCCTCACCGGCGCCAAGAACCTCGACCCGTCGATCGTCAGCGGCCGGATCATGCTCAACCTCGACACCGAGGAGGATGGGGCGATCTACATCGGCTGCGCCGGCGGCGCCGACTCCATCGGGACGCTCAAGATCTCGCGCCGAATGGGCTCGCTCGGCACTGTGCCGGTCCGGCTGGCGGTCACCGGTCTGCGCGGCGGGCACTCCGGACTCAACATCATCGAAAACCGCGGCAACGCCGTCAAGCTGGCGACCCGGGTCCTGCTCGCCGCCCTCGAGAACGGCATCGACCTCGACCTGGTGTCGATCGACGGCGGCTCGAAGCACAACGCCATCCCGCGTGAGTGCTTCGCCGTCTGTCGGGTGCCCGAGGATCAGGTCGCCCAGCTGCGCGACGTGGTCGAGACGAGCGTTGCCGGGTTCACGGAGGAGTTCGGGGCCTCCGACCCCGAGCTGGCCGTCGAGTTGAACGCCGTTGAAGACGGACCCGCGCTGCAGCAGGTGTTCAACGTGCACGCCCGCGACCGTCTGCTGCGGCTGCTGGACGGCATGCCACACGGGGTGCTCAGCATGTCCAGGGACGTGCCGGGGCTGGTGGAGACATCCAACAACCTCGCGGTGGTCGACACCGCCGACGACACCGTCACCCTGACCGTCTCGTACCGCTCGTCGATCATGCCAGCGCTCTATGCGGTCCGGCGCCAGGTCGACTCGATCCTCCGCCAGGCCGGGGCCGAGGTTCACGTCGACGACGCCTATCCAGGCTGGAAGCCGAACCCTGAGTCGCCGGTCGTCAAGACCACCGCCAAGGTCTACAAGGACCTGTTCGGCGAGGAGGCCGAGCTCAAGGCCATCCATGCCGGCCTCGAGTGCGGCCTCCTGATCGAGAAGATCCCGGACATGGATGTGGCCTCCATCGGCCCGCAGATCGAGAACGCCCACTCCCCGGACGAGATGGTGCAGATCTCGTCGGTGCAGAAGTTCTACAAGCACCTCGCGGGGGTGCTGGAGGAGCTGGCCTGACCCGGGAGCATTTCGGATTTCGGCTTTCGGATTTCCGTCCAGCCGGCGCCTGGCAATCAGGATCTCCATGTGATCACACCCCAACGGCGCGTAGAGGCCCGACGGATCGACGGAGGCGGCCACGAACCCGGAACCGGGCTCCCCCAGGTTTGATCAGTTGTTCAGCCTGGAGGGTCGATGCGGTGCTAGACTCGCCGTACATCCCGAGCGCGTCGAGTTGGTCTCGGCCGAGGTGGAATCTCTGCGAAGGAGGCAGCGATGGCTCTTTTCGCCGACCGCATCCGCCGCATCGACACTGAAAACGCGTTCAAGATCGGCCCTCTGATCGCGGAGGTCGAGGCCGGGGGTCACCGCGTCATTCGCTGCAACATCGGCGAGCCGGACTTCGAGCTGCCGGACCACATCCGGGAGGAGGTCAAGCGGCAGCTCGATGCTCACAACACCCACTACTGCGACCCGCAGGGAACGCCCGAGCTGCGACAGGCGATTTCCGACCAGCTGCAGGGCACCCGCGGGATCCCGATGACACCGGATCGGGTCGTCGTCCTTCCAGGCGCGAAACCCGCCATCGGCCTCTGCCAGCACGCCTACACCTCACCTGGCGACGACGTCATCTACCCTTCGCCCGGTTTCCCGATCTACGAGAGCTTCATTCGCTACGTCGGCGCGGTGCCGAGGCCGGTGCACCTCGAGGAATCGCAAGGCTTCACCCTCGGAGGCGCCGACCTCGAGGAGCTGATCACAGACCGTACCAAGCTGATCTTCCTCAACTTCCCCTCCAATCCGACCGGCGGCGTCGCGACCCGCGACCAGCTCGAGGAGCTGGCAGCCGTGATCCTCGACCGAGCGCCGTCAGACGTCCGGGTCTTCTCTGACGAGGTCTACGAGCACATCCTCTTCGACGGCGCGAGGCACCGCTCCATCGCCTCGGTGCCGGGCATGGAACGGCTGACGATCATCATCTCGGGAGTTTCGAAGAGCTACGCCTGGACCGGCGGCCGGATCGGCTGGGCCGCGTTTCCGACCGTCGGCGAGGCGCGGGAGTTCCGCAACCTCAACATCAACTACTTTTCCTGCCTCCCGGCCTACAACCAGGAAGGGGCGCGCCACGCCCTCACCGCCCCGGAGAGCGCGTCCTGCATCGCCGAGATGTCGAGCTCGTTCCAGTCTCGGCGCGACGTGGTGGTTCGCGCCCTCAACCGGATCGACGGTGTCTCCTGCCACATGCCACGTGGTGCGTTCTACGTCTTCCCGAACATCGGCGGCGTGTGCGAGAGGGTCGGTGCCATCGCGCATTACCGGTCGCTGCCGCCCGAGGCGCGAGAGCTCACCAGCCCCTCCACCCTATTCCAGCTCTTCCTGCTCTTCCGCTACCGGGTCGCGACCATGGACCGACGCTCCTTCGGGCGCCTCGGCTCCGAAGGCAGGCACTACCTGCGCATTTCCGTCGCCACCGCCATCGACGATCTCGAGGAGGCCGTCCACCGCATCGAACTGGCGGCGAACGATCGGGACGGCTTCGCGGACTTCTTCGCGACCGGCAGGCACTCGTACTGAGGAGGACGCATGGGTTTCGAGTTGGGACCGCGGCGCGCCACCTATGTCGACATCGAAGCCATCCTCCCGCCGGACCAGCCTCCGCCACTGTCGAATCAGGAGCTCGCGGCCTTCGAGCGCTTCGACGCCGTCTACCGGTCGCTGTGCGCGCTGATGTTCAACTACGCGCCCATGTCAGGCCACCCCGGCGGATCGATTTCGTCCGGCCGTTTCGTTGCCTGCATCATCTTCGACATTCTCGACCACGACCTCTCGAGCCCCGACCGCCCCGACGCGGATCTCGTCTCGTACGCAGCCGGCCACAAGGCGCTCGGCCTCTACGCCATGTGGGCGCTGCGCAACGAAATCGCGCGGATCGGAGCTCCCGAGATCCTTCCGGCGAAGGACAACCTCCAGCTCCGACTCGAAGACCTGCTCGGTTTCCGTCGCAACCCCGTGACCGCCACCCCCCTGTTCCGGGCCTTCGACGCCAAACCGCTCGACGGCCACCCGACACCGGCCACGCCCTTCGTCCGCCTCTCAACCGGCGCGTCCGGGGTCGGCGTACCGTCGTCCCTCGGCCTCGCGCTCGGCGCCGCCGACTACTACCGTGGCGACCCGCCCCGGGTCCACATCGTCGAAGGAGAAGGCGGGCTCACCCCCGGCCGCGCCTCCGAAGCGCTGGCCGCAGCGGGCACGGCCTCGCTCGGCAACGCCATCCTTCACGTCGACTGGAACCAGGCGTCCATCGACTCGGACCGCGTGTGCCGCGACGGACACCGTGCCGGCGAGTACGTCCAGTGGACTCCGGCCGAGCTCGCCTATCTCCACGACTGGAACGTGGTCGTGGTTGACGACGGGTTCGACTTCCAGAAGATCGTCGCCGCCCAGCGGCGTGCGCTCGAGCTCGACAGCGGCCAGCCCACCGCGATCGTCTATCGCACCACCAAGGGATGGAGGTACGGCATCGAGGGCCGGAAATCGCACGGCGCCGGCCACGAGCTCTGCTCCGCCGACTTCTACGCCGTGGTCGCCGAGTTGGAACAGCTGGCAGATGTCGAGATTCCGCGCTGCGATACCTCCGACCCGCCGTGCCGGAGCGGCGCCGACCCGGAGATCGTGGAGGGGTGCTACTGGAAAGCGCTGCAGGCGGTCCGATCAGTCCTCGAGGAGGAACGGGCGATGACCGAGCTGCTCGCGTCTCGCCTGCGCACCGCACGCGAGCGCCTCGTCGACCGCCGCCGGGCCCCGCGCCGGGGTGCACCCCGGGTCGAGGCGATCTTCGAGAACGCCGCGGCGGTGCGGGAGACGCCACCTCACCTCTGCACGGAGCCGGGCGCGCAGACGACCCTTCGCGGCGAGCTCGGCAAGGTCCTCGATCACTGCAACCGGATATCGGACGGCGCCCTCTTCATCGCCGCTGCCGACCTGCTCGGCTCCACCAGCGTCGCGACCGGCGGCAAGGCCTTCGCCGACGGGTTGTGGAACGCGAGAGAAAACCCCGACGCGCGCCTGATTGCCGTCGGCGGCATCTGCGAAGACGCCATCAGCGCCCTGATGTCGGGCCTCTCCAGCTTCGGGCGGCACATCGGTGTCGGTTCCTCCTACGGTGCGTTCATCGCCGCCCTCGGACACATCGCTTCGCGGCTGCACGCGATCGGCAACCAGGCGCGCCAGGCGGTGGCCCCTGGCCCCTACCGGCCCTGCATCCTGGTCCTCGCCCACGCCGGGCTCAAGACCGGCGAAGACGGTCCCACCCACGCCGATCCCCAGGCGCTCCAGCTCATGCAGGAGAACTTCCCGCGCGGCACCGTGATCACGTTGACGCCATGGGACCCCCGGGAGGTCTGGCACCTGATGTGCGAGGCGCTCGAGAAGCGACCGGCGGTGATCGTGCCGGTGGTCACTCGACCGACGGAGACGGTTCTCGACCGGTCGGGACTCGGCCTGGCGCCTCCGGAGGCGGCCCGCCAGGGCCTGTACCGGCTGCGCGCGCCGAGAGGCTCCGCCGATGCCACGGTGGTCCTCCAGGGGTCGGCAGTGACCTACGCCTTCGTTGAGGCCGCGCTCCCGCTGCTGGAGGCGGACGGCCTCGAGGTCGACGCCTACTACGTCTCGTCGGCCGAGCTCTTCGACCTGCTGCCGACCGACCGCCAGCACGAGATCTACCCCGAACAGCGAGCACGCGAAGCGATGGGAATCACCGGCCTCACCCTGCCGACCATGTACCGATGGGTGACCTCGAATCGTGGCCGCGACGCCACCCTTCATCCCTACCTCGAGGGGCGTTACCTCGGCAGCGGTCCGGGTCACCGGGTGCTCGAGGAAGCGGGGCTCGACGGCAGGAGCCAGTACGAGGCGATCAAACGCTACGCTGCAATTCTCAGTTCTTGATTCTCGATTCTCAACTGCCGAGCCGTACCCCCCGCCCGCTGAAACGTCAGCTGGGCGGTCGGCAAATGAGAATTGAGAAATAGCCCGCATATCTCCCCAGCTTCCTGCTGCGGCCGCCGACGCACCGCACCCGGCAGTGCTTTCTCATCTCCGGGTGCTCGACGTACCGACGTGTACGCCTGCGCGCCCGTCGAATCGAAAACCCAACCGGGCACAGCACCTCGGCGACCTCGCGACGAAACCCGGTGAGACATGCGGGCTAAACACTGAGGACTATGAAGATCACCGCCCAGGTCACCAGCAGAAAGTGCCAGTAGAGCCCAACCAGTTGTACGGGCTCGCGGTCTTCAGCGGAGTAGTGTCCCCCGAACGTGCGCACCGTGGTCAGCACCAGCGGCACCAGCCCGCCGACGACGTGCACGGCGTGCAGGAACGTGAGCGTGTAGAAGCCCCAGATCAGGATGCTCCGGTCCGGAAACACGCTCCCCTCCGCCAGCTGTATCCAGTTCCAGGTCTGGATCAGCAAAAAGGCGATGCCGAGGCCCAGGGCTGCCGCGAGGAATCGCGCAGCGGCCCTCGTGTGGCCCGCGCCCATCGCCCGCTCCGACACTACCAGGATCGCGCTCAGGGCCACCAGGATCGCGCTGCTGATCCACAGACCGGACGGCAGGCCGCCGGCAGCCTCGAGCAGCTCGTCCGCGACCCTCGTTCGCACCACCAGGTAACCGACGAGGCTGGCGGCGAAGAGCACGCCGAGCGAGGCCAGCAGGAGCCAGGTCCCCATCCGCCGCGCCGACATCGAGCGGCTCCGGGCCCGGTTCAACTGCGCCGCCACGGGTTCAGGGCCGGCCGGCCGGCGTCACGAGCCGCCCATGCCCGGACCGAAGCCCGGGATCAGGTCCGGCTGGTAGTGGGCGGTGTCCATCATGGCGATGCCGATGAACAGGAACAGAAAGAAGAACGCGGTCAGGAAGACGAAGCTGTTGAAAGGTTTGTCCCACCGCAGGTGCATGTAGTAGAGACCGACGATGACCGCCTTCGCGGTGGCGATGGCGAGCCCGACCCAGATGTTGAGAGGCCCGAGGTCGACGTTGGAAGCGGCAACCGTGATCCAGGTTCCGAACATCAGCGCCACCCACACCACCAGAAGCAGCCGGACGGACGCGACATGCACCGAAGAGCCGTGATCGCTCATCACCACCTCCTAGTCGATCAGGTACAGGAGCAGGAAGAGGTAGATCCAGATCAGGTCCACCAGGTGCCAGTAGAGAGCGACCATGTCGACCCGCGTGAAGTGCCCGCTGTCGAAGAACCCGCGCTGGGCGGCCACCAGCAGCCACAGGAACGCGCCGATGCCTCCGAGGACGTGGATGCCGTGGAGACCGGTGAGCAGAAAGTAGATCGAAAAGTAGATCTGGGCGTTGGCCGGCTGCGGCATCATCTCCTCGGACTCGGGCGCCGGCGACTCCTCCGGCGCCAGGCCGGCCGGGCCCTCTGCCGCCGGGGCGATGGCCGACCGCTCGCTCTCGGTCGCCGCGCCCCCCTCGGCGTCCCGACCGCCGACGCCCGTAACCTCGGTGGCCGCCTCGGCGGCCACGCCCTCGGCCGCGCCCTGCCCGTGCCCGGCCTCGCCATGCTCGATATGGGGATCGAAGGCGCCGGCCCACAGCAGCCCGTGCTTCCACTTGCCGTGGTACTCGACCCCCTTAACGCCCATGAAGCCGAAGGCGCAGACGAGGGTCAGCACGATCATCAGCTTGAGGATGCCGATCTGCCGCAGCTGTGCCGCGCGCACCGCCCAAGCGGCGGTCAGCGAGCTGCAGATCAGGACGACGGTGTTGAGCGCCCCGAGGTTCTTGTCGAGGAAGAGGTGGCCGAAGACGAAGACCTCGGGGTGGTTGGCGCGGTAGACCGCATAGGCGCAGAACAGGCCGCCGAAGAAGAGGATCTCGGTTGCCAGAAACACCCACATTCCGAGCTTCGCCGACTGATACTGCTGGTCGGCGTTCTCGAAGTGGTGGTCGACTCTCAAGCCCTCCTGCTGCGCCTCGTCGTGAGCACCCATCAGAGCGTCCCCTGACCGCCCGCGATGATCGCCTCCGGATCTTCGCGCCGGTAGCCGGGGCCGTCCGGAATCTTCTCGATCTGTTCGAGGTCGTAGGGATCTCCCGCCACCAGCTCGCGGTCGAAGTTGTAGTACGGCGGCGGCGACGTGGTCTCCCACTCGAGAGTCGCCGAGCCCCAAGGGTTGGCCGACGCTCGCTCGCCCCTGAACAACGAGTGCAGGAGATAGCCGGCCATGATCAAGAAGCCGGCTGCGAGGATGAACGAGCCGACGGTCGAAGCCTGGTGATAGGCGGTGAAGCGCTCGAGATAGTTGTAATAGCGGCGCGGCATGCCGTGGCTGCCCATCACGAACTGGGTGAAGAACGTGAGGTTGAAACCGACGAAGATCAGCAGCGCCGACAGCTGCGCCCATCCTTCCGAGTACATGCGGCCGAACATCTTCGGCCACCAGTAGTGGATGCCGCCGAGGAAGGCGATCACCGTGCCGCCGAACATCACGTAGTGGAAGTGAGCGACCACGAAATAGGTGTCATGGAGGTGGATGTCGGTGGCGAGCGCGCCGAGGAAGAGTCCGGTGAGGCCGCCGATGGCGAACAGAAACAGGAACGAGAGCGCGTACAGCATCGGCGCCGCGAGCCGGATCGAGCCGCGGTACATGGTGGCCAGCCAGTTGAAGACCTTGACGGCCGACGGAATCGCGACCGAGAAGGTGAGCGCGGAGAAGATCATGTTGGTCAAACCGGACTGGCCGCTGGTGAACATGTGGTGGCCCCACACCAGGAAGCTGAGGAGCGCGATGGCGATCGATGACCAGGCGATGAATCGGTAGCCGAAGATGTGCTTGCCGGAGAACGTCGAGATCAACTCGCTCATGATCGCCATCGCCGGCAGGATCATGATGTAGACGGCGGGGTGGGAGTAGAACCAGAAGAAGTGCTGGTAGAGCACCGGGTCGCCACCGAGCGCGGGGTCAAAGATGCCGACGCCGAGCACCCGCTCGGCCACCAGCAGCAGCAGGGTGATCCCGAGCACCGGCGTCGCCAGTACCTGGATGATGGCGGTGGAGTAGATGCCCCAAAGGAACAGCGGCATCCGGAACCAGGTCATGCCTTCGGGCCGCATCTTGTGGATCGTAACGATGAAGTTGAGGCCGGTGAAGATCGACGAGAAGCCGAGGATGAAGACCCCGAGGGTCATCGAGATCACCGCGGTGCCGGTGGTCGTCGAGTAGGGCGTGTAGAAGGTCCATCCCGTGTCCACCGCGCCGACGATGATCGACACCACCGAAAAGGTGGCGCCGAACAGCCACAGCCAGAAGCTGGCGAGGTTGAGCCTCGGCAGCGCCACGTCCTTGGCGCCGAGCATCAACGGCAGAACGAAGTTGCCGAGGGTCGCCGGAATGCCGGGGATGATGAAGAGGAAGATCATGACCGCGCCGTGGAGGGTGAACATCTTGTTGTAGGTGTCCGCCGTCATGATGGTCTGACCCGGCGTGAAGAGCTCGGTCCGCACCAGCATGGCGAAGATGCCGCCGAGGAAGAAGGAAGCCAGGATCGCGATCAGGTACATGACCCCGATCCTCTTGTGGTCGAGAGTGAAGAGCCACGACAGGATGCCGCGGCCGTGCTCGAGATAGTTGTCGCTCGCGGCGGCGCCGTCGACGCGCACCCCCGCGACCGGAGCCGTGATCGCTTCCGACATCATTCCTCCGGCGAGGCGCCCTCCGGCGCCTTCAGGTACTCGATGATGGCCAGGATCTCCTCGTCCTCGAGGCGTCCCTGGTAGGTGGGCATCACCGGCTCGTAGCCGGCCACCACGCGCGCGTTCGGTTCGAGGATCGACTGGCGGAGGTAGTTCTCGTCGGCGACCACAATGCTGCCGTCGGCCATCTGCGCCTCACGACCGAAGACCCCGAGCAGGCTCGGGCCGGTTTTCGCCGAGCCGTCCATGCTGTGGCACTGTTGGCAGCCTCGGACCTGGAAGAGCTTGCGGCCGGCGTCCACCGGCGACATGGTCTCCAGGAAGTTGGAGGCCTGGTCGAGCCACTGCTCGAACTCACCCGGCGGGTGGACGATGACGTGCGCCAGCATGTCCGAGTGACTGGTACCGCAGTACTCGGTGCAAAACAGGTCGTACTCACCAGGCGCCGTCGCCTCGAACCAGGCTTTCGAGTAGCGCCCCGGCACCACGTCCATCTTGATGCGGAACGCCGGAACATAGAGGCTGTGGATCACATCCGCCGACGACATCACGAGCTGGATCGGGCGGTTGACCGGAACGTGGAGATTCTGGTCGACATAACCGTTCGGATAGGTGAAGCTCCAGGTCCACTTCTGACCCTCGACCAGGATCTCGTAGGCGTTGGCCGGTGGCGTCGCCATGTCGAGGAAGCCGCGAAATCCGAAGAAGAAAATGATGATCACGATCACGACCGGAATGCCCGTCCAGGTCAGCTCGAGCGGCAGGTTGTGGCTCGGTGAGTCGCCGGCCTTCACTCCCTCGCGGTGGCGATACTTGACCACGAACAGGACCATCGCGGCCACGATCAGGACAAAGAAGAAGACCGAGATCGCGAGGATGAGGTTGAAGAGCCAGTCCACCCCCTGCGCGACCGTCGACACCTGAGGCGGCATCCAGAACGAACCCTTCTCCGGATCCGGGGCGAAGGCGCTGAGTGTGCTCAAGGCGGCAAAGATGTGCAACGCTGTCATCCAGCCGTGTCCCCTTTTCGCTCGGTCGTGCGCTTCCGGCGCCACTCACGGAACCAGAGGGCTCCCAGCGAGATTCCCAGTACCAAGGCGGTCGCCGTTCCGCCGACCCTCATGATGTTCATGGCCACCGGCGAGTAGCGTCGATTCGTCGGGTCGTAGTGGTAGCAGTAGAGGATCAGCTGGTCGAGCGGCGAGCCGATGGTGCCCTCCGCCGCCTCCAACAGCGCGAGTTTGAGCCGCTTTGCGGGGTACTCGATGCCATAGAGGTAGCGCGCCACCCTGGCGTCGGGGGTGATCACCATGATCGCCGCCGCGTGGGCGTACTCCTTGGACTTGGGATCATAGGTGTATGAGAAACCGACCGCCTCAGCGACGCGATCGATATCCCGCTCGTAGCCGGTCAGGAAGTGCCAGCCTTCGCCGGCCGTCGGCCGCTGCAGGCGTTTGAGGTAGTTCTGCTTCTTGGACAGAGCCAGCTCCGGCGTCTCCATGGGGTTGATGCTGATGGTCACCATCTCGAACTGCTCTCCGGGCGACCACTGGAGATCCTCGAGACCGTCGACCAGGCCGTTGAGCATGAGCCCGCACAGCATCGGGCAGCGGTAGTAGTTCAAGGTCAGGATCACCGGCACGTCGCCGCGGAGGAGGTCGCCCAGCTCCACCCACTCACCCGATTCGTCGCGGAAACGTGCGTCCATCGGCAGCTTGGCGCCGAGGTGCTCTTCGACACCGACCGCCTCGAGCTCCGCCGGCACCTGGTCAGCCAGCTGAGCAGCCACGGGCTGGGCCAGGGACGCCAACGCCAATACTCCGACAAGTCCTAAGCTGTTGTTTCGAATCGACATCGATCAACCCCATCCGCCACGGTCAACGCCGCTGCCGACCTCCGGATTCCCCCTCGACCCGCCGCTTCCCAACCGTCACACGCGTGTCGAAGGTCACCACCGCCACCCTCAAGCTCGCTCGGGAAACGGTAGCACGGAGGAGAGCCTGGGCCGGTGAGGCGATGATCGGATTCCACCGGTCTCCGCGTCCACGCCCGTGAACGGTGGCGGTGGCAGTGGCGGTGATCGGTGGCGGTCGGCGGTGGCGGTGACGGTCGCGGATCACGGTCGCGGTCGCGGATCGCGGTCGCGGTCCACGGATGCGGTTCACGGTCGCGGTCGCGGTCGCGGTCGCGGTCGCGGATCGCGGTCCACGGTCGCGGCCCCGGTGGCGGTCCGCGGTGGCGGTCCCGGTGGC
>CAZSTH010000061.1:21813-22101 GCA_964609835.1 uncultured Thermoanaerobaculia bacterium
GGTCCGCGGTGGCGGTCCGCGGTGGCGGTCCGCGGTGGCGGTCCGCGGTGGCGGTCCGCGGTGGCGGTAACGGTGGCGGTCGCGGTGACGGTGACGGAGGCGGTAGACGGTGGCGGGCGGCGGTCGCGGCCCCGGTCGCGGGTCGCGGTGACAGTGGCGGTGGCGGTCAGCGGTGGCGGTGGCGGTGGCCGTGGCGGTGGACGGTGGCGGTCCACGGACGCGGTCGGCGGTCGGCGGTGGCCTGATCACCTCCGGGTTGTTCTGGAGCGAGTGATAGCCGGTGGGACG
>CAZSTH010000062.1:0-22072 GCA_964609835.1 uncultured Thermoanaerobaculia bacterium
CCACCGTCGCCCGCCACGGCCACCGTCGCCCGCCACGGCCACCGTCGCCCGCCACGGCCACCGTCGCCCGCCACCGTCGCCCGCCACCGCTGACCGCCACCGCCACCGTCACCGCTAACCGCCGTTCCGGCTTCGCCCACGGTCGCGCTGTGACAGGCGGATCCCGGCCGCGGACGACGGATGCGAAGCGGGTCAGCTTCCGATCCGGCGCTCCAGCTTCGCGAGGTCGCGGGCCGCATCGAGATAGTCCGCGTCCTCGTCGCCCCAGCCGTCCCGCATCAGCTCGGCGCTGCGGCGAAACGCTGCGATGGCCTCGTCGGTGCGTCCGGCGTCGCGATACGATCTCGCCAGGCCCGCCAGAAGGCGGCCGGCGTTGGGGTTGCCGGGCGACTCCTCTTCGGTTAAGGCGATCGCCCGGAGGTAGCTGCGTTCCGCTTCGGCGAACTGCCCGATGCGGGTGTAGAGAAGGCCGAGGGCCTCGAGACACGGTGGCAGCTCGCTGGCCACGCCAGCCGTCTCCAGATCGGCGAGCTGGTCTGTGAGCTCGCGCTCGGCGTCGTCCCAGCGCTCGAGCGCGATCAGGGTGCGGGCCAGGCTCGTCCGCATCCAGAAGACCTCCGGGTAGTCCTCGCCGTGGGCGGCGGACGCCACCTCTACTGCTCGGCGGATCAGGGGCTCGGCCTCTGTGCCGCGCCCGAGCTCGCGGTAGATGTTGCCGAGGGTGGTGAGGCTGAGAGCTACGTGTGGATGGTCAGGTCCCAGGACCTTCTCGCGGATCGCCAACGACCGCATCTCGAGATCGAGAGCCTCGTCGAGGCGGCCCTGATCGCTGACGGCGATGGCGAGGGTGTGGAGGCTGGTTGCGAGGTTCCAGTTGTCGGGTCCTCCCGCAGCCTCCTCGATCTCGGCCGAGCGTCGCCACATGCGCTCGGCGGCCGCCAAATCGCCGTCGAAATACAGCATCGCACCGAGATTGTGGAGGCTCTGTGCGATGTCCGTGTGGTCCGGCGGCAGGATCCGCTCACGGATCTCGAGCGCGCGGCGGTGGACCTCCTCGGCCTCGTCGAGGCGTCCCTGGTGCCACAGTACGTTGCCGAGGACGTTGAGGCTTTGGCAGACCTCCGGGCTCTCGCCGAGCTCTCCCTTCCTGATCTCGAGCGCGCGCCGGATCGGGTCTTCGGCCTCCAGGTAGCGCCCGAGGTTGTCGAGCAGAGACGCCCAGTGGTGGAGGCTCTGGGCGAGCCGCAGGCGCTGGTCGCTGCCGGATCTCCCGTGAATCGCCACCGCGGCCTCGAGCAGCGGCTCGGCACGATCGAACTCGCCCAGCACGTTGAAGACCCGGCCCATGGTTTCCATGAAGGCGGCCTGGGTCAGCGGCTGGTCACCGAGGGTTTCGATACGGTCGGCACCGGCGTCTAGGATCTCACGGGCCGTCAGCTCGTCGCCGCGCGCCAGGGTTGGGTCCGAGCGATCGAAGAGGTGGATCAGGAACTCCGACACCTGGCGCGCGTTGGCGGCCTCGCGGTTGGCGCGCTCGGCCTCGCGCCGGATGCGCTCCGCCTGCACGGCCATGGTGGCGGCGAAGGCCGCCAACAGGAGTACCGCTGCCGCCGCGCCGGCGACCAGGGCCCGGTTGCGGGCGGCGAATTTACGCAGCTGATACAGCGTGCTCGGCGGGCGCGCATCGATCGGCTGCGACGCGAGGTAGCGCTGAAGGTCGTCGGAAAGCGCCGCGACCGAGGCGTAGCGCCGATCGGCCTCCTTCTCGAGCGCCTTGCCGACGATGGTCTCGAGGTCGGCGTCGAGGCGGTGCGGGCCGCCAACAGCCTGGCGTAGCGGCGTCGGACGTTGCTCGCAGATGAGCCTGACGGCCTCGGCGATGGAGGTCGAGGTCACCTCGTAGGGCCGCCTCGCCGCCAGGAGCTCGTACAGCAGGACGCCGAGTGCGTAGACGTCGGTGCGGGTGTCGATCGCATCGATCTCGCCGCGGGCCTGTTCGGGGCTCATGTACTGGAGGGTGCCCTTGATCATTCCGATCTCGGAAACTGTGGTGACGGCGACGTCGGCGTCGGTGATGCGGGCGAGGCCGAAGTCGAGGACCTTCACCGCCGGCAGCCTCTGGTGCGAAACATGCTGCTCGGAGGAGCCGTCGTCGTCGGCGACGATGATGTTTCCCGGCTTGAGGTCGCGGTGGATGACCCCTCGCTGGTGGGCGTAGTGGACGGCGTCGCAGATCTGGAGGAAGAGGCGCAGCCTGAGCTTTAGCTCGGAGTTGTCGAGCCGGTCGGGACGCGCCCCGAGCCAATCGCGGAGGGTGGGGCCCGCCACCAGTTCCATCGCGAAGAAGTCGTGCCCGTCATCGGTGTGGCCGCTGGCGTAGATGGCGGCGATGTTGGGGTGTTTGAGGCGGGCCAGCACCTCCGCCTCGCGCTGGAACATCCGCTGGTGGAACTCGTCCACGAGGTGGTCGCGCCGCATCACCTTGAGTGCCACCCGCCGCCGTGGCCGCTGCTGCTCCGCCTCCCATACCGTTCCCATGCCGCCCTGCCCGAGTGTGCCGATGATGCGGTAGCCCGAGATCGAGTCGACGGTCGGGCCTGCGGAGGCTCTAGGAGCCACGTGGTCGGGGCGGGAGATGGTAGTGTCGCCGTCCGCGGCCGGTGTGTCCGCGGATGAGATCGTGGCGTCGTTGTCGCCCGGCGGCGAACCGTGAGAGGTCATCGGGGATGCTCCTGTTGTCGTGCGCGCGGGGCCTGGTGGCCCAACCTCGGCCACCGCGGCGAACATTCCGGCACCGCCGGCGACTTTTTCTTCGCCGGCTCCGCTCTCGAACGCAACGATCCGGTGCTCGACCTTTGTGACTTCTTGTACGCGGTGTCACGCACCGCCCAGTCCGCATGATTCATGAGGAGGCGGCGCCAGGGGCGCGCGGTGCGGTGCTCCAGAGCCGGTCGCTGCGAGATCGACCGGCCGCCGTCACGACGACCGAGCTTGACAGAACTCGAATGAGGTCCTAGTGTACTGAGGTACAGAGTCTCAATCACTGAAACGAACGAGCGCCCGGTTGCGGATCGGACCCGGGCCGTCATGGAGGATGTCATGCGATTCAGGTCACTGGGAGTCTTCATTCTGTGCGCAGCGGCCGCCGCGTGTGCGGCGCCTCAGGGAGCGCAGATCAGCACCGAGGTGCCGGCCATGTCGGAGAGGTGGGAGGCCGCCCTCAACGCCGGTGACATCGACACGCTGGCCGGGCTCTACGCCGAGGACTGCCGGCTTCTCCCGCCTGGAGAGTCGATGATGGAGGGTCGCGACGCGGTGCGCGCGGTCTTCGGTGCCATGATCGACGACGGGCTTGGCGGCACGCTGACCAGCGTCGAGTCGATGCAGGCCGGCGACCTGGCCTACAACCTGGGCACCTACGCGGTGTCGACCGCTGACGGCACCATCGTCGGCACCGGCAAGTTTGTCGAGCTGTGGCAGAAGACCGACGGCGAGTGGAGGATGGTCAACGATATCTGGAACGAGGATCGGGCTCCCGATCTGACCACGGTGACGGTGACCCACGAGGTGGAGGATCAGGAGGCCTGGGCTGCGGCCTGGATCGGACCCGGCAGCCGCGAAGAGCTCTTCCGGCAGCACGGTGTCGCGAGCGTCCGCACCTTCACCAGCCCTGACGATCCGACGCGGGTGGGCTTGATCCTACAGGTGGCCGACATGGACGCGCTGATGGACTTCATGCAGTCGCCCGAGGCCCTGCAGGCCGCCAGCTCGGACGGCGTTGTCTGGGACACGGTCCGGTTCATGACCGAGGTGGAGTAGCGGCAGCAGCGGAACGGCGGCATCCGCCGTCGGCCTGGCCCGGTGGCGGTCTGGGGCTACGTCGCCCGCACCGAGCGGAGCATTGCCTCGAGGTCGGCGGCCGCCGCCGCCACCGTGTCGGCCGGTCCGGTGAGCTTGAAGAACCACGGTCCGCCGGGCCCTTCGATGACCGCTCCCATCAGACGCGACCCGGGAATGGGCTCGCTTGGGCCGCCGCTCATCCGGCTCGGCAGCAGGGTGCCATCGACGGTCACGGTGGTGACCATGAAGGGACCCGCCTCGAAACTGCCGCGGGCGGGCCCGCTCCCCGGCGTTGCCTCGACCTGACCAATCCAGCGCTCGATGTTGGCCTCGACGACGCCGCCGCCGCCGGGACCGAAGAAGAAGACTGTGAGCAGCGCGGGGCCGCCGGGCCCGGGCACCTCGGCCTCGGCGAGGCGCATCGATGACGACGGCTGGCGGAAGCTCCAGGCGGTCGGCGGATCGATCGCGGCCGAACCGAGGTCGAGGGCCCCGGGGCCCGATGCCGCGGCTGCGGCGGGCGGTGCTTCCGCTGGTGCGCTGTCGGTGGCCGGGGGGCTGTCGGCGGCGCAGGCGACCGCGGCGACGGCGAAAATTGTCAGTAGAGCGTCTCGAGAGATCATGTTGTGAACCTCCGCGCACCGGCAACGGCGCCGGCTGCCCGCCTATTTCATCCGGCCGGCCGCTGGGCGTCCGCGGCGACGCGCTCGACCTCGGACCAGACGCGCAGCAGGTTTTCGCCGCAGATCAGGCGCAGGTCGTCCGTGCTGTAGCCGCGCCGCAGCAGCTCCTCGAGCAGGTTGGGAAAGGCCGAGACGTCCTCGAGCCCCTCCGGAGTGTCGGTGATGCCGTCGAAGTCGGAGCCGATGCCGACGTGCTCGATGCCCACCAGCTCGACGACGTGGTCGATGTGGTCGGCGACGTTCGCGACCGTGGTCACGACCCTTGGGTTCTCCTGGTAAAAGCGGTCGAGCTCCCGCTCGAACTCCGGGCTGCCCATGGCCACGTTGTGGTCTCTCATGAACCTGCGCATGGCCGACCACAGCTCCCGGGACTGCTCGCGCGCCTCCACCGTCAGGAAGCCCGGCGCAAAAGCGATCTGGATCACCCCGCCGTTGTCGGCGAGCGCCCGAATCATGTCATCGCTCATGTTGCGCTCGAACCCCGGCGTGAACGCGCGGCAGCTGGAGTGGGAGGCGATGGCCGGTGCGGTTGTGAGCTCGATGACCTGGGAGAAGGCGTCGTCGGTGATGTGGGAGACGTCGACCATGATGCCGAGCCGGTTCATCTCCGCCACCACCTCGCGGCCGAACGGGCTGAGGCCGTTCCACCGCCGCTCGTCCGAGTACGAGGAATCGCAGATCAGGTTGGGCTCGGAGTGCGTCAGCGTGATATAGCGGACGCCGCGGTCGTAGAAGTGCCGCAGCAGCCCGAGATCGTCCTCGATCGCGCCGCCGTTCTCGATCCCCATCGGAAGGGAGAGCAGGTCGCCCTCGAAGTTGCTGCGCACGTCAGCCACCGAGCGAGCGAGCGCGAAGGTCCCCGGCGCGTCCCTCACGAGCCCCTCCACGAGATCTATCAGCTCGTCCGCCAGCTCGCGCGCCCCACCGCTCTTTTGGTAGGAGGGCGGCACGTAGATCGACATGAAGGCCGCGTCGAGCCCGCCTTCGGCGGCACGGACGGCGTCGAAGTGGCCGCCTTCGGTGCGGGAGGCCACGTTCTCCTCGTTCTTGTGCAGCCGGTAGGGCAGATCGATGTGGGTGTCGACCAGGAGCAGGCTCTGGGCGAGGCCGCGCGCCTCGACCACGGGATCCAACGGATGCGGCGCCGGGGACTCGGTGGGCGCCCGTCCGCACGCAGTGGCGAGCAGAGCGAGCGGCACGAGTACGACGGTCAGCAGCTGGCGTGACTTCATGGTCCCTCCTTCGGCGAAGCAGTCTACCCCTCCCTGGAGCGGACCGTCGGCTGCAGGTGCGGGCGAGGCCCACCCGCGGTCAGCGTTTGTTGCGGTCCCAACCCCAGTTTTCGTAGTACTGCCAGCTGGCGATGGAGTTGAGCTCCCTGATCTGCCGGTCCTTGACCAGCAGGTTCGCGCGGAGCACGTCGCCGATGGAGACCATGCCGATGAATGTGCCATCCTTCTGCACCGGAAGGTGGCGCAGGTAGAGCCCCAGGAACATCTCCTCCAGACGGGTCACCGACGCGTCGGAGGGCGCGAAGTGCAGGGGCGAGGTCATGTACTGGCCGATCTTTGCCTGCGCGGGATCGAAATCGGGATCGCCGCTGTTGCGGAGGTAGTCCCGCTCGGTCCAGATACCGACCATCTTGCCGTCTTCTTCGACGAGGATGGCTCCGATCCGGTGCTCGTTCATCAAACTGATCGCGTCGGCGATCTTGCAGTCACGCGCCACGGCGATCGTGACGTTTCCCTTTTCCGCGAGGATGTCCTCGGCTGTCAACATGGGCTCTCCTGTCGTCGATCGGTCTCGCACGTCTTCTCAGAGGTCGCTGTCCTCGAACACCATTCGCGGCTCGTCGTCGAGCAGCATCGGACCGTCGGGATCGAAGCCGATCTCCGGGCCGTCGAACTCGCCCATCGCCGCCTGCTTGCGCCGACGGGGCAGCGACGTCGGCCGGAATCCGCTGCGAGGTTGGAATTCCGCTCGCGCCGTTTCGAAGGCTGAGCGCATGGAGTGTACCATTGCCAGTTCGTCCGGCCGCAGCTCCCGAAGCTTGGGCTCGACGATGTCTCGGCGATACTCCAGGATCCGCCCCCTGATGAAGTTGAAGAGGTAGACTGTTGCCGGGTTGCCGGTGTCCAGCGACTGGTCGCGCACCACTGGGCTGCCCTTCTCACCGGCCTCGAGGAAGCCACACCACAGAGTCGACCGTCGTGCCGCCATTTCATCCTCCACAGGAATCAATCCTGCGCGGATACTGCACCAATTTCTCCCCGGAGGCAAGACGCTCGAAGCACGTTTTCGGGCTCCGAACGGCGGGTGACCGCGCGGCCGCTCGACCGATCCCGGCAAGGCCTGATATCAGACCGGCTTGCCGTCAGGCGAGGTTCGACGGAGACGCTTGTCGTCCGGGTTGCCTCGCACCACCGCTTGGAAGAAGTCCTGGCCGTTGGTGAAGGGTGCCCCGAAGAGTTTCCACCCTTCTGCGAGGCGGGCGCTGACCGCATCGGCGAGCTCGGCGGGATACGGTGCGAAGATCAGATCGTAGGTGTTGTCGTCGCTCATGTCGACCCCCAGGGCCCCGAGACTATCGAAATCGGCAGACCGTGGCGAGCTGTCGTGCCGTGCCGGACTGTGACCGCCACCGCCACCGCGACCGTGAACCGCAGACCGCGACCGTGAACCGCAGACCGCGTCCGCGATCCGCGTCCGCGATCCGCGACCGCGACCGTGGGCCGCGACCGTGGCCGCGCCCGTGGACGGTGAACGCGTCCGCGACCGTGAACCGCAGACCGCGTCCGCGATCCGCGACCGCGATCCGCGACCGCGACCGTGGGCCGCGACCGCGTCCGCGATCCGCGACCGCGACCGTGGGCCGCGACCGCGTCCGCGATCCGCGACCGCGACCGCGATCCGCGACCGCGTCCGCGATCCGCGACCGCGACCGTGACCGCGTCCGCGACCGTGGGCCGCGACCGTAGGCCGCGACCGCCGACCGTCACCGTCACCGTCACCGTCACCGCCTCCGCCACCGTCGACCGCCACCGTCGACCGCCACCGTCGACCGCCACCGCCACCGTCACCGCCTCCGCCACCGTTGACTGCCTCCGGCGCGGGCCTCCG
This sequence comes from uncultured Thermoanaerobaculia bacterium, assembly GCA_964609835.1. Classification (GTDB taxonomy): domain Bacteria; phylum Acidobacteriota; class Thermoanaerobaculia; order Thermoanaerobaculales; family Sulfomarinibacteraceae; genus Sulfomarinibacter. Next base: position 7,644 of record CAZSTH010000062.1, read on the forward strand.
GCCCACGCGAGGACGTCGGGTCGTGGTGAGGTGCAGGCGAGACGCCCGCGCCACCGAAGCGAAAGCGATCCGCCACAGGTGTCTGCGATCTCTTCCGGACCGGCCCCAGACTTTTGCGAGGTTGGGCGGCGCCGAGGCCGCGGCGCGGGTCGCCGCGCGCCGTCACGCGGTCTTCTTGATGACCACCAGGCTGGTGTCGTCCTGCGGCGGTGCGAAGCGCACCATGTCCTCGTAGATGGCGGGCACGATCCGGTGCGGCGGCAGCTCCTTGACCTCGCGGATGGCGCGCTCGAGGAGATCGGGCGTGTAGCACCGGTCACCATCGGCGTGCTCGTAGAGGCCGTCGGTCTGCAGCAGCAGGATGTCGCCGACGCCCATTAGGCTGACCTCGTTGACCGCGTACCGCTCCTTCGAGGGCAGCGGTACGCAGGCCGGCGCCTCGTCAATGTCGTCGCGAGTTGGGAACAGCCCGACCGGGAGGAAGTTCCGGGTGTGCTCGGGATCGATGTCGACCAGGCGGTCGTACTCGGCGGAGTACACGAGCGGCTTGGGGTGGCCGGCGGAGATGAAGCGGAAGGTCCCGTCCTGGTTGATCTCGCCGTAGACCATGGTGATGAACTTGTTGATGCTCGAGGAGCGGGCGAAGCGGGTGTTGAGGACCTCGAACAGCTTCGCTGTCACGTGGCCCGCGGTCTCCAACTCGTACAGCACACCGGTCAGGAACGCCTGGTGGAGCATGGCGGTGAGAAGGGCGTCGGTCATGTCGTGGCCGCACGAGTCGGCGAGCAGCACACCCACCCGGCTCTTGCAGGCCTCGAGGCGCTCGGCGACGTCGGGGCGGCCGTGGTCCAACGCCTTCTCGATGCGTGCGTCGAGGTTGTACCTGCGGGCGAAGTCGAGCAGGATGATGTGGTCGCCGCCGAGGATCCCGTTCAGCGGAAAGGGCTGGCCGAAGACCTCGATGTTTGAGAGGCCGACCTCGTCGGGGATCGAATTGACGTACTCCATCATGGATCGGAAGTTGGCGAGCTCCGCCTCGAGCTTCGAGACTCGCTGGCGCTGTTCCAACGTGATCGCGTTCATGTCGTCTCCCCGGCGCTCGCCGTCCGCCCCGGCGGCCCCAAAACGGCTGGTGAACCTGTTTGAACTGACGGCTATTTCAGCGTCAGGTTGCGATCTCATTCGGTGCCCCGCGGCACCCGGCACGATAATGATACGACTGCCTCACCGGCGAGATTCCCGGACCGACGTAAAAATCCCGCGGAGCGCTGCGCCGCTGGTGTTCCGGTGTCACAGCGTCGACATTTCGATGCCGTCGGGCCTCGCCAGTTAGCGCGGGACGAGCGGTGGCTCCACGAGCACGCCGCGCCACATCAGCTCGTGCTCGATCGAGATGTGCTCGGCGGCAACCTTGCCAATCAACAGCGGTTCGATCGCCCATCCCGTTCCGACGTGGTCGAGGATCTGCTGCACACCCCGCAGGTAGAACGCATCCTTGGTCAGGCCGCCGCTGCGGTGGGTCCGGACCGTTATCGTGAACGCGGTCCTGCTGAGGTAACCCCATCCCCGTTGCAGCTCGCGGAAGGTGTCGACGAAGGAGGCGCCGTCGATGAGGCACTTCGCCGCCGCCACCCGGCCCGCCAGCAACCGCAGGCGTGACCGGCTCACCCGCATATCTCACCGGGTTTCGTCGCGAGGTCGCCGAGGTGGCGAAGCTTCTGGGCCCGGCCGTTGTGGTAGGTGAGGGCGTGGGTCCCGACCTCGTGCTGGAGGAGAGCGTTGATCCGCGAGGCGATCGAATCGTTCGTACCAAGCGATCGCTGGTGGTCACGGACCGTCTCGCGGTCATCGCCGGTGCAGCTCCTCGACCGCGGCATCGACAGCCCACTGCAGCGCGGCCCCGATCGCCGCCAGCAGAACCGGGTCGGCGACGCCGGTCCACTCGTTCATGAAGAACTTCTTGACCTCGATCGACAGCAAGCACGCCGACTGCGGGAAGCGCTGGTTGGTCCAGACCGCGAACGCGCCGCCCTCGAACTTGACGTTCTCGCGTACATCGAGGGCACCGCCCGGAAAGTCGAATGTCGCCAGCCGGTCCGAAAAACGGTCGATGAGCGGCGCCCAGCGGCCGCGGTCGGGCATCCTCCCGGTCCCGATGTTGACCTGGGGATTGAGGGCGGGGTCGGCCGGTGGACCGGCCGGACCGTCACGTCGGTGGTTGTAGCTGTGAAGGTCGAGGACGAGGAACTTGCCGTGGCGCGCCTCGAGCGTGCTGAAGAGACTCCTCATCTCGCGGTAGAAGGCGTCGTAATTTTCGAGGGAGTGGGAGATCACCTCGGCCGGCGGAGGCTCCCGCCACACCTCGAGCCCCCAGGCATCGTCCGGGGTGCGGTAGACGGCCTCGTCGCGCGGGCGGTTGAGGTCGATTTCGAAGCGGGAGCGCAGCGCCACCACCCGGGTCGGGGCGACCGTTGTCCACGACCCGGTGTAGGGATCCTCCTCCCGCAGTCGTGCCGATTCCGAGATCACCATCAGCTGCAGCGCCTCGGGCCGGACGGCGTGGCCGTCGTGGATGGCAGTCGCCACCACCGGTCCTTCGCCGCGCTCGAACGTCCAGATCGTCTCGGCCATCGGAGGCCCCCCTTCGCCAGACCGGGACGGATCGAAAGACCGTGGCTCCCGGGCCGTTGAATTACTCCCGAATATACGGCAGTATGCCCGGCTGAGGGTACCCGGTGCTCGGCCGCGGAGCCGACCCGGTCCGTCGCGGGGACGGGGGGGCGATGTCAGCCAGTGATCGATCAGCAACCAGGGATGGGGCGGGGATCTGCTGCCCCGAGATCGAGAACTTCGTCCGCATCATCCTCCTGATCCGTCCTCCCCAGCTCGAGCAGCGGATCGGCGAGGTGGAGATCTACGGCGACTCGGTGTTCCTCAACCAGGCGGCCGGCGGTGACCACATCATCCACGTCGACTTCGAGCGGCGGTACGACCTCGATCGCAGGATCCGCGAGGCAACCGAGGCAGGGCGCCACGAGGTCGCCGCCAGGCTGGAGGAGAACCGCCGTCGTATCGGCGTCCTGGTGGCCGACGTCTCCGGCCACCGGATCACCGATGCGGTCGCGGCGGCGATGCTCCACCAGGCCTTCCTGACCGGAGTGCTTTACGAGCTTGACCGCTACGGCGAGGTGACCACGTCCCTGTTCGAGAACCTCAACACGCGCTTCTACAACTCGCTGTCGTTCGAGAAGTACATCACCCTCCTGTATGGCGAGATCTCGAGCTCCGGCAGGTTCCGGTTCCTGGCGGCCGGCAGCCCGCTGCCGCTGGTGTTCTCGGCAGAGTTCGACCGCTTCGTCACCATCTCGAAGGGGCGGCTGGTGTCGTTCTCGCCGCTCGGTCTGATCCCATCGGAGGGCGACGTGGACTCGTCGCGGATCCTCAGCCCGCTCGGCTACAAGCCCCGCTACACCGTCAACGAGGTCAATTTGCTCGGGGACGGCGATTGCCTCGTCCTCTTCACCGACGGCCTCGGCGAGCTTGTCACGGCCGAGGGCCGCGACTTCGTGCCGGACGTGCTCGAGGGGGTCCTGAGGTCCAACAAGCTGCGACCCGCCAAGGAGATCTTCGAGGCGGTCCGGGACGCCGCGGTGTCGGGGGCCACGATCGAGGACGACATGACCGTGATGGTCATCAAGAGAAACCGGAGCGGGGCATGATCGAGTGGGTGGCCTCGATCCCGGTCTGGCTGCTGTGCATCACCATCTTCGTGCTCAGGATCTGCGACGTGACCCTCGGCACGGTGCGAACGGTCGCGATCGTCAAAGGGTACCTCTCGCTGGCGGTGGCGCTCGGCTTCTTCGAGGTCCTGATCTGGGTGCTGGCGGTCAGCCAGGTGATCAACCGCATCAATGAGAGCCTGTTCCTCGCACTCGCCTTCGCCGGCGGTTTCGCGGCCGGCAACGCGGTCGGCATCCTGGTGGAGCGGCGGCTGGCGATGGGAACCTCGATCGTCCGCATCATGTCGGCCGACCGCGGCGAGGCGATCGCCGACGAGATCCGCGAGTTCGGCCTCGACGCGACGGTCTTCGAAGGCGAAGGCGGCGAGGGGCCCCTGATGCTGATCTACGCGGTGGTGCCGAGGCGCCGCACCCAGCAGATGCTGCAGCGGGCGCGGAGCATCGACCCCGAGTTGGTGTATGTGATCGAGCCGGCCCACGAGTGCTCGCGAGGTGCACCGCCGCGGCTGCGCCCGGTCCCCCACGCCACCGGCTGGCGGGCAGTCTTCAAGAAGAAGTAGCTGCAGCTCCTGACAGCAGTTCGGCCAGGCGGCGGGTACCCTCGGCAATCTTCGCGGCCTCATCGGCATTCGGATCGACCCCCCCAATCTCGACGCCGTAGAGCCGGAAGCGCACCGATCGCAGCTCGGGGCGGGCGTGGAGGAGCCACTTCAGGCTCTCGCCGAGGTCGATGTGGTGGGCGGACCCGGCGCCCTCGCCCCGCGGGCGCAGCAGCAGGTCGTTATCGACGACCACCAGCGAGCCCGGTGGCCGGCCTGTCGCGACGGCGTCCACGAGCCAGATCTCCTCCTCGCCCCGCCAGATCTCGGCGAGGCCGAGGAGGTCGCCGTCGACGGCGTGCAGCCGGACCGAGGGGTCGTGCGGCGCTTCTGCCAGCCGTCGGATCACCCCATGGCCGACCCCGTCGCCGTCCGCCGCCGGGTTGCCGAGGCCGAGGACAAGCGCCCTCTGGACGGCCGCACCGCGCGCGGCGCGGGACTCCGTCGCCGGCAAGTGGTCGGGAGCGACGCAAGCCACGTGCACCGAGCACGAGATGCAGGGGTCGTAGGCGCGCGCCAGCATCTCGAAGGCGTGCTTCAGCTCGGCCTCCGAACCGTGGCCTCGCCGCTGCAGCCGCTTGCCGGCCTCCCGCAGGTCGCGCTCCACATTGGCCAGGTTCTGGGCCGTCGGCGTGATGATGTTGGCGGCTGTCACGATGCCGTCGTCGTCGAGCTCGTAGTCGTGGACCAGGGTTCCGCGCGGCGCCTCGATGGCGCTGACGCCGCGGCCCCGTCGAACCTCGATCTCGCGCAACTCGGCCTCAATCTCGGGCGTCTCGAGGTAGCCGTCGCAGAGCTCGATGGCCGAGTCGACGCTGTAGACGATCTCCACCAGCTGCGCGCGGGTGTTGAGGAGGACGTTGTCGGGGATGCCCGCGGGGAACAGACGGTCGCGGGCGGCCGCCGCGGCGCCCTCGAGGCGGTCGCCCCAAAGCGCGAGGCGCGCCAGCGAGCCGACCATGTAGGTCTCGCCCGAGGCGAGCGCGGCGTGGCGGGCGGTGGAGTGCTCGACGGTGAACTCGCGCACCGCCTCGTGGTAGGCGGCGACCGGGTGCTCAGCGCCTTTTGATGTGCACAGCACCTCACCGCGGAAGCCGAAGCCTTCGCCATGGGGGCGCAGCGCGACGAACAGGGTCGGATGCTCCGCCCAGACAGGGACCTCGATGGATGCCATTAGGTCCACGGTTCTCGACAGCGGTTCCAGGACGGCGTCGAGGTTGCTGCGCAGGACCGCGACGTCGGACCGGGACGGCATGGTTCCGAAGCCGCCGACGAGGGTGTTGATGGGGTGGACCGCGCGCCCGCCGATCACGGTCTGCAGCCGGTTGCCGAGCTGTTTGAGCTCGAGGGCGAAAGCGACCTCGCTTGGGTACCGGCCCGCCATCGCCATCACCGAATCGAAGCCGAGGAAGTCGGGCAGGGCGAGGGCGAAGACGTGCAGGGCGTGCGACTCGATGGCCGCGCCCCGCAGCAGTAGGCCGCGCAGCAGCCGCGCGCGGGTCGAGACCTCGACGCCGAGCGCCTGCTCGAGGGCCTCGAGCGCGGCGACCGTGTGGTCGGCCGAGCAGATCGCACAGACCCGGGTGATGATGCCCTGGACGTCGCGGTGGTTCTTGCCGACCAGGAGCTGTTCGTAGTAGCGGCTGCCCTCGTGGATGTCCATGTCGACGTCGGTCACGGCGCCGTCGGCGATCGTGACGTGGATGCCGCCGTGGCCCTCGACGCGGCCGAGGTGTGGAATCGTGATGGTCTCAACCATCGCGGTCCTTCTTCGCCTCGTCTTCGAGGCCCAGCGTCATCCACACCGGCGCCGAGAACATCCGCATCCTGGCCGCGATGTCCCGCCAGGTGAGACCCCGTCCGGTGAACATGCTGACATTCGCATCGTAGTGCGGTTCCTCCACTGGACCGCGGCAGCCGGCGCACGCGACCGCGTGGCCGGGACAACGCGCGCCGCAGCCGCCGCGGGTCATGGCGCCGCAGCAGACCTCGCCTCGGGCGATGACTCGGCACTCCAGCTCGCGGGTCTTGCACTCCCAGCACACCGGCACCCGCGGCAGCTCCGGGGTGGTGCCGGCGAGCAGGGCGCGGACCAGGGCGAGGAATTCGCTGCGCTCGATGGGGCAGCCAGGCAGGCTGAACTCGAAGGGCACGAAGTCGGTGGCCGGCCGCGCCTCGTCCGGCGGGTTCCAGGCTTCGTCTCCTTCGCGCGGAACGGCGACCTCGCCGGGCAGGCGGTTGCGCATCGCCGGCAGCCCGCCCCATACAGCACAGGTGCCGAGAGCGATGAGTGTCTCAGCGCGTTCGCGCACCTCGCGCAGGCTCTCGAGGTCGCGCTCGGTCGCCACCACGCCCTCGACGAAGGCGATGTCGAGCGCGCAGCCGTGGTCGTTGTCGGTCTTCGCCATCACCCAGTCGACGATGTGGAGATCACGAGCCAGCTCCAGCAGGTGCTCCTCGCAGTTGAGGATCTGGAGCTGGTCGCCGGCGCAGCCGGTGAGGCCGAAGATCCCGACCGAGGGGCGGTGGGTGCGGCGCCTCATGGGAGGATCAGTTCCGGCAGGTTGATCGCGTCCCAGTAGCTGAAGACCGGGCCGTGAAGGCAGGTGAAGGTGTAGCCGACGGCACAGTGCCCGCACTTGCCGACCCCGCACTCCATGCGCCGCTCGAGGCTCAAGAAGATGCGGTCCTTGCCGAGCCCCGCGGCTACGAGCTTCTCGAGCACGTACGTGTAGAAGACCGGCGGCCCGCAGGCCACCGCGAAGGTGCTGGCCGGTTCCAACCGGACCTCGTCGATCAGCTCGGTGACGAAGCCGCGCCGGTCCTCCCATTCCTGCCCGTCGGTGCCGTCGACCGTGAGCCGGATATCGGCGTCGCCGCGGCGCCGCAGCAGCTCGAGCTCGTCGCGGAAAAGCACCCGGTCGGGCCGGCGGCAGCCGTAGAGCAGCACTACCCGCCCGAACTGCCCGCGGCTGTCGACCAGATATTGGAGCAGGCCCCTCAGCGGGACCATTCCGAGGCCCCCGGCGACCAGCAGCAAATCATGCCCGCGGAAGGCATCGACCGGGAAGCCGTTGCCGAGCGGGCCGCGGACGCCGACGGTGTCACCCTCCCGGACCTGGTCGAAGAGGTAGCCGGTGAAGACGCCGGCACGCCGGATGCCGAGGTCGAAGCTGCGGCGGCGGTTGGGCGAGGAGGGCAGCGAGAACGGCGCCTCGCCGACCCCGAGCACCGACACCTCGACGAACTGGCCGGGTCGGTAATCGAAGGATGCGGCGAGCGAAGCGTCCTCGAAACGCAGCTCGAAGAGGCGGGTGTCCGCCGTCAGGTCGGTGGTCCGCAGCACCCTCGCCGGCGCCGGCAGGTAGGGGTTGGCACCGGTCGCGAGGTCGCGCGGCGACGCGTGGATCCGCAGCCGTGCGGCGTGGCCCGTGGGCTTCACGACGCCCCCCGCACCGCGTCGAAGACCTCGACCACGTGGATGCCGGTCGGGCAGTTCTCGATGCAGCGGCCGCAGCCAACGCACGACGGCATCCCGAACTCGCGCACGAAGGCTTCCTGTTTGTGGTAGTAGCGGTTGCGCACCCGGTCGCCGCGGTCAGCGCGGAAGCTGTGGCCGCCTGCCACAACCGCGTAGTCCGGGTAGAGGCAGGAGTCCCAGGTGCGGACTCGCGTCGCGCTGCCGTCCCCCTCGATGCGGTCGGCAACGTTGAAGCACGAGCAGGTTGGGCAGACCACCGAGCAGGACCCGCAGCACAGGCAGCGGCGCGCGAGGTCGTCCCACACCGGGTCGTTCTTCTTCAGCTCGAGAACGTAGGGCAGATCGGAGACATCGAGCGACAGCCGGAAGGCCTCCCGCCGCCGACGCAGTCGTTCGAGGTAGTCGTGGATGTCGTCCTCGGTGGCCGGCTCGAACAGATCCGGCGCCGACCGGACCACGTCGTCGGCGGCGGAGGTCGCGACCGTGACCAGGAAGCGCCCGTCGAGCGGGGTCAGTGCGAGGTCGAAGCCGTCGTCTGCAGTCGAGGTGTCGAGCGACTCACAGAAGCAATGCTCGTCCGGCCAGCACCCGTATTCCACCACCATCAGCCGCTCCCGTCGCGCGGCGTAGTAGGGATCGACGTAGTGGGAAAGGTAGAGCACGTCGAGGATCTTGAGGGCGTGGACGTCGCAGGCGTGGGCGCCGAAGAGGATCTGACGGCCAGCAGCCGGCGCGGAGGCCTCGTCCTCGCCCGTGCAGCCGAAGCCGCCCGAGATCATGGTCAGCCGCGGCGGCAGCAGGAGCTTCTTGAATGGCACTGCCGTGCGAAGCACTTCCGGCCGGGCCCGCGCCGGGTCGTCGATGACCTCGAGATTGAACCGGTTCCGGCCCTTTTCCACCGGCGCCCACACCTGCCCGACCGTCATCAGGTGTCGGGTCAGGTCCGGAAGCCGCCGGGCGTCGAGGCGAAGCGTCTGCATGTTCCTACCACGGGAAACAGTATCAAATTCCAAGGGTGTTCCCGATTTCCCAAGCCTCGAGGGTGTTCGACCCGTGGACACTCCGGTATAGTTGTCGCACTGTGGAAACTCGTCGGGCGAGGTATGTGCGCCACCTGATCGGCGGGCGGCTTTGAGCGACGCTCCGTCGAGCGTGCTGCTGGCCGGCATCGGCCGTGGTCCGTTCATCGCCATCGCTCCTGTGCTCGAACGCCGCGGGCTCGAGATCAAGCGGACCGCCGGCCTCGAGGAGGCGATCGATCTCGCCGTCCACCGGCGTTTTGATCTCGTGGTCTTCGATGCCGAGCCCGATCACATGACCATGGAAGAGATCGTCGATCGTCTTCGCGACCGCGCGTCGGCGAGCTGCGACAGCTCGGTGCTCGTGATGGCCGCTCCGGACTCAGTTGAGGCGGCGACCGAGCTCATCGGGCGAGGCGTCAACCGAGTGCTCTCGATTGTGACCGCCGAGGAGGTCATCGAGCGCCACGTCGCAGACCTCCTGAGCGTGGCCCCGCGTGTCGCCGTCCGCTGCACGACGCGCCTGACCACGTTCGTCAAGAGCGGCGGAAAGGAGACCATCGGTTGCACCGTCAACGTCTCGGCCTCGGGGATGCTGATCGAGACCGCGGCCGAGGTCGCAATCGGGACCGAGCTCACGTTCAACGTGCAGGTCACCGACGGCGTGACGGTCAAGGGCACCGCCGTCGTTGTGCGGCGGGCGGAGTCGGAGCGCGAAGGTGTCCATGGGATCGCGGTTCAAATTGTCGACTTCACCGGCAGCGCCGACGAACGCTACGCGGCGCTGCTTGCTGACTGCGTCGGGCCGCCGTGATGCCGGATCGCCCGACCGCCGGTCCCGTATCATCCGGATGAGGATTGCACGATGAAGTGTCCACGGTGCGAGAGCGAGCTGGGCTCGAGAATGTTCGGCGAGGTGCAGCTCGAGGCCTGCCCGGACTGCGGCGGCCTGTGGTTCGAGGAGGAGGAGCTGCGGCTCGCCAAGGACCAGGCCGATCCCGACCTCGCGTGGATGGACTTCGAGATCTGGAAGCACGGCGACCGCTTCGAGGTGTCGGTCACCCCGTTGCGTTGCCCGCGATGCGACATCGACATGGCGGCCGTCGAGTACGACGAGACCAGGATCGAGGTCGACTACTGCCTGCGCTGCCAGGGCGTGTGGCTCGACGGCGGCGAGTTCGCGAAGATCGTGCATGCGCTCGAGCAGGAGCTGCTCGAGAAGGACCTCCCGGACTACATCGCTGCCAGCCTGCGGGAGGCCCGCCAGGTCCTCGCCGGGCCAGAGCCCCTCGCGTCCGAGTGGAAGGATCTGCGCACCGTCCTGCGCATGCTCGAGTACCGCATCCTGTCCGGGAACCCCACCGTGGCGCGGGCCCTCGCCGCGATTCAGATGGCGGACCCCTTCCGATAGGGACGCTTCGCCACTTGAGAATCTCCGATCTTCCCAATTCGTCCGCTCGGATGCCGAGCGGACGAATTGGGAATGATGCGAAGGCTGCTCTCCGGCGCTACCGCTGCGGCACCCGCCCCGGCGTCCATGGCGCCCCTGCCGCCTCGGCCCTCGCCTCGAGGGCCCCGAGGCCGTTGATCAGCTGCGCGAGCTTCTCCATCTCGGCCTCGAACGCCGCCTCCGCCCAGTCGAAGGCCTGGCGGTGGGTGGTGGTGGGGGCCTGCGTGGTGTACCACTGGTCGGCCGCGATTCGCTCCACCCGCTCGACGATGGACGGCGGCTGGAAGACGTTGCGCTCGGCCTTGGTGCGGTTGCCCTCGAGCGCCAGCATGATGTCGTCGAAGCGTGACTTGAGCCCCTCGAGCTCCGCTGTCAGGGACGGATCGGCGCTTGGGGTGTCGACTAGGGCCTGGCGCAGGTGCTCGAGTCGCTGCTCGACCTCGGTGGCGGTCTTCGCGGCGCCGAGGACCTGCCGCCGTAGCTCGCGCACCTCCTGCTGGAAACGCGCCATAGCGGCCTCGTCGTCGGCGGTCAGCGTCGCCAGCTTCAGTGCCTCGACCTCGAAGCCGACCGGGCCCGCGAGGGCGGTCCACTCGCCGTCACTTCCGCGCGCCTCGAGCGTCGCCGAGTAGGTCCCCGGCGAGGCCAGCGGGCCCCGCTCCGGCTCGGCCCACGGCGGCAGATCCTCGGGAGGTGACAGATCGGTGGGTGCCGCCGACGGCCGCCTGAGGTCCCAGGCCACGCGGTGGAGGCCCTTCGTGCGGTCGGCCTCCACCCGGCGCACGACCTCGCCGTCGCCGTCGCGGATCACGACGAAGGCCGCCGTCTCCACCTCCAGGTCCTCCTCGCGCAGCTCGGCCACGGTGGCGAGTGGGGTCTCCGTCGTCTCCTCGCGGGACTTCTTCTCGGCCTCGGAGCGCAGCTCCTGCAGGGTCTTCAGGCCGTCGCGCAGCCAGTAGGTGAAGACCGCGCCGAAGGGCGGGTTGTCAGCGGTCCAGAAGCCGTTGCCGCGGTCGAGGATGCGGTCGTTCTGCTCGATGTAGCGCAGCGCCGTGCGGGTCGGAAACAGGATCGCCGCCTCGTCCTCGAGCCGCGCCTCCGACATTGCGCGCAGCGGGCTGTAGTCGTCGAGGATGAAGAAGCCGCGGCCGAAGCTGGCCACTGCGAGGTCCTCCCAAGACCGCTGGATGTCGAGGTCGCGGACCTGGATGGTGGGCAGGCCGCCCTTCAGTCCGTGCCAGTGCTCACCCTCGTCGAAGGTGACGAAGAGCCCGAACTCGGTGCCGAGGAAGAGCAGCTCGGGCTCGACGTGGTCCTGGATGAGGCTGTAGGCCACCTCACGGTCGGGCAGGTCGCCGCGCAGTGACGCCCAGGTGCGGCCGCGGTCGCGGCTGACCGCCACATAGGGCGTGAAGTCGCCCATCTTGTGGTTGTCGAAGGTGGCGTAGACCGTGTCCTCGTCGAAGTGCGACGCCTCGAGGTCGCTGACGTAGGTGCGCTCCGGCACGCCCGGCACGCGCTCGATCGCTCGCCAGCTGTCGCCGCCGTTCTCGGTGACCTGGATCAGGCCGTCGTCGGTACCGACCCAGATCAGGCCCTCCACCAGCGGCGACTCGGTGAGCGAGACAATGTTTCCGTAGTCCGACGTGGACTCGCTCTTGTGGACCGCGTCCATCTCCCAGATCCGGCCCATCACCTCGAGCCGGTCGCGGTCGAGCCGGCGGCTGAGGTCGCCGGAGATCGCGGTCCAGGTGTCGCCGCGGTCGTCCGAGCGGAACAGCCGCTGCGAGGCGAAATAGAGCCGAGTCGGTGAGTGCGGGGAGATGATCAGCGGCGAATCCCAGTTCCAGCGGTGGGCCGGCTCGCCGGGCTCCTCCTGCGGCTGGATGTCGACGATCTCCTCCGAGCGCCGGTCGTAGCGCACCAGACCGCCGTACTGCCACTGCGAGTAGACGATGTTGGGGTCAGTGGGGTCGACCTGGGTCTCGTAGCCGTCGCCGCCGACGGTGATGAACCAGTCCTCGTTGGAGATGCCGGATTTGCGCAGCGTCCGGCTCGGTCCGCCCAGGGTCTGGTTGTCCTGGGTGCCGCCGTAGACGAAGTAGAAGGGCTCCGAGGTATCGACGCTGACCCGGTAGAACTGGGTGATGGGGAGGTTCTCCTTGAACAGCCAGGTGTCGCCGCGGTCGAAGCTCTCGTAGACCCCGCCGTCGCCGCCCACCAGAATGTAGTCGGGGTCGTCGGGGTCGAGCCACACCGCGTGGTCGTCCACGTGCTTGTACTTCCAGTTGACCTTCTCGAAGTTCGTGCCACCGTCGCGCGTCACCCACAGCCACACGTCCACCATGTAGACGGTGTCGAGGTCGTGGGGGTCGCAGGTCAGCTCGTTCCAGTAGTCGCCGCCCGGCGCGTGGTCGGAGCGCTTCTCCCAGCTCTCGCCGCGGTCCGGTGAGCGGAACACGCCGCCCTCGTCGCGGGCGGCGTCGAGCACGCCGTAGATCACGTCAGGATCGACCGGCGAGATGCACAGGCCCATGCGGCCGCGGTCGACGTCGGGCAGCCCCTTGTCGATCTCTCGCCAGGTCTTTCCACCGTCGGTGGACTTGTGGAAGGCCGACTCGGGACCGCCGTTGATCAGCGTCCACACGTGGCGGCGGCGCTGGTAGGAGGTGGCGTAGACCACGTCCGGGTCCCGCGGGTCGAGCCACACCTCGGCGACGCCGGTGTCGTTCGAGATGTAAAGGACGCGCTCCCAGGTTGCGCCGCCGTCGGTGGTCTTATAGAGGCCGCGGTCGCCCCCCGAGCGCCACAGCGGACCCATGGCGGCGACCCAAACCACGTCCGAGTCGCGCGAATCGACGACGATGCGGCCGATGTGCTCCGACTCCTCGAGGCCCATGTTGGTCCAGGACTGGCCTCCGTCGAGGCTCTTGTAGATGCCGTCTCCGAACGACACCGAGCGCTGCGAGTTGTTCTCCCCGGTGCCGACCCAGATGACGTTGTGGTTGTTCGGGTCGATGGTGACGCAGCCGATGGAGTAGGAGCCCTCCCCGTCGAAGACCGGCGCCCACGTGGTGCCGGCATTGTCGGTCCTCCAGACCCCGCCTGAGGCGGCGGCCGCGAAGAAGCGGTGGCGCTTGCCGGGCGTGACCGCGAAGTCGACCACGCGGCCCGAGTTGATGGCCGGGCCGATGTTCCGCAGCTCGAGGCCGGCGAGGCTGTCGGCGTCGAGCCTGCTCTCGTTTTTTCCGGATTTCTTGTCAGCAGCCAGGCCGACGTTCGGCAGCGACAGGAACACCAACACCAGGACGCAACAGAGCTTTTTCACGCGGGCCCTCCCCGATCGAAGTGGTGGCGGCCGCCGCCAGTCGGTTGGGATGTCCGCGGCTCCGCCCCGCCCGGCATGCTAGCAGGCCTCCACTCAGGGAGGGGGGTGCGACACGCCGGGCGACCATTGCTGCTGCGTGGGCTGCTCGGCCTCCCGGCTGCCGCCCTTCAATGCTCGCGAGTCCGGAACTCCCAGTAGGCCTGGATCCCGATCAGCCGCGGGTCGTCGTTATCGGTGCCGGGTACGGAGTTACGCAGTTGTGGTAGGTTGGGTGGAGGGGGTGGCTGGTGCCGCGGACGCCCAGGCTGTTTGTTGAGGGCGGGATCTATCACGTCTACAACGGGTTCGCGAGCGGGGAAGGCGTGTTCGCAGATCCTGAGGCGGCGGTAGATTGGACCTGCCCCGGTTGACCGGACACTGAGATAGTTTCGTCGTCGTCGAGCCTGTGGGGCTGGTATGTGCAGCGGGACGTTATGCGCAGCAGCAGTTCCCTATGGGTACCAGGTCCGAGGATCTCGGGGAATTGGCTCTCTCTGAAACACAAGGTTTTACAGGGTCCCCAGATCTTGTTTCCAGTTGGACCTCGTGAAAAATCCGTTGGATACTCCGCGCTGTATCTGGCCCGATTCCGTCAACGCCGGCCAGTTGATCCATATTCGCTGATGCCACCCTTGCTGGGGACCCAAATGTGTCGAGTAGCCATGCCGCCTTTTTAGGCCCGACCTCGGGTATCGCTCGGAGCAGGAAAAGCTGGCAGCGGTGCCGGGTACGGAGTTACGCAGTTGTGGTAGGTTGGGTGGAGGGGGTGGCTG
>CAZSTH010000063.1:0-21939 GCA_964609835.1 uncultured Thermoanaerobaculia bacterium
TCGACATGACCCTGCCGGACCAGGCCGCCACCGAGTCCGCGAGGAACGAGGCCCGCCGGGCCGTGCTGCCCGTCTACGACCTCGAGCCGAGGCTGAAGGCGGAACTCGACGACGAGATCAGGATCCTGTTCGAGGCCTGCAGAAGTCTCGGCGACGAGCTGCCAACGGATGGAGTGGCTGCGATCGAGTCCTTCACCAGATTACGCCAGGCGGCGGCCATGGCGGCCATTCTCGAACAGTCGGGCTGCTCGAAGGAGCTCGAGAGCGCTCTGGTGGAGGTGGTTGATCACGTCTTCGCGGTCAAGATCGTCGATGATCGGCGGCAGCTCGAGCGGCGCGCCGAACGTGGCTTGATCCTCAGAAATCTCGCCTCGGGCGGCGAGCGTGCGGTGCCGTGGGACCGGGTGTCCGACGCGGTCGATGTGCGCACCGGCCTCGAGCAGCTGCTGCAGGCGCGACTCCTGGAGCGGCCGGCCGTGGCGCGTGGCTGGATCAAGCCTGTGGTCGGCTTTCTCGAGGCCAACATCGGCCCGAATCTCGTCTTCAACCGGGCCGAGACCGACCAGCGGCAGCGCGAGGCGGCGACCGCGGTGCTGCCGCGGTCCCGCGATCTCAAGCGCGGCCAGGTGCTGGTGCGACGCGGTGATACGGTGAGTGAGGAGGTCGCCGGGACCTTGCTCGCCCTCGACCGCGAGCGCAGGGACGTGGCGGTCGCCGCGCGGATCGCGGGCATCGCGCTCTTGATGAGCCTGATGGCCCTCGGCTGGTGGCTGGTGCTGCGTCCGGCTGGTGCGCCGGCCAACGCGCACCGCGCGCTGTCGATGGCCTACATTCTGGTACTGCTGTTCGCGGGGGTCGACCGGCTCGGCCTCTACCTCGCGACTGCGGTCGCCTTCAATGCCCAGGGCCCCGTTCTCTCGACGGTCGAGTCCTATCTCTGGGGACTGCCGTTCGCGGCGGGACCGGCCACCGTCTTCGTGCTGCTCGGGCTCCAGCCGGCACTGGTTTTCGCGGTCTGTGGAGCGGGAGTCGCGGGCGTGCTGCTGGGCGGCGATTTCGCGATCGCGGTGTTCGCGTTGGCGTCGGGTGTGGTCGGGGCGCTGGCCACCGAGCGCTCAAGGGACCGGGCGTCGCTGAGCCGGGTCGGCCTCGTCATCGGTGCTGCGAACGTGGTCGTCGTGCTCGTGATCGAGATCTACCGCGGGCTCCCCGATCCGCCGGCGCAGGTCGGGCTGGCCGCGGCGTGTGCCTTCGTCGGCGGGCCGCTCTCGCTCGGGATCGTGTCCTTCCTCCTGCCGATCCTGGAGAGCCTGTTCGGTATCACGACCGACACCCGGCTTCTCGAGCTCTCCAACCAGAATCTGCCGCTGCTCAAGAGGTTGTCGCTGGAGGCACCGGGGACCTACCAGCACTCGCTGGCGGTCAGCAATCTGGTCGAGGCTGGGGCCAATGCCGTCGGTGCCAACGCGCTGCTGTTGCGGGTGTGCGCGTACTACCACGACGTCGGCAAGCTCGTGAAGCCGGGGTACTTCGTGGAGAATCAGCGGGGGATGAACCCACACGACGACCTCGCCCCCTCGATGTCGGCGCTGGTGATCCAGAGCCACGTCAAGGAGGGTCTGGCCATGGCGCGCGAGGCGAAGCTTCCGATGCCGGTGCGGCAGAGCATCGCCACCCACCACGGGACCAAGGTGATCCGGTATTTCTACAGCAAGGCGCTCGAGCGTGCCGCGCTCGACAAGAGCGCGGCACGCGAGAGCGATTACAGGTACCCGGGGCCGAAACCCAACACCAAGGAGATGGGCATCCTGATGCTCGCCGATGCGGTGGAGGCGGCCGCCCGCACGCTCGACAATCCGACACCTGCCAAGATCCAGGGGATGATCGACCGGATCTTCTCGAACGCTCTCGAGGACGACCAGCTCGACGACTGTGAGCTGACCTTTTCCGAGCTCGACAAGGTCGCGTCAGCCTTTCTGTGGGTGCTGACCAACATGTACCACCACCGAATCGACTACCCGGGCTTCGATTTCAACCGGAAACGGAGGATGCGTGACACGGATCCACGTCACCTGGCAGAAAAGACCGTCTCAGCCGGCGGCTGAGGCGCTGCGAAGGGTGATCCGCGGCTGCCTGTCGTCGCTCGGCCGGGTCGATGATTTGGTGGAGGTGCACCTGCTGCTGACGGACGACCGTCGGATTCGGGAGCTCAACCACCACTATCTCGACCGCGACCGTCCGACCGACGTGCTGTCGTTCCCCGACGGCGACCGGCTGCCGGACGGCGCGGTGCTGCTCGGTGAGATCGTGGTCTCAGTCGAGACCGCCCGACGCCAGGCGGAGGAAGGTGGCCACGGTGAGCTGCGCGAGCTCGAGGAGCTCGTGCTGCACGGGACCCTGCACCTTCTGGGCTATGATCATGAGCGTGACCGCGGGAAAATGAACCGGCTCGAGCTGCAGCTGCGGCAGGAGGTCCTCTCGTGAACCCGGAGCTGGTGGCGCTGCTGGCCCACCCCGCGACGATGGCGGTGGTCGGTCTTGCGGTCGGGCTGTTCTTGACGGTCAACGAGGTCCTGCTGCGATCTCTGGCCGAGCTCGGCAACGTGCGGTTCCAGGGCATTCTCGACGAGCACGCGGGATTGCTGGGTGAGGTCGGCGAGCTCCACCTGTCACGCTTGACCGATGTGCTGCGTTGGCTGCAGATGGTCTGTGTCGGCCTGCTCTGGATCGTGGTCCTGCATCTTCCGGGGCTGTCGCGGGCCGCGGCTCTCGCACTGGCGCTGGCGTTGCCGGTGGGGCTGGTCCTGGCCGCGAGGATCGCCGTCGGCCCGCTGTCGGAGGGTGCGGTGACCCGGCTCATTCGGCTGGTGCGGCCGGTCGCAGCACCGCTGCTGTCGTTGCTGGTCCGTTTCGTCCCCGCGATGCGACCGGCGGGAAACGAGGAGGAGGAGGAGGAAGCAACCGACGCCGAGATCCAGGCCTACCTCGAGGCCGGCGAGGCGGCCGGGATCTTCGAGGGCGAGGAGGGCGAGATCGTCGAGTCTTTGGTGGACTTCTTCGACACTGTCGTGCGGGAGGTCATGACTCCGCGTACCGAGATGATCGCGGTCGCCGACACCGACTCGTACCGGACCCTGTTGGAGTTGTTCGCCGCCAGCCACAAGAGCCGGATCCCGGTCTATCACGAAACCATCGACCGGATCATCGGTGTGATCCACGTCAAGAACGTCGTCAAGCACGGCATGCGAGGCTCGGAGCCGAGTGTGTCGAAGCTCGCGCGCGAGTGCTTGGTGGTCCCCGAGACGAAGCCTCTCGGCGATCTGCTGCGCGACTTTCAGTACCAGCACCAGCAGATGGCGATCGTCGTCGACGAATACGGCGGGACATCGGGGCTGGTGACTCTGGAAGACATCCTTGAGGAGATCGTCGGCGAGATCCAGGACGAGCTCGATCCCCGTGAGCCACCGGAGGCCGAGGAGCTGAGCTCCGGTGTCTACAGGCTCCAGGGCCGGGCGCCGCTCGAGGTGCTCGAGGAACTGCTGTCGAAGGCGTTCAAAGAGGAGGACATCGACACCGTCGGCGGCCTCGTCTTCTCCCTCCACGGTACCGTCCCCGAGGCCGGCACCGAGGTCGTTGACGAGGTGAACGGACTGCTGTTCACGGTCGAGGAGATGGACGAACGGCGGATCGCGAGCGTGACCGTGCGCAGGCTCGAGGACACCGGGCCGACCAAAATGGCGGGGACGAATTGAAAGATCCGTGCCCGATGCTTCAGCCATCGAGGAGGTGACGGTGTCTCCGGCAGGAGCTCGCCGCTCGGGTCTGGTGGCCGTGGTGGGCCGCCCGAACGCCGGCAAGAGCACCCTGGTCAACGCGCTCGTCGGCGACAAGGTGGCGATCGTTTCGAGCACACCCCAGACCACCCGTAACCGGATCGTCGGCATCTCGAGCGAGTCGCGCGGGCAGGTCGTCTTTTTCGACCTGCCCGGGGTCCACAGGCCGCTGCACAAGATGAACGCGCGCATGATGCAGGAGGTGCGATCTTCGTTGGAAGAGGCGGACGTGATCCTGCATCTGCTCGACGCGTCGGTGCCCTGGGGCGGAGGCGAAGACTACCTCTTCGGTCTCCTCGAGCAGGTGCGGCCTCCGGTGATCGGGGTGTTGACGAAGGTCGACCTCCGCAGCGCCAAGCGAGAGCTGCTGCCCCTGATGGCGAGCTACGACCAGCGGCGCCCGGGGGCGGCGGTGGTCCCGGTGTCAGCCGTCGAGGGAGACGGCCTGGCGGCGCTGCTCGACGAGATCTTCGCGGCTCTCCCGGAGGGTCCCGCTCTGTACCCCGAAGATCTCACCAGCACCCAGACCGAACGGTTTTTCGTCGCCGAGGTGATTCGCGAGAAGCTCCTGCACCGGACGCGGGGCGAGCTTCCGTACACCACGGGAGTCGTGGTCGATCTCTTCGAAGAGAGCGGTGAGCTGCTCAACA
The DNA here is from genome assembly GCA_964609835.1 of uncultured Thermoanaerobaculia bacterium. Taxonomy (GTDB): domain Bacteria; phylum Acidobacteriota; class Thermoanaerobaculia; order Thermoanaerobaculales; family Sulfomarinibacteraceae; genus Sulfomarinibacter. Next base: position 4,484 of record CAZSTH010000063.1, read on the forward strand.
TCGAGGCCGCGATCTACGTCGAGCGGAAGGGGCAGAAGGGCATCGTCATCGGCAAGGGCGGCCGCATGATCCGCGACATTGGCCGCGATGCTCGCGAGGAGCTCGAACGGATCCTCGGCACCCGCATCTACCTCGGCCTCAGGATCAAGGTCCACCCGCGGTGGCGAGACGACCCGCGGGTGCTGCTGGAGATGGAGCCGGGCTCTGCGGACCTCTCGGAGCACTACGATCCTCCCGAGGGGGTAGACGAAGCATGAGATTTCGAATTTTGGATATCGGATTTCGAAAGTGTCCTTTGCCGGTTCGTTGGTGGTCGCACGGGTCGTTGGGCGGGCGGGTGGTACATCCGAGATCCGAGATTCGAAATCCGAAATCTGAATTGCTGGTCGGCGGGTAGGCGCCGTGCCCCTCGATACCGTCCTCGTCTACACCGCCGACGGTTGCCCCCACTGCGAGGCGCTGGTCGAGGACTTCGATCGTCGGGGCGTCGAGTACCGGGAGGTCAACCTCACCCGCGAACCGCGGGCGGTCGGCCGTGTCCGCGAGCTGAGCTGGGAGGACCGGCTGCCGGTGGTCGCCGACCACGAGCGGGTGTCGATCGGATTCCGCGGCCGGTCGTCGACGTTTGCCGAGCTCGGGCTGGGTTGATTCTCCGAACCCGAACCCGATTCCGCTCGAATCCGTTCAGAACTCCTCGTCCGGGGGAGCGCGGAGCGCCTTCTTCTGGGAGCGACGCCGCTTCTCCTCCAGTCGCCGTTTGCGGGCGACCTTCGGTACCTTGGTCGGCACCCTCTCCGTCTCCGGCTCGACGGCTGACCGAATCAGGTCGACAAACCGCTCGACGGTCGCGCGGCGATTCGCCTCCCGGCTCCGGTGGCGCTGCGAGGTGACGTGCAGCAGACCGGCCTTGGTGATCCGGGAGGCGAGCGTCTCGAGGACCAGCGCTCGCTGTTCGGGCGACAGGGAGCCGCTTCGTCGTACATCGAACAGCAGCCGCACCTTGGTTTCGACCTTGTTGACGTTCTGTCCACCCGGCCCGGAGCTTCGGGCGAACTCGAACTGCAGCTCCGAGTCGTCGATCCACAGGTCGTCGGTGATCCGGGGCATGGTCGGATTATCGCCTGAAAACGTCGGGAACGGGATCGGGTGCGGATCCTCGTGCCCATCGGTTGGCGATCGCGCACGATCCTCACCGGGGATGGGCGGCATTCCGAGCTCCGAGTTCCAAAGTTGCGAATTCTACAAGAGCGTCAGAATCTCATCCTCGATCTTCGCCTGATCACCATCCTCGAAACCGAGGTGGAAGTAGAGGACCTTGCCGTCGCGCGAGATCAGAAACGAGGTTGGGAAGGAGCGAACCCCGAAGACGGTCTCCACCACCTCGCCGTCGCCCTCTCCGTTTTCGAGGAGCGTGTAGGTCAGGCCCTTCTCCTCGATGAACTTCGTGGCGCGTTCGGAGTCGCGTTTGGCCTCGACAGCCACCACGTCGAGGCCCTGATCCCGATACTTCTCGTACAGCGGTTGCAGGCGTGGCAACTCCACGCGGCAGCCGCCTCACGTGGGAAACCAGAAGGCGAGCAGAACCACCCGGTCGCCGAGGTCGGACAGGCGGTGGGGCTGCCCTTCGTAGTCGAGCAGCTCGAAGTCATCGGCCATGGGTGCGAGCTCGTTCCGCGTCGCCCACAAGAACTCGTCGAACCCCTCCTCGCCGCCGTGCTTCACCGCGTAGGCCCGCCGCAGGTACGGCATGGCCTGCGAGCCGTCGGAGCCGAAGATGGCCTGGGTTCCGAGCAGCTCGATGGCGCTGTCGAGTTCGCCCTCCTGCAGCGCCGCGCGGCCCCAGAACTCGTACAGCGGGGTGTCCGGGACCCCGAAGTAGCCGACGCTCCCGATCTCGTCCGAAGCCGCGAACCGTGCGAAGGCCTCGTCAGCCTGGCCGAGGTTGTAGCGGGCCCAACCCGCGTAGGCCAGCGCCATCGCTCGGCGCCGGTCCGCGCTGTCGGCCAGCTGCTCGTCCGTGTACTCGCGGTCCGGATAATCGGCCCGATAGCCTTCGGGAGTGGCCAGCTCCGCGGCGGCATGGGCATGCTCGTCCGCGACGTCCCACTGCTCGAGCTCGGCGGCCATTTCTGCGACATCGGTGTGCTCCAGGTAGCCCAGCGGCCGCACCGCGGCGAGGGCGGCGGCGGTGTCCGACAGCGAGTAGGGAACCTCGACCTCATCCGCGAGGCCGAGGGCCTCCAGAGTGACCTCGAATCGCTGCTCGGGATCCTCGATCTGCTCGAGGACGTCGCCGAGCACGGCAAGGGCCCCGGCCGGATCCCGCATCTCGCGGCCCCGGTAATAGGTGACCGCTCCCGCCAGAATGCCGCTGTGCTCGGTGTCGGGATGGTCTGCGAGATAGGCCTCTGCCAGGGCTGTCTTCTCGGAGGCAGTCTCGGCCTCGTTCCAGGCTTTTCCGAGCGCCTGCCAGGCCTGCTCCGCGGCATCCCGGGCGTCGGTTTCCGGCTTCTGCGGGCCGCACCCGAGGGCGATGCCGATCGCGGCCACAAAGATGAGCAGCGCGATACTGCGCGTCATGATGGCTCCTTTCGCCGCCGGAAGCGGTTTGGTCGTTTGTGCACCCGTGCATTATACGCACCTCCCCTCTTCATCCCCGGCCTGGAGTCTCGAGGCGGAGGATGAAAAAGGGGTACACTCGAGCGCCATGAAGATCGGTAGCCGGTGGTATCGCACGATCTGGCCGAGTGAAGACGACTCGGCGGTGGAGATCATCGATCAGACCTTGTTGCCTCACGCCTTCGCGGTCCGGCGGTTGTGCAGGCTCGAGGACGCGACCGAGGCGATTCGCGTGATGCGGGTGCGAGGCGCGCCGCTGATCGGCGCAACTGCCGCCTACGGGATCGCCCTCGCGCTGCGCGCCGACCCTTCCGACCGCGCTCTGCGATCGGCGATTGACGAGCTGGCCGCGACCCGGCCGACCGCGGTCAACCTGCGCTGGGCTCTCGAGCGCATGGAGGGGGTGGTGGCGAATCTCAGCCCCCCTGCCCGTGCCGACACAGCCTGGCAGACGGCCCACCGCATGTGCGACGATGACGTGGCGATCTGCCGGTCGATCGCGGACCACGGCCTCGAGCTGCTGCGGTCGATCGCGGCGAAGACTTCTGCGCGCTCGCTCAACATCCTGACTCACTGCAATGCCGGGTGGCTGGCGACGGTCGACTGGGGAACCGCCTTGGCACCGATCTATGCTGCCCACGACGCCGGTCTCGGCGTGCACGTGTGGGTCGACGAGACGCGGCCGCGAAGCCAGGGCGCGGCGATCACGGCTTTCGAGCTTGGAGCCCACGGCGTGCCCCACACCTTGGTTGCCGACAACGCCGCGGGTCACCTGATGCAGCGCGGCCAAGTCGATCTGTGCATCGTGGGCACCGATCGAACGACCGCGAGCGGCGACGTCGCCAACAAGATCGGCACTTACCTCAAGGCGCTGGCGGCCGCCGACAACCGCATCCCGTTCTACGTCGCACTTCCGTCGACGACCATTGATTGGTCGATCCGCGACGGCTTCGAAGAGATCCCGATCGAGGAACGGCCGCCTCACGAGGTGACGCACGTGCAGGGTCGAGCCGAGGACGGTCGGGTGGTCTCGGTGGAGATCTCGCCGCCGGGCTGCCGGGCCGCCAATCCGGCGTTCGATGTCACTCCGGCTCGGTTGGTCACCGGTCTGATCACGGAGTGCGGCGTCTGCGCGGCGAGTCGCGACGGGCTCGCGAGCCTCTTCCCGGACCGGGAACGTGCCGATGCACCGGCGTGAGCCACGGCGCCCCATTCTGCCCAGCCTCATCAGGACCGTGTTCGCCACGTGCGCGGTCATCGCACTCGCCGGGTGCCAGACGTCGGCAGTAGAGCGTGCCGCTGTCCCCGCCCCGTGGGATCTCGAGAGAGCGCAGCTGATGTTCTGGTCTTCGGACGAGCCGTCCTTTCACCAGGGCTCGGCGATCGAGGCGTCGAGCATCGCGGCTGCCGGCGATCTGCTGATCGTGGCCGCGGAGAAGTACGGCTGCCTGGTGGTGATCGACTGCGGGGACGGCCACCGGGCGCGGGTGGTGCGCCTCGAGGTGCCGCGCCACTCCGAGCTGGAGGGCGTCGCGGTCTCCGGCGACACCCTGTACCTCTCTGACGAGGCGCACGCAGTGGCCTACGCGATCGAGCTCGATTCTCTGAGGCGGCTGACGGAGGTCTCCGCGGACGAGATGCTTCCGGTGAAGCGTCTGCCGCTCGAGGGTGTCTCCCTGACCGGGAGCAAGATCGGTTTCGAGGGCATCGAAATTTCTCGCGGCGGCGGCCGGGCTTACCTCATGCTCGAACGCACGGGATCGCACGAGACCGGTTGCCTGTCGAGGATCTACGAGCTCAGGATCGAGGCCGACCGCCTGGTGCTGGAGGGCGATCCCGTGGAAATCGTCCTGGAAGACTGCTTCTGGCGGCTCACCGATCTCGCGTGGTGGGACGAGCGCCTGATCGCGCTCAAGACCCAGTTCCCCGGCGAACGGTACGAGGTCATCGAGATCGACCTCGCGACCGGCACGTACTCGGTGCTGATGGACCTGACGCGGATGATGGTTCGACTCGCAGCCCACGGCTGGAACAACAACCTCGAGGGCCTGGCCGTGAGCGGCGACGGCGCGTTGTGGCTGGTGTCCGATAACTCGGTCACGATCACCGTTGACGATCCGCTGCCGCCGCCGGCGAAGGACCGTACGCTGCTGGTTCGCCTGCCTGCCGTCGAATGACCGCGGGTGAGGCTCTTCAGGGCGCCGGCGTCAGTCGGCGGCCCGGGCGGCGCGGCTGCGGTGTGGCGTCGCTCACCACGAGTCGGTAGATGGCACCCGAACGCAGGGCAGCCACGTACAGCTCGCCGTTCTCGTCTTCTCCGAACCCAGAGATGGAGAGCTCGGTCCGAATCAGTTCTTCGGCCCGCCACTGGTTGCCGTCCATGGGCCGGAGGCCCCAGATCGTGCCGCTGCAGAAATCCGCGAAGACATACGCGCCGCGGAGGCGGCTGCTCCGGAGACCTCGGTATACGTACCCGCCGGTGATCGAACAGCCGGTCGCGTGCGAATACTCGAAAACCGGCAGGGTCAGGCCCTCTCTCGAGCATGAGTCACCTTGGAAGCAGTGTCGGCCTTCCATGGTGTTCCAGCCGTAGTTGTGCCCGCCCGGGTCGGCGGCCTCCTCGAAGTTGACCTCCTCCCACTCGAACTGACCAACGTCGGCCATGAAGAGGTCGCCGGTGCAACGGTCGAAGCTGAACCGCCACGGGTTGCGCAGGCCGAGCGCCCAGATCTCGTCCCGCACCGCAGGGTCCTGGACGAACGGGTTGTCAGCGGGAACCACATAGGTGCTCCCGTTGTCGACATCGATCCGCAGTAGCTTGCCAAGCAGCGACTGCGGGTCCTGTGCATTGCCCCGGGGATCTCCTGCGCCGCCGCCGTCGCCGGTCGCGATCCAGAGCAGGCCGTCTGGACCGAAGGCGAGGTCGCCGGCGTTGTGGTTGGCGAACGGCTGGTCGAGTGTCAGGATCACGGCCTCCGAGGCGGGATCGGCGGTCCTGCCGTCGACCGCCGCGAACTCGGAGACCACGGTGTTGCCGGCGAGGTCGGTGTAGTTGACGAACAGCCGGCGGTTGGTGTCGAAGTGCGGGTGGAAGGCGAGGCCGAGAAGCCCCTGCTCGTTGCGGTCGTCGCCAATCCGGTTGCTGAGATCAAGGAACGGGCGCTCCTGCATTTCGCCGTCGGCGAGCACGCGGATCCTACCCGGCTGTTCGACGATGTAGAGGCGGGAGCTGCCGTCGGAGGCCGAGCGAACGGCCAGCGGCCGGTCGAGGCCCCCGGCGACCGGCAGGAGTGCGACGTCCACTGCGTGCGCGCTGGACGCCCGCTGCACGACCTCAGTCGCGGCGGCGACGGGCCGGTCGGCGAGCAGGATCATGAGGAGCGTGAGCAACGACATTGGGCCGCCTGAGCAACGGCGCGCCGTGGTCTGAGATTCCTGCTGTCGCGCCTGCGGTGCCGGCAGGCGATCGGTGCGGGCGCCGTCCGCCGGCGCGGGCGTTGCCCTTCGGCCGGTAGTTTTTGGTCCGGCACCGAACCGACGCGCGAGCGCGTTTCGCCGGGAGCTCGAACCGGCGGTCGGTCGCGATCGCGGTACAATCGAAGCACGACGCTCCCACCGGTGAGGCCAGGCCCAGCCAAGTCCCGGAGGGCATTCGTGGGAAGGAGACTCGAACTTGCACGACCTCGCGCAGTGGCCACCGGCAGCCCTCGGTGCGCTGGTGGTCATACCGGCGCTGCTGCTGATCATCGTCGCCGTCCTGATCGGCCTGCTCCGCAGCGCGTCCGCCCGCAGGCGGGCGGAGGCCGACGCCAAGGAGATCAAGGAAGGTTCGGCGCGCCAGTTCCGCCGCCTCGAGACCGATCTCGACTTCCAACGCGAGTTCTTCAAGGTCTTCGCCAACCTCCTCGGGGAGATGCACGCCGAGCGCCAGACCCGGACGATCCCCAACGCGCTGCTCAAGGCGATGGTGCGGATCTACCAGCCCGAGGTGGCGTCGGTCTTGATTCGCCGCGGCAAGGTCGACGACGAGAACGATCCTCCGAGGTTGACCGTCGCGGCGCTCCACTCGATCCGCGGGGCGCTTCGCGACGGTATGGAGATCCGCTTCGGTGAGGGCCAGGTCGGAATCGTCGCCGAGCGGCAGCAGGTCATGGTCCGCAAGGACTTCGAGGAGGATCAGATGTGGAGCTACGAGCGCTCGCGGATCTCCGCGGAGCCGAAGTACGACATCGTCGCGCCGATGGTCGCCGGAGCCGACACGATCGGCGTGCTCGCCGTGTCGCGTCCCGAACGGCACCACCAGACCGAGCGCGACGTCCTCGAGATGATCGCGCGCATCGGCGCCCTCACCTACGTCAACGTTCGCGCGTACCAGAAGAAAGAGGTCGAAGCGGACATCGACAAGCTGACGGCGATCTTCAACAAGGGTGCGCTCCTCCATCGGCTCAATCTGGCGATCCATCAGGCGCGGGAGGCCAACGGGCGCGTGTCGCTCTTCATCTTCGACCTCGACAGCTTCAAGGTGTTCAACGACACCAATGGGCACCTGGCCGGCGACCGTCTGCTGCGGCAGCTGGCAGGCCTGGTCAAGGAGACGGTGAGGACGGACGACGTTTTCGGCCGGTTCGGAGGAGAGGAGTTCCTGCTCGTGATGCCCAACCGATCCCGGGCGCAGGCGAAGACCGCAGCCGACATGGTGCGCAAGCGCATCGAGGAGGTCGACTTCGAGGGTGGCGACACCCAGCCTCTGGGGCGTGTGACCATCAGCGGCGGCGTTGCCTGCTTCCCGGACGATGCTCCTGACGGCGTCGATCTCCTGCGGGTGGCCGACGAGGCCCTCTACCGTGCCAAGCAGGCGGGTCGGAATCAGGTCATGGAGGCGCGGCCGGCGGGACTCAATCCGTACTGATCTTCCCGGTTTCTCCGCCATTCGCGTCGCTCGCGGTCGTCGCATTCCGCGGCGGACGCGCTAGAATATCTGCCATGAAAGTTGATGTTCGCCATGTTGTCGACGTAATTATCGTCGATCTCGAAGGCCGGCTGGTGATGGGAGTCGGCGACGAGCTCCTGCGCGACGTGATCAACCAGCTGGTGGCCGAGGGCTGGAAGAAGATCCTCCTCAACCTGCGTCAGGTCACGATCATCGACAGCTCGGGAATCGGCGAGGTGGTGTCGAGCTGGAAGCTGGCGGGCCGCTTCGGCGGTATCGTCAAGCTCCTGCGGCCGGCGCCGCAGGTCCAACGGACGCTGCTCCTGACCCAGCTCCTGCCGCTGCTCGAGATCTTCGATGACGAAGAAGCCGCAATCGAGAGCTTTGCAGGCGACTGAAGCGCCGCGCTCGGCGCCCTGAAGCCCCGCCTCGACCGTCGCCGCTGAGCGCTCGCATCGCTGACGAGAAAGGACATGCCATGTTTGAAGCGTTTCGAGACGGTTATCGCCAGGAGCTCGAGGCCATCCGCGAGGCTGGGACCTTCAAGGAGGAGCGGGTCATCACGTCGCCGCAGAGCGCGGAGATCTCGGTTCCCCATGGCGAGGTGCTCAACTTCTGCGCCAACAACTACCTCGGACTGGCCGACAACCCGACCATCATCGAGGCCGCCAGGCGGGCTCTCGTCGAGCGCGGCTTCGGCATGGCGTCGGTCCGTTTCATCTGCGGCACCCAGGACCTCCACAAGGAACTGGAGCAGGTGATCACGGGCTTCAACGGCACCGACGACACCATCCTGTACTCGTCCTGCTTCGACGCCAACGCCGGCCTCTTCGAGACGATTCTCGGCGCCGACGACGCCATCATCTCGGACCAGCTCAACCACGCATCGATCATCGACGGTGTCCGGCTGTGCAAGGCCGAGAGGTTTCGCTACCCCAACTCTGACATGGCGGAGCTCGAGAAGATCCTGCAGTCGACGCAGGGGCACCGCCGGCGGCTCATCGCCACCGACGGCGTGTTCTCGATGGACGGCCATCTCGCCAGGCTGGACGAGATCTGCAGCCTTGCCGAGCGTTACGGCGCGATGGTGATGGTGGACGACTCGCACGCCACCGGCTACATCGGCGCCACGGGCCGGGGGACCCCCGAGCATTTTGGCGTGCAGGGCAGGATCGACGTGATCACCTCAACCCTCGGCAAGGCGTTGGGCGGCGCTTCGGGCGGCTACACAACCGGTCGCCGCGAGATCATCGATATGCTGCGCCAGCGCTCTCGTCCGTACCTGTTCTCCAACACCTTGACCCCGGCACTGGCGGCCGCCGGCATCGAGGTCTTCCGGATGCTGTCGTCGACGACGGCGCTTCGCGACCGGTTGATGGACAACTCGCGGTACTTCCGCGACGCGATGTCTTCCCTCGGATACGATCTCATCGATGGCGAGACCGCGATCGTTCCGGTCATGCTCTACGACGCCAAGCTCGCCAACCGCGTCGCTGAAGAGATGCTTGGCGAGGGCATCTACGTGATCGGCTTCTCGTATCCGGTCGTGCCCCGAGACCAGGCCCGGATCCGGGTCCAGGTCTCCGCCGCACACGAGCGCGAGCACCTCGATCGCGCGGTCGCCGCCTTCGAGGCCGTGGGTCACAGGCTCGGGATCATCTGACTTCGGGGCTGTGGGGAACATGACCTCGCCGCCGCCGCTCGCTCATCCGTGGGCCGAGTGGGGAGGTGTCGGACCGACGCTGCTGTTCCTGCACGCCAACGGCTTTCCGCCCGGGACCTACGCCCGCTTCTTTTCGGAGCTCGGACGCAGCTTCCGGGTGATCGCATTCTCGTCGCGACCGCTGTGGCCCGACAGCGATCCGAGGGAGATCGGGTCGTGGACCGATCTCGCCGCCGACCTGGGACGTGCTGCCGAGTTCGACGGCCTCGACGGGTCGATCGTGGCAGGCCACAGCCTCGGCGGCGTGCTGTCGGCGCTGGCGGCCGCCGAACGGCCGCGGTTGTTCAGGGCCCTGGTTTTGATCGACCCCGTGATATTCACCGGCACCCGATCCTTGTTCTGGGGCGCTCTCAAGGGACTCGGATTCGGCCGGAGACTGCCGTTGATCCGGGGCGCTCGTCGTCGCCGCGACCATTTCCCCGACCTCGATGCCGTCCGCCAGGCCTACCGCCGCAAGCGGGTGTTCTCGAGCTGGAACCGGCGGGTTCTCGAAGACTACGTCCACGCCGGGTTCCGCGACGTCGACGATGGCGTCGAGCTGCGTTACAGGAAGGCCTGGGAGGCTCGGATCTTCGAGCTCACACCGGCGACGGTGTGGCGGCAGCTGCGGCGGATCGACGTGCCCGTGCTGTTGATCCGCGGCGGCCGCAGCGACACCTTTCTCGCCCCCGCGGCGCGCCGCGCCCGGCGCCAGCTGCCGACGGCGCAGGTGGTCGAGCTGCCGGACCTGAGCCACTTTCTGCCGATGGAAGAACCGGCGACTCTCGCCAACGTGATCACGAGCTGGTCGAGACGAAAGGGCCTGCAGGAGTGATTCGTCGTGGCTGATGCGGATCATACTGCCGGCTTGCGTCCCCAGAACAACAGCCCAACGCCCCAGGGAGCACCGTCGAAGAGCCGATCGACGGCAAACAGCGCGCGCACGATCCGCACCAGGAGGGGTCGGCGACCGAGCGCCGACACCACGCTCAAAGCGGGGTCGTCGTCGACGCCCTCATCGCTTTGCAACCGCCTGCGATTGACCCGCTTGAGGAACTGAGCGTCGTAGCTGCGCAGCAGCGGCCATCCCCAGACGGTGGCCCCAGCCTCGAGACCGGCGCTCTCCAGAACGCGCAGCATTTCGTGGCGGGTGTACCGTCGCAGGTGACCCGCCCATTCGTCCCACTCGGACCACTGCAGCGGGCCGGCCGGGACCGTGCCCACGAGCACTCCGCCCGGTGCCAGCACCCGCGCCAGCTCGTTGGCGGCGCCCTCGTGGTCCTCGATGTGCTCGAGCGTCTCGGCCGAGGTCGCGCTCGCAAACGCCCGGTCTGTGAAGGGCAGCTGGGTGATGTCGGCCAGCACCGGGAAGATCCCCCGTGCGGAGACGTCTGCAGCGGTCCGGGACCGGAGCACCGCCAGCGAGCGCAACGAGCGATCGCAGGCGACGACGGTGGCTCCCTGGCGAGCGAGGGTGACCGAGAGCGATCCTACGCCGGCGGCGCACTCGATGTGGAGGCCGGTTTCCGGCGCGAGGCGCTGCAGCCGCGAAACGATTCGGCCCTCGCGGTGCGCGTGCCGCGGTCCGAAGAACTCCGGATCGACGCCCCACTCGGCCTTGCCCATCGCTCGATCGTAGCCGATCCGGACCGCCCACCCTACCACCGAGCTCAGGGCTCGAGACCTGGGGTTTGAATCCGGCCGCCCATCCCGGATTGAAGTTGCACAGCTCGGGCCCGACACGTCCAGCTCCGAAATCGGCGCTTTGACGGCCCAAGCCCCAAGCCCCTCTGCTACCATCTCCACCCATGTCCGGTGAGCTGCTCCCGATCTGGATCGACACCCCTGGTGGTGTGCGAAGGGTGGCTTCGGCGTGCGGACGGGCGGACCGTTTTGCGCTCGACACCGAGGCCGACTCCATGCACTCCTACTTCCACAAGGTGTGCCTGATCCAGGTTTCGGTAGGCGGCAGCCATTTCATCATCGATCCGTTGGCCCTGGAGGCGGACGAGCTCGAGCCTCTGTGGCGAGAGGTTGCGGACCCGGTGATTCCGGTGCTGATGCACGGTGCGGACTATGATGTCCGGATCCTCGACCGGGACTACGGAGCTCGAGTGGCGGGCCTGCTCGACACGCAGATCATGGCGCAGTTGCTTGGCGAGGAGAAGACCGGGCTTGCCGCCCTGCTCGACAAGGAGCTCGGCGTGTCGCTCGACAAGAGATACCAGCGCGCTGATTGGGGGCGCCGACCGCTCCGCGGAGCGCAGCTGGAGTACGCTGCGGCGGACACGGCGCATCTCGCGAGACTGAGCGACCGGCTTCACTGCCGCCTCGAGGAGCTCGGCCGCTGGGGCTGGGCGGTGGAGGACAGCCGTGCGCTGGAGGACGTGCGTCACGTCCAGGTGGAAGCGGACCCATCCGCATTCGAGCGCATCAAGGGGGTGAGGGGCCTGCGGGGCAGGCATCGCGACCGGATGTTCACCCTCTACCGGTGGCGGGAGTCTGTGGCGAAGGCGATGGATGTGCCGCCGTTCAAGGTGCTCGGCAACAAGGTGCTGATGCTGCTGGCCGCGGATCCGCCGACGGACCTCGCGGCTCTCGGTGAGGTCGAAGGCCTCGGGCCGCGAGCGGTGCGGCGGTGGGGTCGGGAGCTCCTGCGGAGTCTGCGGGATCCGGACCGTGCGCCCGAGCACCAACCTCGTTTGCGCCCACCGGCGCCGGACAAGGAGCTTCGACGCCGGGTGCAGCGTCTCGTGGCAGCACGGGAGGAGGTCGCCCGGCGCCTCGGCCTGTCGCCAGGCCTGCTCTGCTCTCGATCATGTCTGGAATCGGTCGCCAAGCATGCCGGCAGCAGGCCGTCACGGGAGAGGCTTGCCGCCTCCGATCTCTCGGGTTGGCGCCTGGAGGTGCTCGGCGATGTCTTGGTCGAGGCCCTGACACGCCAGTGACGGCGCCTCAGGCCTCGATCCTCTCGACATCGGCGCCGAGATCGCGGAGCCGTCGGTGGAGGTGCTGGTAGCCGCGCTCCACCTGCCGGATGTTGTGGATCACGCTCTCGCCCTCGGCAACCAACGCCGCGATGACCAGCGCCATGCCGGCGCGGATGTCGGGGCTGGCGAAGTTCTGGCCGTGCAGCCGCGACGGGCCGACGATCACCGCGCGGTGGGGGTCGCAGAGCACGATCCGGGCACCCATCGCGATCAGTCGATCAACCCAGAAGAGGCGGCTCTCGAACATCTTTTCGTGGATCAGGATCGTGCCCCTGGCCTGGGTGGCGAGCACCACTGAAATCGACGTGAGGTCGGCGGGAAAGGCGGGCCACGGGCCGTCGTCGATCTTGGGAATCGCGCCGTGCACGTCGTCGCGCACGACCAGCTCCTGGCCGGCCGGAACCACGATGTCGTTCCCGTCCACCTCCCAGCTGATGCCGAGGCGGCCGAAGCAGAGTTCGGTCATGCGGTGGTGCCGCTCGGGCTCAGCGCCGACGATCCGCAGCTCCCCTCCGGTGACCGCCGCGAGCCCGATGAAGCTCCCCACCTCGACCGGGTCGGGGCCGATCGTTGCGGCCGCCCCATCGAGCCCCGTGCTCCCTTCGACTCTCAGGGTGTTGGTGCCGATTCCGGACACCCCGCCGCCCATTAGGTTGACCAGATGGCACAGCTCCTGGACATGCGGTTCGGAGGCGGCGTTGCGGATCGTTGTCCGACCCTTCGAGAGCGCGGCGGCCATGATGGCGTTCTCGGTCGCCATGACGCTCATCTCGTGCAGGAAGAGGTCGGCACCGACCAGTCCGCCCGGAGCACGCAGGGAGTAACGGTCGGACGCGACCTCGATGGTCGCGCCGAGGGCCTGCAGCGCGTGGAGGTGCGCGTCGAGCGGCCGGCGGCCGATCCGGTCGCCACCAGGGCGTGGGAGATCGGCCCGCCCGTGACGGGCGAGCAGGGGGCCCGCCAGCAGGAACGAAGCACGGATCTCGGCTGCCAGATGGGCCGGAACCCGACAGCTGCCGGAACCGGTGGCGTCGATCCTCCAGGTCGCTGGTTCGGTCTCTTCCACGCCGGCGCCGAGCGCCGTCAAAATCTCGATCATCACCCGGACATCTCGGATGTCGGGCACGTTGCCGAGCTCGACCGGACCGTCCGCCAGCATGGTCGCTGCCAACATCGGTAACGCGGCATTCTTGTTGCCGCCGGGAACCAGGGTGCCCTGGATCGGCCGGCCACCCTGAATCACGTAGGCGAAGCGCTCGTCGTTGCCGATGTCCATGGTGGTGAAGATAACACCGTCGCATGGCGACCGGCATGGCGCCCGTGTGGCAATCTGATGGCCGCGTTGGCTGCGGCATATCGTGGAGCGCTGTGAGCTCTGGGCTGTGAGGGGTGAGCTGTGAGATTCTCCCCGCCGCGGAAGGCTGAATGCTGGGGACCCTGACCGCCTCCCGAGTCTGGTCGATTCCGTCGTGGCCCATAGCCCATAGCCTCAGAGGCGCGGAGACTCTCCGCTACAATTCCCCCATGCCCGACCTCGAGCTCCACCGTCTGCAATCGTCCAAGCGAGCGCACGTGCTCGCGGCCCTGCTCGAGCGCCTGTATTCGGACCGCCGGCGGGTCGTGGTGTGGGTGGAGGACGATGGGCGGCGCCAAATCCTCGACGATTATCTGTGGACCTTCGAGAAGCTGTCGTTCCTGCCTCACGTGCTGTGGGCGCCCGAGCTCGGCGAGGTGGACGATCCGATCGTCCTCGTCGGCGAGGCTGCGAACCCCAATCGCGCGTCGACGCTGGTGGTCGGGGACGGTCTCCCTCAAGGCAAGTGGGCGGCGTCATTCGATTTCGTTCATGATCTGGTGCCACCCGGAGAGGAGGGCGTCGCCCGCACCGATTTCTGGGAGCGCTGGCTTTCGCAACCGTCGGCGGCCGCCGACGGCGCTTGACGGCAGACCTCAGCCGTAGGGCAAGGCGACGTCGAGGCTTCGTTCGGCCGGTGCGCGAGCGAAGCGCCGGATGGCGAGCGCCGCTTCGACGATCAACCACACCGCGATCAAGGTGATGGCACCACCCACGAAGAGCAGGATCAGGTTGCCTTCAGACCAGAAGACTCGCAGCTTGTTGACCATGGCGACGAGGGTCGTGACCATCATGAACACCATGGGCACGAGGTACGGAAGGGCCGGCCGCCGACGCTGCAGGAGGTAGAGCGAGACCACCAGGAGGGCGAGCCCGGCGAGCAGCTGATTGGTGGATCCGAAGAGCTGCCACAGGACGAGTCCGGCCGAGCGGCTGTCCAGACGGTAGAAGGCAAAGAACGAAATCGCCGCGACCGCGAGCGTCGAAGACAGGTACCGGTTCTGGAGCGGTGCGAACCTGGTCGAGGTGGCGATCTCCTCGATGTTGTAGCGCAAGAGCCGGGTGGCGGAGTCGAGTGTGGTGAGGGCGAAGCTCACAACCACCACCGCGATCAGGGTCCGCGCCGAGGCCTCGGGAATGCCCACGGTCGCCACGAATCGGGTAGCGCCTTCGATGAATGCTGACATGCTGTTGCCGAGGCCCTGGATCGAGCCCCAGTCGGCGTAGTGGTGGTGCCACGCCGCCGGCGAGACGAAGCCCGCGGTGCATGCCAGGACCGCTGCCAGGCCGAGCAGGGACTCGCCGATCATGGCGCCGTAGCCGATCGGCCGCGCCTGCGGCTCGCGATCGAGCTGCTTTGCGGTGGTGCCCGACGACACCAGGGAGTGGAAGCCGGACGCCGCGCCGCACGCGATGATGATGAAGACGAACGGGTACATGGGCGGCGCGCCGGCAGGGTGCGGGTCGACCACCGGGGAGGCGAACTCGGGGCGCAGGATGAAGAAGCCGAGGTAGGTGAGTCCGAGGCCGAGGTAGAGCAGCAGCGAGTTGAGGAAGTCGCGCGGCTGCAGCAGCGACCACACCGGAAGCACCGACGCGAGCCATGCGTAGGCGAGGAGAATCCAGGTCCAGCCGTCGGAGGAGGCCCAACGCACCGGAAGGTAGGGGGAGGCGATGACGACCGCCAGGATAACGACGAAGGCGACCGCGATCAGGGGCCCGAGACGGAGCCCGCGGCGCCTGACCAGCGAGCCGATGATCAGAGCCGACACCAGAATGACCGCCGACGGGACGACCGACTCGGGGTAGTAGCTGGTAGAGAACAGGAGGCCGACGACGTACGCGAAGACGCCCATGGCAAGGGCGATGGCGAAGAAGATGATGGCGTGCATCAGGGACTTGGCGCGACGGCCCATGAGCCCCTCGGCGATCGCGCCAACCGACAGGCCTCGGGCCCGCGCCGACACGACCAGCGCTCCGAAGTCGTGGACGCAGCCGATCAGGATCGAGCCCAGGACGACCCAGAGCATGGCAGGCAACCATCCCCAGACGACGGCGATGGCGGGGCCGAGCATGGGCGACAGGCCGGTGATGGAAGCGTAGTGGTGGCCGAAGAGCACCAGCGGCGGCGTCGGCACATAATCGATGCCGTCCTCGAGCGCGTGCGCGGGAGTGATCGCCTCGGGGCGGAGCTCGAACAGATGGTGGGCCAGATAGCTGGAGTAGACGAGGTAGCCGGCGAAGTAGACCGCGAAGCACGCCAGCACCGCCAGCACCGATGTCATGGGTTCCATCTTATCGATTCTCGCGCCCGCCCGTGGCTCCACACGGCCGATAGCCATCGCCGGGCGCCGCGCGGAGTGCGCACCGAGCCCGCGACCTGCGCTTCGAGCAGCGCTTTGCTGGCGGCACCGAGCTCCGGGCCGGGGGCGAGCCCGAGCAGGTCGGCGATTTCGGTCCCCCCGAGCAGGGGCTCGGGTTCGACGAGCTCGCGGCCGCGATGACGCCACAGGCGCCACCATCGCTGCCAGCTGCAGTCCGGCTCGACGGCGGCGGCCAGACCGATCACCGCCGGAAACGCCTCCCCGGCGATATGGATGAAGATTCGCCGCCGGGCGACCGGCGCCGCGGCTGTTGCCACCGCCTCGGAGAACAGCGCCGCCGCACGGGTCGCGTCGCGACGGAGGTCGCGGCCCCACGCGTAGTCGGTCACCATCGCCTCGTCGGGCGAACCCCAGGCCCGCAGCAGCAGCCCGAGCCGGGCCCCCTCGCCGGCGGCGCGCAGCGCTCCCGTGACTGCGTGCCCGGCTGCGCCCGACAGGCGAGGCACGGCATCCAGGTGGCGCCGCAACCAGACCGCGTCGGTCGCGGCCGCCGCCGGGGCGGCCGCCGACAGCAGATCCGCTTCGAGGAGCACCAGCAAACCTCGTAGCGCCCGGGGTGCGGAAACCGTCTTCAGAAGCTCCTGTCCGACGCGCTCGCGGGGTGCGAGGGCGAGCCGCGGGGCCAGCGAACGGATCCAGCCGGCGGTGCGCGGCTCGATCTCGAAGCCCTCGAGCTGCGCGGTGAATCGGGCGGCTCGGACGAGCCGGACCGGATCCAACTCGAAGTTGATGCGAGCGATGCCGCGCAGCGTCCGCGACGCGAGGTCGTCGAGGCCGCCGACTCGGTCGTCGAGTGGGCCGCATGGAAGCTGCCAACTCATCGCGTTGCATGTGAAATCGCGGCGCCGGACATCGTCCTCCGGGGAGAGATCGCCGAGCGGCCAAAGCTCGACGGTGAGGCCGGTGGCCTCGACCCTCCAGACTCTCCGCTCGCCGCGACCGAGCACGTGGGCCCTGACACCGAGCCGGTCCGCGAGCTGCCTCACGCTGCCGGCCGCATCGTCGATCGAACCCGGCGCGACCAAGTCCACGTCGGTGCTTTCACGACCCAGCAGACGGTCGCGGACGTAGCCGCCGGTGGCGTGGCACCGCGCTCTGCCGAGACCCTCCCACACCTCCCGCAGCACCGGGTCGTCTTCAAGAGCGCCGATATCGATAGCGGGCATGTCAGGGCAAGAATAGCGGACCGTGACAGCGGACGGTGATCAGAGGCGGGTCTCGGTGACGGCTTTCGGCAACGGTGGCAGTGATCCGCGGCGGCGTCCGCGATCCGGGACCGTTCACCGCCGCCGCCGACCGCCACCGCCACCGCGACCCGTTACCGCTGACCGTGGACCGCGATCTGCGACCTCTGACCGCGTCGGTGACCCGCGACCGCGATCCGCGGCCGTTGACCGCCACCGCCACCGTCACCGCCACCGCCACCGCCACCGTCACCGCCACGGCCTACCGCCACCGTCACCGTCACCGCTACCGT
>CAZSTH010000064.1:0-21893 GCA_964609835.1 uncultured Thermoanaerobaculia bacterium
TGAGAAAGCACTGCCGGGTGCGGTGCATCGGCGGCCGCAGCAGGAAGCTGGTGAATAATGCGGGTTAGTCTCCGCAATCCGTGGGCTCCGCTGCAGAAGCGACCGAGTCCACGGATTTCGGACGCCGGTCGGCCAGCTCGAGCAGGCAACGCGTGTCCTGGTGATCGAGGCTCCTCGGGTGGAACATGAACTCGTGGAGTCCATCGCCCAGCGCCGGCAGCACGCGCCGGATCTCCTCGGCCCGCATCCGGAATGTGCGGTCGATCCCCCACAGGGTGATGCTTTCGCGGTACGGGAGGCGGCCTCGGTGGGGCGCCATCAGCGCCCGGTCCAGCAGCCGGAAGCCGAGGGCGGGCGCTGTGCGATCGAAGCATCGCAGCCGTCCCCACCGCAGCCAGCCGTCGAAGTCCGAGCCCATCACCTCGAGCATGGTTCGGCGCACGAACGGGTGGATGTGGAGGTGGTGGTGGGCGTTGGCGAAGCGGCAGGGGAGTCCGGTGCCGCGGTAGGCCGTCCACTGGGCCTCGATCTCGCGCCGCACAGCCGTCCGCGCGCGTGGCGAAAGGCCGAGAGCGAGCCCGGCTCTCGCGTGCGACGCCCCCCATGGCCAGGCGTCGAGGGTCAGCGGGCGGCTGTCGACCAGGTGGAGGTGCCAGCCGACCTCTAGCGACGGGGCGGCACTCGCGAGCTCGAGCGCGTGGTCAGTGGCGGCCTGGCCCATCATCAGCACCGTGCCGGTGAGCGCCCCCTCGCGGTGGGCGTGCAGGATCGCCCGGTTGGCCTCCTCCGAGATCCCGAAATCATCCGCGATGTAGACGACATCACGTGCCATCCGCCGAGTCTAACCGACCACCTCCCAGGGCCGTTTCTATCGCGACATTGAACCTCCGGTTTCTTGAACCACGAAGGCACGAAGGAAATCCGGGGGCCGCACGCGATGCAGCGCTCATATGTCTTCGTGGTTCGAAAGGTGCGTCATCGCCTGCGCATTTGACCGTGTCCTCGAGGCTGAGCCACACTGTCGGACATGGAGTCCGAGTGAAAGCCGTCATCCGCGGCGTCGACCGCATCATGCGCCGCCGCGCCGGAGTCTTCGAGTTTTGTGATGACCCCCGGTGCTGTGTCAGGCTGCGGGTGACGACCGCCGACCGCGAGCTGCACGTTCCCGACGGGGTGGTGCCTGCCGGCTGCACGGTCCTCGATCTCCACATCTGGAACGAGCGGCTGCCGAAGATGCCGACCGAGGGCTTCGACTTCGCCTGGGCGGCTGAAGCCGCCCGCCACGCCCTCTACTCCTTCAGAGTGGCAGCGCAGCACCTGCGCGACCACCGTGAGCTCGACGAAGTGGTGGCGGTAGGTGGGGAGTCGGTGCTCTTCGACGGCATCATGCGGCGTGCGGGCTTCGAGATCCGAGAGCTGCGCGAGGTGCGCGGCCGTTGGATCGACTTCTGGGAACGGGTACATGCGTGGCTTTTGATCTGGGCCTTCAGCGAGCACTCGCTGCCCGCCCACCCGTTCCGCGACCTCATACGCCGTGAGTTCTGGATGCGCCGCGACGCGTTCCTGGAGCGCTTCCCCGCAAGGGTCCCGGCCGAGGAGGTGTCTGCAGATGCATGAGCGGCTGCTGGCAGTGGCGCGCGGTGCTGAGTTGGCGGACCTCCTGCTCCATGGCGGTAAGGTGGTGGACGTCTTCACCGGCCGGATTCGCGATGCCGAGGTGGCCGTGGTCGACGGACTGATCGCGTCCGTGGGGCCGCGGCGGGACGCGGCGCGGACGGTCGATGTCGGTGGACGGTACCTTTTACCGGGTTTGATCGACGCCCACCTCCACCTCGAGAGCTCGATGGTGACGCCCTTCGAGTTCGCGCGGGCGGTCGTGCCGCGCGGCACGACGGCGGTGGTGGCGGACCCGCACGAGGTCGCGAATGTGGCCGGGATCGCCGGGGTCCAGTGGATGCTGGCCGCCAGCGAGGGGCTGCCGCTGGCGGTCTTCGTGATGGCGCCGTCGTGCGTGCCCGCCACCCACCTCGCCACCGCCGGCGCGGAGCTGACGGCGGAGGACCTCGCTGAGATCGCGAAGCATCCCCGGGTCATCGGCCTCGCTGAGGTCATGAACGTGCCGGGGACCGTGCTCGGGGATCCCGGCGTCCACGCCAAGATCGACGCCTTCGGCGGCCGGCCCGTCGACGGCCACGGACCGGGGCTGACGGGCGACTGGCTGCAGGCCTATGTGGCGGCGGGGATCGCCACCGATCACGAGACGGTGACGCCGCAGGAGGCGCGCGAGAAGCTCGAGTTGGGCCTCCGGGTGTGGTTGCGCGAGGCCACCGGCGCCCGCAACCTGCGCGACCTGCTGCCGGTGGTGATCCCCGAGACCAGCCGCCGCTGCGGTTTCTGCACGGACGATCGGCATCCGCACGACCTGCTCGACGACGGCCATGTGGACCACCTGCTGCGGGTCGCGGTGGCCGGCGGCCTCGACCCGGTAACCGCGGTCCAGATGGCGACCCTCAACGTGGCCGAGGCCTACGGGCTCGCCGACCGCGGGGCGATTGCCCCGGGCCGCCGTGCCGACCTCGTGGTGTGCCCAGAGCTTCGGAGCTTCGCTCCCGAGCTCGTGATCGTCGGCGGTGACGTGGTCGCCGAAGGGGGCGCGGCGAGCGGCCAGTGGGTGCCGCCCGCGGTGGACGACACATCGGTGCGGCGAGGAGTCGCCGTCGATCTCGAGGCGCTCGACCTGCGGGTACCCGACCCGGGCGGCCCGGTGCGGGTCATCGGCATCGTGGTGGGCCAGATCCTGACCGAGGAGCGCACCGAACGGATTCCGGCAGTCGACGGCTTCCTGGCGCCGGACCCCGCACTCGGCATTCTCGAGCTGGCGGTCATCGAGCGCCACCGCGGCACCGGCAATGTCGGCCTTGGCTTCGTCCACGGCCTCGGGCCGTTGGATGGTGCGCTGGCGTCGACTGTGGCCCACGACCACCACAACCTGATCGTGGCGGGCGCCGACCACCAGTCCATGCGGACGGCGGTTACCGCCGTCTCCGAGCTCGGTGGCGGTGCGGTGGCGGCACGTGGCGGCGAGGTGCTGGCACGGCTGCCGCTGCCGATCGGAGGGCTGATGTCGGACCGCTGCCTTCTCGACGTGCGACGGCAGCTCGACGGGGTGACGCGGGCCGCGCACGGGCTTGGCAGCGACCACCCCGACCCGCTGATGGCGCTGTCCTTCGTGGCCCTCGAGGTGATTCCCGCCCTCAAGCTCACCGACCGCGGGCTGGTGGACGTGGCGCGTTTCGATTTCGTGCCGCTGGAGGTGGGAGGCGGCGATGTGCCGGCTTGAGTCCTGCGAGGGGCTGAACGCCCTCGTCACCGGCGCCTCCAGCGGCATCGGCCGCCTGCTGGCCCTGCGGCTCGCGCGCGACGGCGCGCGGGTGGCGCTGGTGGCCCGCCGCGAGGACGCGCTCGAGGAGGTGGCCGGCGAGATTCGCGCGGCGGGCGGCAAGGCGGTGGTTCTGCCGTGCGACGTGGCCGACCGCGAGGCGGCGCTCGAGACGGCGGGCCAGGCGCTGGGGGCGATGGATGTGGTGGACCTGCTGGTCAACAACGCCGGCTACGGCCACCACCGCCGCTTTCTCGAGTGGGAGCTCGAGGACATGGAGCGAGTGATGCGGGTCAACTACCTGGGTACCCTTTACTTCACCAAGGCGCTGGTCGAGCAGATGGTGGCGCGGGGCCGCGGCTGGATCGTGTTCGTGGCGTCGGCGGCGGGGAAGATCGCGCCTGCCGACGAGACCGCCTACGCCGCCTCGAAGCACGCGGTCGTAGGGCTCGCCTCGGCGCTGTCGTTGGAGGTGGAGGACCTGGGCGTCCACTGCCTGACCGTCTGTCCGGGCGCCATCCGCACCCCCTTCTTCGATGATGAGGCCCTCGAGCGGCTGCCCGCGGTGGCCAAGAAGCAGATGGCCGAGCCCGAGGGGCTGGTGGACGCGATCATGGACGCCCTCGCGAAGGGCCGCCACCAGCTCACCTACCCGCGCTGGATCCACTCGGGTGTGGTGATGCAGGCCATCGCGCCGGCCTTCACTCGTCGACAGGTCAAGAGGCACACGGTGCGCGAGGAGAACGACTGACCCTTTCTCATCTTAGGTACCGGATACCCACTTATGACGTTTTATCCTAGGTACCGGATACCCACTTATGACGTTTTAAGGCTCGCCTTCCCTGGTCTGGATGAGGTGGCGATCGAGCGCCTCGAGTTGGTTCAGGAATGCTGCCTCGGACTGCCGTTTCTCGGCGCCGCGGCTTACCATCCTGCTACCCGCCTCGGCACTCTTGTCGAGGACCGACGCGATATCCTTCACCCGCAGTCCGTACCGCTCGACGCCGAGGGTTGCCAGCATCTCCCGTGCGCGCACAACCTCAGGCGACCGTCCTCTCCCGGCCAGGTCCGCTAACCGGACACCGAGGAACTCGGCGCCAATCCCGATGAGATTGACCGCTTCAAAACGTGGCCGCTCGGGACCCGTGCTTCTCCCGAGCTCATCGATGAACGCCACCGACCGGTCTGGCGAGGGAGGTCGCTCGTCCTCTGCCGGTGGTTTCCCGAGACGCCACCATGGCAGCTTGCCCGGCCCTTCCCCGGCCCACTCTTCGTCACCGACAACCTCAATGGCCCTGACATAGGCCCGACGAGCCGCCCCACGAGTCTCGCCGAACAGCGTCAGAACCTCGTCAACGTCCGTGATTGCCTGCCGTGTGGGTCCGACGATTTCCCGGTGCCCGCTCCATCGGTATTCGGCCGGGTCGTCGACCAGGCCGGCAGCAACCGGGTTAAGGTGGATGTAGCCGAGCAGCCCATTCAGGTACCGCTGATCCTCGACCAGCTTCGCCTTGTACCTGCCTTGCCACAACCGTCCGAGGACGCCATGCCGGGCGTTGAAGCGACTGGCGGTCATCTGCTGGAGACTTCGCATCGAGCGCGAGATCGGAATCGGACCAGCACGCAGGGCGATGTGAAAGTGGTTCGACATCAGGCACCAGGCGAAAACAACGAGTGCATCACGCTGCTTGACCCGGTCGAGAAGTGAAACGAAGGTGAGAGCTTCTTCATCGCGCTCGAAAACGTGTTCGCCGCGCGACGTACGATTGTAGACGTGATAGATCCCGCCCTCGACAAAAACGCGTTTCGGTCTCGGCAACTGATCTTCTCCGCTGAGGGACGGAGCGATCATAACATCATGAGTGTGTATCCGGCACCTTCTGGCCCCTTTTGGAGAACGAACTCGATCGCGGACGGGGACCATTCGCGACGTGGTGAGATGCACCACGGGTTAGGCTTGGAGCTGTCCCAGCCGCCGCAGCGCTTCGCGTTTGCCAATGCCTCGAATTGCTGCCCACGCCGCGAGTCGTTCAGCCCTCGGCCGAGACTTTCCGTTCTCCCAGCTGTAGATCGTCAGAGCCGACACTCCGACCAGCGCTCCGTAGTCCTTGGCCGACAGTCCGAGACGTGTACGATCGGCCTTGACCCACGCGGGCGAGAAACGCACGGCCTTCCCGGACGTGTCTCTCGATGGGGGCCCGAGTCGTTGGTTTTGCGGACTCTCCAAGGTCCGCAGCTTGCGCTCAACCTCGGCAACTTCTTTCGTGAGTGCCGCGACCTTCTGACGCAGCTGTGCGTTCGTCTTCTTCATGGGTCCGATTTGTTGGCGGATCTCCTTGCGCGCAAGTCGAGTGATCTCGTCACGGAGGACCTTTGCAACGTCTGGCATGGCGGCTCCTTCGACGTGTCGTTCCTTTTGCGGTGATTCGCCGACGATCTCGAGAATCCCGTCGAATGATGATTATGGCACTCCCAGAGCGTCCCGGGTGGATCCTCGGCCGAGAACTCGTCGATGTCGGGATGGTGGTCGAGCCCAGTGGAAATGCGTGATGGAACTCTGATCCTGATCCTGAACGGCAGAATCAGAGGTCAGCAGCGGCGACAGTGCCCAGAGACAGCAACCACAGCCAGAGGAAGAATGCTTCGTGACCGCTTCGTGTCGCGGTGTCTTCGTGGTTGTGACGCGGGAGGGTGGCAGTTCCGAATCCCGAATTCGGAATTCTCTGATCACCCGGCTTCCCGCGCGGGCAGCTTCTTGCCATCACGGTAGTCTTCGAGATACTCGATCGGCGGGTCGGGGACCATGGGCGAGGTGGTGTCGGGTCCGCGCAGCGCGACCTTGAGGGCCTTGATCGGGTGCGAGACGGTGTCGTCGACCGCCGTGCCCTCGTAACCGCAGTGCGCCATGCAGTTGTCGCACTTGGGGTTGCGGCCGGTGCCGTAGCGGTCCCAGTCGGTGTCCTCCATCAACTCCTGGAAGCTCGAGGCGTACCCCTCCTCCACCAGCAGGTAACACGGCCGCTGCCAGCCGAAGACGTTGTAGGTGGGGTTGGACCACGGGGTGCAGCGGTAGTCCTGGTTGCCGGCGAGGAAGCCGAGAAACAGCGATGACTGGTTGAAGCGCCACTTGCGCGCGTTCTCGCGGCCGCGGGCGAAGATGTCGCGGAACAGCTGCTTGCTCTCTCGTCGGTTGAGGAACACATCCTGGCGCGGCGCGCGGCTGTAGCTGTAGCCGGGCGAGATGGTGATCGACTCGACGCCCATCTCCATCACGTCGTCGAAGAAGGAGGCGACCTCGTCGGGGTCTTCGCCGGTGAAGAGGGTGCAATTGATGGTCACCCGGAAGCCGCGGTCGAGGGCGGCGTGGATCGCCGACACGGCGCGGTCGTAGACGCCTTCGCGGCACACGGAGGCGTCGTGGCGCTCGCGGTTGCCGTCGAGGTGAATCGAGAAGGTGAGGTACGGAGACGGCGTGTAGTGGTCGAGCTTCTTCTCCAAGAGCAGCGCGTTGGTGCACAGGTAGACGAACTTCTTGCGCGCGATGATGCCCTCGACGATCTGCGGCATCTCGGTGTGGATGAGCGGCTCGCCGCCGGGGATAGAGACCACCGGCGCGCCGCAGTCGTCGACCGCGCGGAGCGCATCTTGGACGCTGACACTCTTCTTGAGGATCTCGTCAGGGTGGTCGATCTTGCCGCAGCCGGCACACGCCAGGTTGCACTGGAAGAGTGGCTCGAGCATCAGCACCAGCGGGTAGCGCTCGCGGCGAAGGAGACGCTGTTTCAGGAGATAGCCGCCCACTCGGAGCTGTTGGATCAGCGGCACACTCATCAATTCCTCACAATACCAGGACGTCTCGGTACAGGCCGCGCACCCGTCGCCACTCCATCCGGAACCACGGGGTCAGGGTCTCGGGCCGGCTCATCATCTCGTGGTCGAGCTCTGCCGGGGTCACCCATCGGTGGTCGGCCACCTCGGTGGGGTTGGGGCGCGCCCGGTCTTCAGACACCCCGGCGTACACCCAGCACAGCTCGTTCTCCGATCCCAGGTCCTCATAGTGGGCCTGGTACTGGAACTTGTAGAGATAGTGGAGCTCGCTCGTCATCCGCAGCTCCTGGTCGAGACGGCGGTGGACCGCCTCGTCGATGGCTTCCCCCATGCGCGGGTGGCTACAGCAGCTGTTGGACCAATAGAGAGGCCACAGCAGCTTGTCGGCGCTGCGCTGCTGCAGCAGCAGGCGGCCGTCGAGGTCGAAGATGAAGAGCGAGAACGCGCGGTGCAGCACGCCGTCGCCCTCGTGGCACTCGGCCTTCGGCAGCGAGCCGATCTCGCGGTCGCTCTCGTCGACCAGGATCAACGCCTCGTCGTCGAAGGACACGATCGCCGGGACCGCGGCGGTCTCAGCCAATCTGGACCTCCATCGCCTGGTAGCCGGCGGCGCGCATGGCGCGCATCACCTCGGTGGCGTTATCGGGGCAGAGCGCGATCATCGAACCGCCGCCGCCGCCGCCGGTCAGCTTGGCGCCGAGGGCCCCGTTCTCGCGGGCGATCTGGATCAGCTCCTCGAGCTCCCAGCTCGAGACCTGGAGACCGTTGAGCAGGCCCTGGCAGACGTTCATCAGCTCGCCGAGGCGCGGCAGGTCGTGGCGCTTGATCGCGTCGATCGCCTGCAGGGTGAGGGCGTCGATGCCCTTGAAGATGGTGGTGTAGACGTCGAGGTTCTTCTCCCGCCCCTCGCGCACCCGCGCCACCATCTTCGCGGTCAGGCTCTCGACCCCGGTCATGCCGATGACGAAGGTGATCGGCTCGGGGAAGTCGAGCGGCTCGATCTTCGGCGGCTCGCCCCTGCGGTAGAGCAGCGGCTGGCCGTAGGTGGCGACGGTGTTGTCGATCCCAGACGGGGTGCCGTGGGCCACCTTTTCACAGCGGAAGGCGAGCTCGTTGACCTCGTCGTTGGAGAGCCCGAGCTCGAAGTGGCGGTCGATGGCGCGGATGATGGCGACCGCCACCGCGGCCGAGCCGCCGAGCCCCATCGCGCGCGGGATCTCGGGGTAGACCTCGATCCGCATCGAGCGGTCGGTCAACCCGAGCTCCTCGAGAATAGTGGCCGCGGGCTCCTCGAACGAGTGCCGGACCTTGGGGTCGGAGCGCAGCGGCTGCTCGACGCCCCAGCGCGGGATCACCAGCCACACACCGTCGTCGGAGTCGACGACCCGCGCCCGGATGGCGAGCGGCACCGGCGCCGCAATCGAACGGCTTCCGTAGACCACCGCGTGCTCGCCGAAGAGGATGATCTTGCCGTGGCCGACCGCCGTCTCCGACTGGGCTTCCGCACTGCCGACGCCGAGCTGGCTGCGGACCTCGTCGATCAGCTCCTTGGCCTTCCAGATCTTGATCTCGCCGGTCTTCACCAGTCGCTCGGTGACGGCGTCGAAGATCTCGGGAGTGGCGCCGGCGGCGGAGACCACGCTGCGCGCGTGCAGGGTCATGTGGCCGCGCTGGATGCCCTCGGTGGCGAGGGCGCGCAGCGCGGCGAAGTTCTGGGCCAGGCCGACCGCGCCCATCAGCTCGGCCAACTCGCGCGACGACTCGACGCGGGTCATCTTGAGGTTCATGGTGACCGACGGATTGGACTGCAGCGGCCCGCCGACGATGCCGACCCGAATCGGGAGCTCGATCTCGCCCGCGAGGTCGCCGTCGTCGTCCCTATACCAGCGCGACAGCGAGGTGTAGTGGGTGCCGCGGGCCGCATAGGCGTGGGCACCTGCCTCCACGGCGCGCCAGTCGTTGCCGGTGGCGAGGGCTACCGCGTCGATGCCGTTCATGATGCCCTTGTTGTGGGTGGCGGCGCGGTAGGGGTCGATAGCCGCGAACTGGCTGGCAATGGCGATTCCATCGCGCACCTGCTCGCCGTCATAGCCGTTGTTGCCGAGCTGGCCGACGGGGATCTTGACGGTCGCACGCACCAGCGAGCGGTCGGCGAGGTTGGAGAGGATGCGCAGGAAGACCTTGCCGCCGGTCAGGGTCTCGATGAAGGAGGCCACGCCCTCGCACATGGTGTTGACGAGGTTCGCGCCCATGGCGTCACGGGTGTCGACCAGCAGGTGGACGACCAGCATTTCCATCGTCTCGGCAGTAGCGGGGTGAATGATGACCTCGAGGTCGACGGCGCCGCCGCCACGCGCCACCATTCGCGGGTGGAGGCTGTTGGCGAGGTTGAGGACGTCCTCCTTATTCTGCTCCACCTGCTGCCTCGCCTTGTTGATGTGCGGCACGTCGACGACCTGGATCTGGCCGATCAGGATCGGCTCCGTGCTGGTGGCACGGAAGCCGCCCGCGACGCGCGCGGTCTTGGCCGCGTAGCTGAGTCCGGCGACGATGGACGGCTCCTCGACCACCAGCGGGACCACGAAGTCGCGGTCGTTGACCAGGAAGTTGAGGCCAAGGCCCACCGGCAGGCCCATGACGCCGATCACGTTCTCGATCATGGTGTCGGCGTTGCCGACGTCGAGGACGTTGTCGCCGTTCAACAGCGCCTTGTAGTCCTGCGACGACAGCAGCCCACGGTCACGGACCGCGCGCACGCGCTCCGGGACCGACAGCTTGTGGAATGAGGGGATGCTGGAACTGCTCACGATCTGTGATCTCCTTCAGTCGACGGAGTGGGGAGTCGATCCGACATCGCTGGGGACCGTGCGGTCGTCCGCCGGCAGCGGCAGGCCCCGGGCGGCCGCCGCGAAGAGCGCCCGCAGCGCCAGGTTGCTGCGGATCAGGGCGTTGGAGACTCCGAGCACGGCTTTCATCTTGCGGCGAGACACCTTGACATCTTCCCTGCAGTGAAACAACGGTCGTGCCTGAATGTTTCGCAGAGTGAGAACGGCCAGCAGCACCGCCCAGATCAGGAAACGCCTGATGCCGGCCTCGTTGTTGGGAACCGCCATCGTGTAGGTGAGGGCTCGACGCAGCTTGCCGTGGGCCGTTGCCACCATCTCGCGCATCGCTGCCGCAAAGAGCGGCCCGCGCCCGGAGTGGCCGGGGTCGAGAGTGGCAAGATCGTAACCGTGGCGCCCGAAGAGCCCTCTCGGCAGCCAGCAGGTGCCCTGCTCGAGGTCGTTCCAGATGTCCTTGAGGATATTGGTCATCTGCAGGCCGAGACCGAAGTCGACCGCGTGCCCGTCAAGCGGCGCGCGGCGGTCGGCGATCTCGGGCGAGTAATTGCAGAACAGCTCGGTCAGCATCTCGCCCACGACCCCGGCCACGAAGTAGCAGTAGCGCTCGACCTCCGCGAGGTCCGTGAGGCCGGCGCGGCTGCGGTTGCGTTCGAATTCC
Source organism: uncultured Thermoanaerobaculia bacterium (assembly GCA_964609835.1). Lineage (GTDB taxonomy): Bacteria > Acidobacteriota > Thermoanaerobaculia > Thermoanaerobaculales > Sulfomarinibacteraceae > Sulfomarinibacter. The sequence goes on from CAZSTH010000064.1 coordinate 10,709, forward strand.
CGCATGCCGCGGCTCATGATCGACACGCAGCGCAGCAGCGCCTGCCGGTCCTCTGGGGGCAGCCGGCGGGTCACCCGAGCGACGCGCGGGAACTCGCGCACCAGGATCCGCTCGTCAGGAAGGGTGTGGGGCGACAGGCGGAGGTGGAGGCCGCTGAGGCCCGCCGGCGCACCGCCCCGCTCGAGATCGTCGAGGAACGAGTCGAAGTAGCGGTCCTTGTCGCGGCTGTCGAGATCCGGGTCGTCCTCGATGGTATCCGCGATCCGGCACAGCAGGTATCCGTTGGCGACCACCGTGCGCAACCTGCCAGGGAGCTGCGGGATGGTGAGCGCGAAGGTCCGCGACACGCCTCCCAGGATCTCGTCCTGGAATCGCAGATCGTCAGAGACGGTGGCAGTGACCTCGACCGTCTCGACGACGCTGGGCTGCCGTGGTTGATGTCTGTCGGTTTCCATGATCGTCGCGCCCCTCGCTCAGGACCGTCCCCCGTCCCGGTGGCGTCCGGGTGCGGCTTCACACGCGGTGCTCATTCAATGCAAGCCGTGCGAGAAGCGCTTGAAGCGCTCTCGAGGCCGCGCCGTATCGAAAGTCTTTGCCGCGTCCTTTCTGAGATCAAAAATCAACCGGATCATACCTCAGTTCCGAACCTCATGCCTCGTCAGGGCGCGACGGTAGAGTATACGCCATGCTGAAGGCCCTGCCGTTGTTGCATCGGGAGCCCCTCCATTGCAGGTGTCGGGCCCGCCGGCCCGGGAGGGTCAGCCTCGCTCCTGTGCGCTGGCCAGCGCGGGCGCTGCCGCCCATGCCCGGCGCATGGACCTGCCCGCGCTGAGCTGCGCGGCAGCGAGTCGCAGGAGATCGGGCCACTGGCGCGGTGCCGCCGCCAACCGGGCGGCGAACCCCGGGTCGAGCCTCCCGTCGGGACCGATGGCGGTGGCGGCAACCGCCGGCAGCCTCCAGAGGGCGGGGTCGAGCACCGCCCGCACCGCGAGCCACGGCACGCCGTGGTCGGCGGCTACCCTCGCGACGGCGCCGCTCTCCATGTCGACTGCCGCCGCTCCGGTGGCGGCGTGCAGCGCGCTCTTGTCCTCGGGCCGTACGACCGGCGCGGCGGCCTCGGCAAGTGCGCCACGCGAGATCGGGACCGATCCGTCGAGAACCGCCAGCAGCCGCTGCCGCCAGTGCTCGTCGCAAGGAATCGTACGGCCATCGGCGGTGATCACCGCCGATGGCACGATCACGGCCCCGGCGCGCAGCGCAGGTTCGAGGCCGCCGGCGACTCCCCAGCTAGCCAGTGCGGTCGCGTGCCGTGAGAGAAGGTCCCGAGCCCCTGCCTCGGCGCGGGCCGCACCGATGCCGGTCCGCGCGATGAGCGCTTCCGGCCGGCGGGGAATCCATCTTCGCTCCGTCTCGAGGGCCACGACCACGCCGAGCATGCCTCAGGGTGGCCGAAACACCGCCGCGGGTCAATCACCCGCAGCAGCGGCGGGGAACAGGCTGTAGACCTCGAAGAGCTTGTGTTCGGTGTGGGCGGCGCCGTACTCGTCGACGGCCACGACGGTGATCGTGTGCACGCCCGGGCCGAGGCCGTCTGGCAGTGGCGCCGACCACAGGTGGGTGCTGGGGATCGCCTCGACCCACGGCTTGATGGTGTCCGCCTGGCGCTGGAACAGCTCCTCGACGAATGGGTCGGTCCGCAGCACCCGCTCCATCCCGCGCTCCGGGCCGGCGCCGATCCGGAAGCGGACGTCGGACCGCGGGCCGCCGTCGAAGAGGTTGACCAGGACGCGGGCCGCATACAGCTGCGACAGCTCGAGGCGGTTGCCGAGCAGCTCGCCGTGGCGATAGTCGCGCCGGATCTCCTCGCGGGGACGGGGAAAGCCGGTGTCGACAGTGATCCGCATCTGGTGGTCAGAAGGCTTGCCGGTGGCGCGGAATCGAAGCCGGATGTCGGCGCTGTCCACGTCCATCAGGTAGTAGCCGCGCGGCGCGCCGTCGCGCTGCAGACTGACCGGAATGCCGCGCTCGTCGAGCGGCCCGCTCCACCAGCTTCCGGAGACCGCCGACAGGGTGTGGAGGTGGAGGGGTCTGGGTCCCTCGAAGCCGTCGTCGGCATCGAAGTAGAAGTGCTCGGCGATGTGCAGGTGGCCGGCGAGGGCAAGCAGGTGCCGGCGCCCGGCAAGGATCTCGAACAGCTGACCTCGGTCGCGGACGTTGATCGACGGACTGTCGGGATCGAGCTGCGAGGAGAGCGGAATGTGCATCGCCAGCACCACCGAGCGTTCCGCGGGCACGAGCTCGAGGTCGTTGGCGAGCCATTGCAGCTGGCGTTCGCCGAGCGCGCCGACGTAGGAGCCGGCACCGAGCGGGTCGGGGTCCTCGGAACCGGCACTGGTGCCTTCGTAGTGGACGGTGTCGAGAGCGACGAAATGGACCGGGCCGAAGTCGAAGGAGTAGTAGGGCGGGCCGAAGTGACGGCGAAAGGTCTCCAAAGACTGATCGTCGTCGGGCGACAGGAAGTTGACATCGTGGTTGCCCGGCACGTGGTACCAGGGTACGTCGATCTCGCCGAGGTTGCGGTACAGGCGCGGGAAGAGCGAGAGGTCATCGTAGGCGATGTCGCCGAGGGTGATGCCGAAGGCGGCATCGACCCCCACCAGCTCGGTGACCACATCGTCGCGGATGAACTCGACCTCGTCCCGGGTCTGAGGCTGGGGGTCGGCGAACCAGATCGAGGTGAAGCGTTCAGGCTCGGGGCTCGGAATCAGTGGGAAGTCGATCGACTCAGGGAGCGGGCCTGAGGGCTGGAGTCCGCGGTATCGGGGGCGCCAGTCGTCGGGCGCCCCGCCCGGAACGTGGTGGTGGTAGAAGCGCGGGAGATTGTCGGGGCTCAGCGGTACCGCCCAGCCGCGAGGCTTCGAGATGAAGAGCGTGTCGCCGGGTGCGATGGCGATCCGGTACCGCCCCTTCTCGTCGGTCGCGACCACGTCGAGGCCGTTGGAAACCGCGACGCCGGCGATGCCCGGCTCCGATCGCTGTCTGCCGCCGTCTCCGTTGCGGTCCTCGTAAACGAAGCCTTCGATGGTGTCCGCCGCGAGCGCCGTCGATGCCGCTGCAAACGCCGCCATTACCATGATCCCGATCGATGCTCGTGTCGGCATACCACCTCCCGGCGGTGTCGTCGGCGCCCGAGCCCGACGTTGCCCTCCGATCACACCACAACCCCGAAATGCAGGGGTGAATTTCGTGTAAGAACCCATCGTGCGAGCCCCGGCGGGGCCGTCCCGGGTCGCGCATGTCTGAGATGTTGAGCAACTCGCCATCGTTCATTCCGACGGACGAGGGCGGCCGCCGCACTGACGGTGAAAACCTGAAGAGCGTGCTCCTCGATCGCGGCTACCAGTACGTGACGACTCGTGACGCGATGATGGGCCTGAGCTCGGGCAAGGCGTGGGGTATGTTCGCCTCGAGCCACATGGCGGCCGACATCGACCGCGCCGAGTTCGCGCCTACCGAGCCGTCGCTGGCCGAGATGACCACGAAGGCGATCGAGTTGCTGTCGCAGGATCCGGACGGCTTCTTCCTGATGGTGGAGGGCAGCCAGATCGACTGGGCGGGCCACGCGAACGACCCGATCTACATGATCTCCGACATGGTGGCCTTCGACGAGGCCTTCGAGGTTGCCCGGCAGTTCGCCGAACAGAATCCCGATACCTTGGTCCTCGCGTTCCCGGACCACGACACCGGCGGGCTGACGATCGGTTCGTACTACAACGACCTGGCGTACACCGCGACCACGGTGGAGGACGTCATCGATCCACTCAGGGGGATGCAGCTCACCGGTTACGGCGTGGCGCACAAGGTCGACGAGCTCGGCGGCGCCACGACCGCCAACATCAGGGCGGCGATCGCCGAATGGTGGGGCCTCGACATCACCGACGCGGACGCGCAGGAGATCCTCGACTCCATGAATTCGGCCGGTGTGTACCTCGATTACGCGATCGCCATGATGGACGGCTTCAACGGCGGCAAGGCCTTCGCCGGTTCGCGTGATGCGTTCGTAAAACAGCGTCTCCGCCAGCTGGCGGTCGAAAACGGCGTCGATCCCGACTTCGCCGTGTCACTGCTCGACTGACGGCTGTCTCGCTTCGGCCGGCACGCGGAGCCTGCGGGCTCCGCGTTTGTCATGCCGCGGCGTGGTCGTGGCCCTGCAGCAACTCCGGGTGGATGAAGGCCTCGGCGGCCTGCAGGGCGTCCGCGGAGGGCTCGATATCGAGGAACGCCGCGATCTCGCCGATGACCTCGGCACTGTTCGCGACGAGCCCGGCGAGGTCGATCTCGAGCCGCGGGCGGTCGCCGAGGAAGTCCCGGATGCGCTGGTGACCGTGACGGATGACCTGCTCGAAGAGCTCGCGGTCGACGCGTGCCCGGTTGGTCGTGGCCATCAGCCGGATGCCGCCCCAGATCACGCGTGCGCGGTTGGCCGGGCGCAGCAGGGGCCACTTGGCGCGCAGTTCGGGCAGCCACATGGCCGGCCGGTAGGTGCGGTGGAGCGAGGCCGCGGCATCGGACCAATCGCGCTCGAGGTGGAGGTATCGCGGGTTCTCGAGGTGGTGGTGGAGGTGGGGCAGTGAGTAGATCAGCCCGGGGTCCTTGAAACCCCACAGCGTGCCCGACCGGTGCTCGACGAAAGACTGTAGTCGATCCTCGTAACTGCTGACGGCTGCGGCCAACCGCGCCTCGTCAAGCTGGAGGCGTGTGGAGAGGTCCAGCAGCAGCCCCGCCTCGGCGAGGATGTTGAGGCTGATGAACTGGAATTCCTGGTCCTCGAAGCAGCCGAAGCGGTTGAGGTGGGTTCCGGCTTCGAGGTCCTCCGCCCGCCCCATCGGCACGCCGAGGGCGTGGAGGACGCCCGCCAGCAGCGACGAGCCGCTGCGGGGCATGGTCAGGATCACCGCGGTGGTGGTGCCGACAGCACTCATGGCGCTGGGCGCCGAATACGCGTCGCCAGCGAGTAGCCGAGCACGCCGGCGGTGACGGCGTAGCACACGATCTTGCCGGTGGTGCCGGCGAAGAGGTAGACGAACTCCATGCCGAAGGTCCACATCACGATGCCGGTCCACATCGAGAGCACGACCGTGTACATCAGGCGGCGCAGAGGGATGCCGAGGATGAGGCCGATAAGGGCGCCGATCACCGCACCGGTCAGCGGGAACGGCAGCCAGATGAAGACCGGAAGGGCCCACGAACCGTAGCGGGAAACGGTCTCCGCCTGGACAGACGCCTGGCCGGTCTTGCCGGCGCGGAAACGGGCGAAGGGCCTGAACCGGGACGCCCTGAGCGACAGCCCTTTGATCAGAGGAATCGCCAGGAACAGCCAGGTCGTGTTGAGCAGGATCAGCAGGAAGACGGTGGTCCAGCTGTCGAGGCCGACCTCGAGCGAGGTCAGGATGCCCGGCATGCGGCCACCGACGAAGCTGGCCGTGATGACGCCCGCGAGCCGCACGAAGAGCTCCCGGCTGGCGACGAAGCTGGAGATCAGGAGCGTGCAGAGCCCACACCCGAGCACGATACCGGTTGCCAGTAGCCCCGCCAGCTGCCGACTCTCCGGATCGTGGGCCCCGGTGGGTGCCGGCAGGGGTTCGGCCGGCGGATCGCCGATGGCGCCGGAGGCGGTTGTCACTCCGCTGCCTGTCCGCCGGCAGCGCCAGCGGCAGCGCGGGCGGCGTCCCGTGCCCGCGCCAGCTCGTTGACCACCACCGACGCAACCGCCGCCGGGTCGAGCCCGTCCTCGCACACCACCGCCGGGCAGGCGCCGGTGATCCGCTGCACGGAGCAGGTCAGGTTCTTGCAGCTCGGCGCGGACTCGATGGACCGCGACGGTGCGTCCTGCGAGGTGCCGATGAAGCCAACCCGGCTGGAGTCATAGCCGTAGATCCTGGGATCGGTGGCCTTGAAGACGCCGACGATCGCGGTGCGGTTGGCGAAGGTCGCGGAGCCTCCGGGATCGATCTTCCTCGCTGCCGCGAGGTGCAGCGGGCCGGTGTCCCCGCCGACGTAGACCGAGCAGCGGTCAGCGAGGGCCGCGAAGTCCTCGAGCGTCAGGACCTCCGGCGGCAGCACCACACGTTCCGCGTCCTCCGCGGTGAGCCGATCCATGATCTCGTGCTCGGCGTCGCGGTAGGTGTAGCCTCGTCCGAGGATGAGCCCGTCGACCAGGGGTGACGCGAGCAGCTTCGTGCACAGCGCGGCGTGGAATTCGACGCCGAGGAACGTGGTGTGGTTGGAGGTGTCGGGGTTGACGAAGACCACGCCTCCGTCACTCCCGACCCCGGTGCGCTCGTAGGCGAACCGCATGGCGCGGGCGCGGTCGCTATCGATGTAGATCGAGGTGACCGGCGCTTCGACCCTCTCCGGGCCCGCCAAGCCGGGCGGGAGCCGGTCGAGGATGTCGTGCACCAGCTCCGCGGCCTGCCACGGCAGCGCCGCGACCCCACCCTCGCCGTGGGCCCGCAGTACGCGGACGATCAGTGGTAGCGATCCGATCACCACCCGTCGATCACTCGCGAGGTGGGTTCGAGGCAGGAACGGACAGAAGTTGAGCACGAGATCGTACTCCTCATCGGCAACCAGCTCACGGATCGCCCGCAGCGTTTCCTCGGGCAGCTCCCGGCCACCGCGGAAGAAGCCGAAGGTGCGGCGGATGGCCGGGTCGGGCTCGAGCATGGGCGCGGTCTTGTGGTGGCAGACGTAGTCGATCTCGGCGTTCGGGATCGCGCGGTCGAGGGCGGAGATCGCCGGCTGCAGGAGTAGAGAGTCGCCGACGTTGACGTCGGCGAGCACCAGGATCCTTTGCAGGCGCTCCAGGTTGCGCACGTCGTCGATCTCCCGCCGGATCGCGATCTCTCCAGGGAGGCCGGAGCACAGGCCGACCACGGTCCGCTCCGTGAGCACGGAGTTGAGGATCGGAATTCGCGCGAGCGTGCCGGTGAAGCCCTTCATGGTCCGTTTGCCGCCAGGCACGGGCCCCGGTGTGCCGAGACCGTGACGCGGCACTGTGGCAACCCTACATGAAGATGGCGTGAAATGCGAAGGAGCCTCCGCCAGCCCGAGTCCGGATCGACTTCGGGTTCGCTTGCGGGGATCTCGACGCGCTCGACCGCGGGTGCGCGAGGAGTACGAGGAGCACGAGGATAATGTGCCCGGCCATGGACGGGTGGCACGATCGCCGGTCGGCGCCCCCTATTCCGCCTCGTCATCCGGGGTGTGCGATACACTGAGCGCAGGTGATCAAGAAGGTCCGCCAGGTCGTGCAGCTGGCGCGTCGGATCGGCGTCGGAGGCGACACCGATCCGGTGCTGCTTGAGCGTTTCCGGTCGCGTTATGCGGAGCTTTCGACCGAGCACCGACTCGAGCTCTTCACCTGGCTGTCCGCCGAGTTCGAGGTTTCCCGGAAGTCTCTCGACGGCCCGATCGAGAGCTTGCGCAGTGCCGACGAGAAGGACCGCGTGCAATGGAATGAACGCGTGCGGGCGGCGCGAAGAGCGCTGGTTTCACCGCGTCAACGAGTGTTCGACGCCCTCATCAACCTCCCTGGCGGCATGAAGTTCGTCCTCGATCTTCGGGCCGAGGTGCTGGAGGCCCAGCGCCAGGGCGCGGCCGGCCTCGACGCTCTCGACGAGGACGTCGCCCACCTCCTCAACCGTTGGTGCCAGCACCGGCTGCTCTATCTCGAGGAGATCGATCTCGAATCGCCCTTCAAGACCATCCGCTTCCTCAAGGAGCGCGAGATGGTCCATCCGATGGTCGGCCTCGAGGAAATGGGGCAGCGGCTCGGGCGCGACCGTATGTGCTTCGCCCTCCACCACGTCGCGATGCCGGAAGAACCGGTGGTCTTCATCGAGGTGGCGCTCAGCCGCGGGATGCTGCGGTCGATCCACGAGGTCATCGACACCGGCGAGGAGCAGCGCCCGCCGATCAAGTCGCCCGACGCGGCCATCTTCTACTCCATCAACAACACCCAGAACGGGCTCGCCGGCCTCGGCCTCGGCAAGGTGCTCATCCTGCGGGTCACCGAGGCTCTCAGGGAGCATCACGCGTCGCTGCGCACCTTCGCGACCTTGAGCCCGATCCCTGGCTTCTGGGTACGCTATCTGCGTCCGATCCTCGAGGGCCGGGCCGATGGCTTCAAGCTTTCGCGGGCCAGGGTCGAGAAGAGGGTTCCCGAGAAGTCACAGGCGGCGATTCGCAACCGGCTTCCGGCGACCGCTGACGAGAGCTTCGCGGAGGTGCTTCTCCGCGTGCTCTCGAACCCGGCCTGGATCGATGACGAGGCGTTCGTGCGCTGCCTCCGCAAGCCGCTGGTGGACATTGCCTACACCTACATCGCCCAGGAGAAGGACGCGAGAGGCAAGCCCCTCAACCCGGTGGCGGGCTTCCACCTCGGCAACGGCGCCTCGGTGGCGCGAGCCAACATCAACTTCGGCGCCAACACGTCCGGGCGGGGGCTCGACGAGTCGTGCGGTCTGATGGTCAACTACGTCTACTCACAGAAGGCTCTGGCGCCCATCGGGCGTGCCGTCCGTGCGCTGCTGCCGTGGAGCCGGCGGGCCCCGGCAAGCTGACCCGCGGGCCGGCGTTCCCCTTTCGTGGGTCAAGCCGCCGCAGTACACTCCGGGGGAACGCTCACGGCAACTCGAAAGCGAGGGAGCGAGCCATGGTCGACGAGCGACGCTCAACCGCACGCGATCCCAACTTCGTCAACGTCGAGCTGGTGACCACCGATGCGGCGGGCCGTGAGAAGGCCTTCCCCATCATCCTCCGCGACCGCAGCGGCAGCGGCCTCGGGGCGATGTACATCGGCAGGGAGGTTCTCAGCCCCCACGGCAGCTTCATGCTCCGCGGTGACGGCGAGGAGCGGGACGTGCGCATCGTGTGGACCAAGCAGATCGCGGACTTCGTGCTGATGCTCGGCATGGAGGTCGCGAACTGACTCACGTCCGCGACCGTCGAGGACATTGGTGAACCGCGACCGCGATCCGGGTCGGTCATCCGCGACCGGCTACAGCGTCCGCGTCCGGTGGCTGCGCCCGCGTCTGTCGACCACCACCGTCGACAGTCACCGCCACCGTGGTCCCCGGTCGTGGATCACCGATCCTGCGGGTCGAAGATGTCGAGCTCGCCCATGCTGCTGGAGGTCGTGAACCGCAGGGTCGGCTCCGAGTCCTCCGCCGTCTCGGACGGCTCGGTGTCGTGGCGGCCGAGGCCCCTGATGACCACGCCGTCGGGCAGGCGAATCGAGACGCCGCCCATGCTCTGGTCGATGGTGATGTGGGCGTCGCGGGTCCAGCGCCCGCGCAGATCGATGTCGCCGCCGCCCATGGAGAACTCCGCCGTCAACGATCGCGGCGCCGCGTTGGCGATCCCCGTGATCTCGCCGCCGCCCTGAAAGAAGGCGATCCCGAGCTGTTCCATCGGCTGGCGCAGCGGATCCGAGAAGGAAACCTCGCCGCCGCCTCGCAGGAAGGACAGCTCTGCGTCGCCCAACCACAGGCCGCCGAGCTCGACCTCGGCGCCGCCCTCGAGGATGTCGATCTCGAGATCGTAGTGGACGTCCGGCGGCAGCGAGATGCGAACTCTCGGGCGCGTGCCGCCGATCAGCTCCTTGAGGATGCCGAGCAGGTAGGAATCGGTGGTGCGCACGAAGCTGACCTCGTAGACCCACCCCTCCTCGCCATCCGACAGCCGCTCGGTCAGCCGGTAGGAGCTGGTATCGAATCGTGCGTCGACTGCCAGCGGCTCGCCCTGCGAGCCGGGCCCGACCGAAAAGAAAGCGTGGCGCAGATCGAGGCCCACCCGGCCCGCCGGGCCGGGGAGCTCAAACTCGCCCGGCACCTCGAGCGGTGCGTCACCGATCGCCGCCGCCGCTGGCGTCAGCTCGTGGCGCAGTTCGCGCTGCTCGACCTGCTCCTCTCGAACCTGGGACCACGCCATGCCGAAGAGGACGGCGGCGGCGATCAGAACGAGGACCAGCAGCCCGAGTGCGACCAGGCAACCGATCACCAGCAGCTTGCGGCACCCGCCTCCCTGTTGAGCCATTGGCGTCTCCCTCCGCGTACCCTACCGAAAACCGGGCCGCAGGCAAAGGGTTCGCGCGGCGGCGCATCGACCCCCGGGCATGCATCCGGTAGCTGCCGTAGAGTGATGGCATGACGAGGTGGCTGTTGTTACGGGGTCTGGCGCGAGAGGCGGAGCACTGGCACGACTTTCCGGATCACTTGTCTGCAGCGCTCGGCTTGCCGAGGGGCCGGCTGAGAGCCCACGACCTGCCCGGCTTCGGCAGCGAGTCCGCCGTCGCCGCCCCCTGGAGCGTCAAAGAAACGGTGGTGGCGCTGCGGAGCCGCTGGCACGAAGGTCATGCCGCCACCGCGAGGTCGGCGGTGCTCGGCATCTCACTCGGCGCCATGGTGGCGCTGGAGTGGGTCGCACGTTTCCCCGACGACTTCGAGCGGGCGGTTGCGATCAACCCTTCGGATCGGCGGACCTCCAGACCCTACCGCCGGCTGTGGTGGCGGAGCCTGCCATTGATGCTGCGGATCGCGATCTGTCGGGACCTCGCCGTCCGCGAGGAGCTGACGCTCAGACTGACAGCCAACCGGCCGGATGACGAGCGCCGGCGGGCGATCCTCCGCCGGCGGATCGAGATCGCACAGCGCCGTCAGGTGCGTCCCGTCAACGTGCTCCGCCAGCTGGTGGCGGCGGCGCGGTGGGGTGCCCCGCAGACCGTCGGCATTCCGCTGCTGGTGATCGCCAGCCGCGGCGATCGGATGGTCGATCCGTCCTGCGCGGCGCGCCTCGCGATGCGCCTCGGTACACCGCTGGCCGTCCACCCCTGGGGCGGCCACGATCTCACGGTCGACGCCTCGAAGTGGGTGGCTGAGGCGATCGCGTCGTGGACCGGAGACTCCAGGCTCATCAGATGACGCCGCGTGCGATCCGAGAGCCGCGATCCGAGAGCCGCGATCCGCGACCGGTGCCGCCACCGTAGACCGCCACCGCCACGGTTACCGCCACCGTCGACTGTCACCGTTCACCGTTACCGCCACGGTTACCGCCACCGTCACCGCCACGGCCACCGCCACCGTAGACCGCCACCGCCACCGTCGACTGTCACCGTTCACCGTTA
>CAZSTH010000065.1:0-21629 GCA_964609835.1 uncultured Thermoanaerobaculia bacterium
GTCTTGCCCGTGCCCGAGAGCCCGAAGAACAGCGCCACGTCGCCGTCGGCGCCGACGTTGGCCGAGCAGTGCATGGCCAGCACCTTCTTCAGCGGCAGCAGGAAGTTCATGACCGTGAACATGCTCTTCTTGATCTCACCGCCGTAGCTCGAATTGCAGATCAGCGCCAGCCGCTCGGCGAAATTCAGGATGATGGCGGTGTCCGAGCGGGTGCCGTCGATGCGCGGGTCGACCTTGAAGGACGGTGCTGCGATGACGGTGAACTCGGGTATGTGGTTCTGGTAGTCGTCCTGGCTCCTGGGCAGGATGAACATGTTGCGTGCGAAGAGGGAGTGCCACGCGTACTCGGCGATCACGCGAATCGGCATCCGGTACTCCGGATCGGCGCCGACGAAGCAGTCCTGGACGAAGAGCTCCTCGTCCTGCAGGAAGGCCTGGACCCGGCCGAGGAGTGCGGAGAAGGTGGCCGTCGAGTACGGGCGGTTGTACTCGCCCCACCAGATCTTGTCCTCGGTGGAGCTCTCGCGGACGATGTATTTGTCCTGGGCGGCCCGCGCCGACCACGTGCCGGTATTGACCACGAGCGGGCCGCCGAAGCCCATGCGGCCCTCCTGCCGGAAGCTCGCCTCCTCGTACAGCGCGGGCGACGGCAGGTTCCAGTAGACCCGGTCGAGGTGGTGAAGGCCGTGGTTCGAGAGATCGTAGCGGCTCTTGAGGTCTTCGGCCTGGTCTGTGGCGGGTGTCTTGAACTTCAGGTACTTGCTCATGTCCAGTCCCTCACCAGCTTGCGCTCGCCGATGTAGAGCTCGTTGGGGGAGTTGGGGTCGAGGGCCCACTTGATGCGCTCGATGCCCTCGGTGATGTCTTTGATGGAGCCGCAGAAGGACAGCCGGAGATGGCCCTCGAGGCCGAACTCGACCCCGGGAACGGTCACCACCTGCACCTTTTCGAGGAGGAAGTTGGACAGCTTGATCGAATCCCTGCCGTAGTGGCTGAAGTCGGGAAACGAGTAGAAGGTGCCACCGGGGACCTCGAGCCGCACGCCTTCGAAGGCCTCGAGCTCCTGGATGAGGACGTTGCGGTTGTTCTCGAGTGTCGTCCGCAGGCTGTCCACCGCCGACTGGATGCCGTTGATTGCGCCAACCGCCGCGTGCTGCAGCACCGCCGAGGGCCCCGAGGTCTCGTGGCCCTGGATATTGGTCATGGCCTCGATCAGCTTGGTGTTGCCGACCGCCCATCCGATCCGGAAACCGGTCATGGCGTACTGCTTGGAGACGCCGTTGACGACGATGAGCTTCGAGTTGTCGCTGCGGTCCGTGGCGAAGTCGTACGGGTTCAGCGGCTTGCGGCTGTCGAAGATCAAACGGTGGTAGATGTCGTCCATGATCAGCCACAGGCCGCGGTCCTCGCACAGCCGCACCACGTCGTGGATGAAGCTCTCCGGATACACCGCCCCGGTGGGGTTGTTGGGGCTGTTGACGATCACCGCCTTGGTGTAGGAGCCGATCACCTGCTCGACGTCCTGGATGCGGGGAATGAAACTGCCGTCCTCGGGAAAGACCGGCACCGGCACCGCCCCCACCAGCTTGACCATCTCGGGGTACGACACCCAGTACGGCGCCGGGAAGATCACCTCCTCCTGCGGGTCGAGAATGGCGTGCAGCGCCGACATGATGGCCTGCTTGGCGCCGCCCGAGGCGATCACGTTCTCGGGCGCCGGGCGCCAGCCGTAGAAATCCTCGGTATAACGGATGATCGCCTGTTTGAGCGCTGGAATGCCGTCCGGCGGCGTGTAGCGGACCTCGCCAGAGTTGAGCAGCGAGGTGGCGGCGAGGATGGCGTCGATGGGCGCCCTGCCCTTGGGCTCGCCGCCGCCGAGGTGGATGACGGGGTCGCCCTTGGCCCGGAGGATGGCGGCGACCTCGTTCAGCCGGAGGGTTGCGGACTCGCCGATGGACTTGGCGATCAGGGAGAGACTCATGATTGTCGTTTCCCTTCTGCCGCCGCGTGCCGCGACGGGCCCAGGATTATGGCAAATGATTGTGAAAAGATCCACTAAGCCCATTCTTCAGCGGTTCGCCGCCCGAGGCGGCGAACCGCTGAAGAATGGGAAAAGGGTTGTTCACCAGATGGAGGATCGAGGACCGCGCCGACCTCGAGCCAGCTTCATGCGATCACCATAGAATGGCCCGTGCGGAGGGAGCGTGGACCAGTTTGTCGGACGGCGGGGGAGGCGGCTCAAAGAGCTCAGGCGGCGGGTGCGGCAACGTCGCGACGGCGAGGTGATCGTCGACGGCCGACGTCTGGTGGACGACCTCGTGCGTTGGAAGGTCCCGATCCGCGAGCTCTACCTGGCCACCGACCTGGCGGTCGAGGACGAGGCCAGGCGCTGGTCCCTGGCAGCGAGCGTCATCTGCACCATCGACCCGGCAGTGCTCGACGACGTCGCCCCGACCAGGAGCCCGCAGGGCGTGCTCGCGGTGGTCGGCGAGCCCTTCTTCCAGCCTTGGGACGCGGTGGCGGGCACCGCGGTCTGGCTCGACGGCGTGCAGGATCCCGGCAACGTCGGTGCCGTCATCCGGTCGGCGGCCGGACTCGGCGCTGCCGCGGTGCTGCTGTCTCCAGCGTGCGCCGACCCCTTCGGACCGCTCGCGGTCCGCGGCTCGGCGGGCGCGGTCTTCCGGGTGGCGGTCGAGCGCGCGGTGGCGGTTGATGATGCGGTTGCGCGGGTCCGCGATCGCGGTGGCGAGGTGTGGGCCGCCGCCGATGGCGGCCGGCCGCTCGAGGGCTGGCGTCCGACGGAGCCGTGTCTCGTGCTGGTGGGCTCCGAGGGCGGCGGGCTGTCGGCCGAAGCCGCTGCCCTCGCCGACGGCTGCGTGACCATCCCGCTCGACAACGACATCGAGTCCCTCAACCTCGCCGTCGCCGTCGGAATCCTGCTGCAGCATCTTCGATGCTGAAGAACTCGGAATTCGGAGTTACCACCCACCCACCCGTTCAAACCACGAAGGCACAAAGAAACGAAGACAAAGGTATGGGCGTTTCTTCGTGGCTTCGGTCTTCGTGGTTCAGGCCGTACGAACCAGCCTGACGATGCCGGGAGGGCCGCCGATGACGCGGCCGACAATGGCCGATCCGGGTAGGCGACGGACAAGGTCGTCGGCGTGCTCCGGATCGACTGCTGCCAGCAGGCCGCCCGAGGTCTGCGGGTCGAGGCAGAGGTCGACGCGCAGCTCGTCGGCGGTGGCGTCGATCTCCAGCACCTCGGCGATGCTGTCGCGGTTCTTGCCGGCACCGGCAGGCACCAGTCCGGTGGCCGCGGCCGCGAGGGCGCCGGGGAGTACCGGCAGCCCGTCGAGGTCGATCTCGACGGCGATGGCCGATGCGTCGGCCATCTCGGCCGCATGACCCGCGAGGCCGAATCCGGTGACGTCGGTGACCGCGTGCGGCTCGATCCGGCGCAGTGCGTCGGCTGCCTCCCGGTTGGGCGTCGACATCCATCGCAGCGCCGTCGACAGGTGGCCGCTGTCCACCATCTCGGCTTTGGCGGCGGTGGTGACCAGGCCGGTGCCGAGCGGTTTCGAGAGCACCAGCGCGTCGCCCTCTCGCGCGCCCGCGTTGCGCCAGATGCGGTCGGGGTGGACGGTGCCGGTGACCGCCATTCCGTAGAGCAGCTCGTGGCCCTCCACGGTGTGGCCGCCGGCGAGGACGCCACCCGCCTCGCCGAGCGCCGACAGGCCGCCGCGAAGGATCTCCTTGAGCGCCTCGCGCCCGAGCTCCGCCAGCGGGTAGCTGATGAGGTTCAGGCCGGCGAGGACGGTGCCGCCCATCGCCCACACGTCGGACAGCGCGTTGACCGCCGCGATACGTCCGAAGGTGTATGGGTCGTCCACCATCGGTGGGAAGAAATCGGTGGTGTGGATGATGGCGACCTCGTCAGAGATCCTGACCACGCCGGCATCGTCGGCGTACTCGATGCCCACCAACAGGTCGTCTGACTGCAACCGCGGCAGCCCGCACAGCACCGTGTGCAGCAGGCCCTTGGACAATTTGGCCCCGCAGCCGCCGTAGGCCGAGCCGGCGGTCAGCAGCACCCGTTCATCGACCGCGGGTGCGTCGAGCGCGCTCGGAACCCAGCTGCCGCCGCTCCGTCGCCACACCGACTGCGGCTCGAGGCCGGCGTCCGTCAGGGCCGTCTCGAGCGTGGCGCCATCGCCCGAGCAGCACTCGAGCACCACGCCGCACTGCGAGCTCACGACCCGCGGCGCCGGAATCACGTCGACCTCCACGCCGGCCTCGTGCGCCGCCCGCTCGGCATGCATTACCCGTTGCACGGTGCCGAAGACGATCAGGATGTGTCGCGAACGGTCGTGCTGTGCCACATTTACTCCCAAAAGAGCAACACCGAATTCTCAACTTTCAATTCTCAATTCTCGAGGGTGTTCCCGACCGCGCTGCCGTCTGGGCGGGAATTGAGAATTGAAAATCGAGAACTCACAGGTGGTGTCTCGTCGTTGCCTCTCTGACTGCCTGAACAAGCGCATCGACGTCGTTCTCGGTGTTGAACGGGCCGATGCCGGCGCGGATCGTGCCGTCCGGGAAGGTCCCGAGACGGCGATGAGCTGCCGGCGCGCAGTGCAGCCCGGCCCGAACGCAGATCCCGTGCTCGCGGTCGAGCCAGGCGGCCAGCTCGCCGCTGTCATGGTCGTCGGTGAAAAACGAGATGATGCCGATCTGGCGGCGGTCGGCGTCCCACCCGACCACCTCGACGCCTGGGATCTCGCGCAGCCCGCCGACGAGGCGCCACGCCAGCCGGTGCGCGTGGGCTCGCGCCGCTGCCACGCTGCGCTCCGACAGCCATTCGCAGGCAGTGCCGAGCCCCACGATGGAAGCCGTGGCCGGCGTGCCTGCCTCGAGCCGGTCGGGAAGGTCCTCCGGCATCAGCTCGCTCTCCGACCGCGAACCGGTGCCGCCGTGAATCAGCGGTTCGATCTCGAAGTCGGGCGCCAGCAGAAGGACACCGGTCCCGGGGGGGCCGAGCAGGCCCTTGTGGCCGGAGCAGGTCATCGCCGCGACGCCGAGTCGCGCGAAATCGATCGGTAGGCTGCCTGCGGTCTGGGCCGCGTCCACCAGCACCGGCACCGGAGCCACTGCCGCGGCGGCCTCGTTCACCGGCAGCACCGCGCCGCTGACGTTTGAGGCGTGGGTCAGCACCACGAGAGCGGTCGGCTTCTGCGCTACCCGTTCCGCGATCTCTTCGGCCGTCGGGACCCCGTCACGGGCCTCGCCCGCCGCCACGACCAGTTCCACCGCGCGACAGCGTTCGAGCCGGCGCAGGGGCCGCATGACGGCGTTGTGCTCGAGGGCCGAGGTCACGACCCGCATGCCGGGCCGCAGGATCGTCCGCAGGACGGCGTTGATCCAGAAGGTGGCTCCGGGGCCGAGCAGGGTTCGTGTGGGATCGCCGCCGAGGAGTCGTGCCACCTGGAGACGCGCACCCTCGACGGCGCGCGAGGCGGCGACCGTAAGCCGGTGGCCGCCGCGTCCGGGGTTGCCGGCCGACTCGTCGAGGAACCGGGCCACCGCCGCCGCGACCCCGGGAGCCTTGGGGAACGCGGTCGCGGCATGGTCGAGGTAGATCGGGGGCACCGGGCTCACGGCCGGACGGTGGCCCCCGCCTCAGCCAGACGGGTCGCGATCTCGAGCATATCGGTGACGCGTCCGACCCGCAGCTGGTCGCTCAGCTCGAAGAAGTTCAAGCAGGTGCCACAGGCGATGATCTCGATGCCTTCCCCGACGAGGGTACGCAGGTCCCCGATCAGCGGCGAGCCCTCGCAGCACAGCTTGACGCCCTCGTTGTAGAAAATGACCGCGTCGGGCCGCCGATCGAGCTGCAGCTGTGTCTTCAGAAACGAGCGCAAGAGCAGCTCGCCGAGCTCGTCGTCGCCTGAGCCCATGGTGCGGGCGGTGATCTGCACGACCCGCGGCCCGCTGGCGGCCGGCGATGCCTCCGGAGTCACGCAGGCCTGCTCGCTTTCAACCGGCGTGGTGGCCTGGTCGCCGGCGGTGATGGTCATGATGTAGCTGCCGTCACCCGGTTCCTCGACCTCCACCTCGGCGCCGCGGGCGTGCGCGAAGCGGGTCACGTTGGAGCGGCAGCTGCTGTCCGCCACGTGCATTTTGACCGTGCGCTCGCCGTCCTGGAGCAGGTCCCGCAGCCGCAGCACCGGACCCGGGCAGGCAAGATCTCGAACGTCGATCGTTTTCATCGATCCTCCCGACGCACCAGTGTAGCTTCCGCTCGATTGATTTTCATGAAGCTGCCGCGGGCGCGTTCCTCGGGCCGGCGCTGTCGGCGCCGGCCCGAGGACGGGGGGTGGAGTATGCTAGGACAAGCCTATCCGCACAAGGAGGTGACCATGCTCGGTCGAGGCGTCCTGAGTCGACTCTACACGTTGACTCAGCAGCGAAGCTACACCCTCACCATGTACCTCGACATCGACCAGAACAAGCAGGCCAACCGCAAGCGCGGCTTCGTGGTCCAGGCGGAGGCCCTGGTCAAGGAGCTCAGATCCAGGCCGAGTGCCAGCGATCGCCTCGAGACCGCCTGCGGACGGTCGCTGGAGCTGGTCCGCGGCCTGCGGCCCCGGAGCAAGGCGGCGGTCGTGGTCGTCCACCCGGAGACCGGGCTCGAGGAGATCCACCAGATCGAACTGCCGTTCGCGGCGTCGATCCACTGGCGCCGAGGCGCTTTCCTGCGCCCGGTGGTCGAGGCCATGGACGAGCACGAGCGCTATGCCGTCGTCCTCACCGACAACAAGCGGGCCCGCTTCTTCGCCGTCCACATGGGCGAGCTCGACGAGCACGAGGACCTGATCTCCGAAACCGTCGCCCGCACCCGTTCGCTGGGTGCCGACCAGATGCGGTCGCAGAAGCGGCGCGACCAGCGGCACGATGAGGAGGTGGCCTCGCACGCCAAGAAGGTGATCGACGCGCTGCACGACCTCGCACTGCGCGGGCCCTATGACCGGCTGATCGTGGGTGGCACGCCGAAGGCCGCGGGCCAGCTGGTGCGGCTGCTGCCGACCCGACTGCACGGCAAGTTGGTGGACACCGTCAGCATGCGGGTCGGCGCGTCGCACAAGGAGGTTCTCAACAAGATCCTCGCGGTGCAGAAGAGGATGGAGCGCGACCGCGAGAGGGTCCTCGTCGAGGGCGTGCTCGCCGAGCTCCACGACCGCGGCAAGGCGGTCGCCGGTTTCGCGCCGGTGCTCGACGCCGTCAACCAGGGCCGGGTGTGGACCCTGGTCTACGGCAAGGGTTTCACCGCGAAGGGCGGCGAATGCGGCAGCTGCAAAGCCTACTCGCCGAATGCCGGAGGGCCCTGCGTCTACTGCGGCGAGGACGTCCACCCGCTGCCTCTGTGCGTCGACCGCGTCACCCAGACCGTGCTGGAGATGGGTGGTCGCGTCGAGATCGTCGACGGCGATGCCAAGAAGGAGCTCGCCAAACCGGGCGGCATCGCGGCGATGTTGCGCTACTGAAAGCTGTGAGTAGTAGCTTTGAGCTCGGGCCCGAGTAGCGCAACGGTGTGGATGCTCGAGAAGTTATTGACACGGCGTCTACGATGAACGATCCGTGGCTAACAGCTAACAGCTCTCTCACCAAACCGGGCAGGCTGCTCAAACCGGGATCTTCTTGATCAGCTTCGCCACCGTCTTGAAGTCGGCGGTGTCGCAGCGCTCGAGGAGCTCGAAGAGAGCGGACTCGGTAGTGGTGACGACGGCACCGGCCCGCGCCATGCGGTGGAGCGCCCATCGCTTGTCGGCCTCGCGACGCGAATTGACGGCGTCGTGTGGGACCTGGACCTCGTAACCGGCCGCCAGGAGATCGATGGCGGTCTGCAGCACGCAGACATGGGTCTCGATGCCGGTGATGAGGATCTGCCGCCGGCCGGTGGCCTCGACGGCCTCGACCAGGCCTCGGTCGCGGGCGCAGGAGAACGTCACCTTTCCGAGGAAGTCGGCACCGAGAGCTTCGGCCAGCGAGCCGACGGTTGGGCCGAGGCCCTGCGGGTACTGCTCGCTTCCGATCACCGGCACTCCGAGGTCCCGGCCGGCTTCGATCAACACCTCGAGGCGCGGGACGTGGCCCTGGTCTGCCATCACGGCGTTGATCCGCTCCTGGACATCGATCACCAGGAGGGCGGTGTTGTCGCGTTCGAGGAGTCGGCGCATCGGTTCCTCCGAAGTTTGGAATGCAGATTGTAACCGCGCACGGACACGGATACGGCAACGGTCACGGGATTTTCGTACAATGCTCCGATGGACGAGAGAACGAGCGGCGACGAGCACGTGAACGACCAGCCCGACGCCGAGGGACCGTCGGCGCCGGTCGAGGAGGAGGATGAGGCGGCGGCGCCGAGGCCGCCCGCGGAGCTTCCGAGATTCGAGGGGTTGAGCACGGGCAAGGAGCCGTGGAAGGGAGGCGGCTGCTCGAGCCGGCTGCCGCTGTACGGCTGCGTCATCGGCCTCGCGGTGGTGATCGCGTTCCTGATGGCGGGGACCTCGATGGTGCGCCGAACGGTGTGGAGCAACTTCGAAAGCACGCGGCGGGCGGTCGAAGCCTCGCTTCCGGCCGACCTGCCGGCTGGCGAGGCGGCGCGCATCCGGCGCAACCTCGGCCGATTTCGGACCGTCCTCGAGCGGTCTGACGACCCCTACCCGCTGATGGGCGAATTCGTGACCCGAGCCCGCACCGTATTCGACGACGGACGCCTGTCGATCGAGGAGGTCGAGTCCCTCAACCTGGTTCTCGAGCGGTGGATCGAGGAGTCGGGAGTGCCGGCCCTGCAGCTCGGATGTCGGATGCCGGACTTCGGATTTCGGATGTGTTTCCTGATCGTTGATCACAGTGCTGGTTCTCGCGCACCGAGCTCGCGGGCTGCAGCGTCGCGGTCGTCCGCCGTTCTCGGGCGTTGCAGGGATGGGGTGGATGGAATTCCGGATTCCGAGGTCCGAAATCCGAGCTTTCCTGCGGCATGACCGCTACTCGCTTCAAGCTGCGGACCCCCTTCGAGCCCGCCGGCGATCAGGTGCAGGCGATCCGGAAGCTGGTGGACGGCGTCGAGTCCGGGGTCGCCTTCCAGACCCTGCTCGGCGTCACCGGCTCGGGCAAGACCTTCACCATGGCAAAGGTGATCGAGGCGACTCAACGACCGACCCTGGTGCTCAGCCACAACAAGACGCTTGCCGCCCAGCTCTACCAGGAGTTCCGGGCCTTCTTCCCGGACAACGCGGTGGAGTACTTCGTGTCCTACTACGATTACTACCAGCCCGAGGCCTACGTGCCCTCTTCGGACACCTACATCGAGAAGGAGACCTCGATCAACGAGGAGATCGACCGAATGCGGTTGTCGGCGACGCGCTCGCTCTTCGAGCGTCGCGACGTCTTGATCGTCGCTTCGGTCAGCTGCATCTACGGCCTCGGTTCGCCCGAGGCCTACTTCGGCATGCTGCAGCTCTTCGAGGTGGGGGTCGAGCAGCCGCTGGAGGAGGTGCTGCGGCAGCTCGCCAAGATGCAGTACGAGCGCACCCACCTCGACCTCGCTCCCGGCTCGTTCCGGCTGCGCGGCGACTCGCTCGAGGTCTACCCTCCGTATGACGACACCGCGGTCCGCATCTCCTTCTGGGGCGACGAAGTCGAGCGCATCGAGCGCATCGACCCGGTGCGCGGCACCGCAATCGGGCGGCTCGAGCGTTTGCCAGTCTATCCCCGCACCCACTACGTGACCCCCCGCGCGCAGCTTCTCGAGGCCATCGACGGCATCCGGGCCGAGCTCGACGAGCGCCTGGCGGAGTTGAACGGGGAGGGCAAGCTGCTCGAGGCGCAGCGGCTCGGGCAGCGCACCAACTTCGACCTCGAGATGCTGACCGAGCTCGGATACTGCCAGGGCATCGAGAACTTCTCACGTCACCTCACAGGGCGTGCTCCCGGTGAGCCGCCGCCGACGCTCCTCGACTACTTCCCGCACGACTTCCTGTGCATCATCGACGAGTCGCACGCGACCGTGCCGCAGGTGGGCGGCATGTTCCACGGCGACCGCTCGCGCAAGCAGACCCTGGTGGACTTCGGATTCCGCCTGCCGTCGGCGCTCGACAACCGGCCGCTGACCTTCGAGGAGTTCGAAGCGCGCATCCAGCAGGTGATCTTCGTGTCGGCGACGCCCGGGCCCTACGAGCACAGGCACAGCGAGGGAGAGGTCGTGGAGCAGCTGATCCGCCCCACCGGCCTGCTGGATCCAGCGGTGGAGGTGCGGCCGGCGACCCACCAGGTGGACGAGCTGCTGGCCGAGATCCGCGCGGTGGTGGCTCGTGGTGAGCGGGTCCTGGTGACGACCTTGACCAAACGGATGGCCGAGGACCTCTCCAGCTACCTGGCCGAGGTGGACGTGCGGGTGCGCTACCTGCACTCGGAGATCAACACCCTCGAGCGATCGGCGATCCTCGCCGATCTGCGGCGCGGAGAGTTCGACGTCCTGGTGGGCATCAACCTGCTGCGCGAGGGCCTCGACCTGCCCGAGGTGTCGCTGGTGGCGATCCTGGATGCCGATCAGGAGGGATTCCTGCGCTCAGAAACCTCGCTCATCCAGACCATCGGGCGGGCCGCCCGCAACCTGGAGGGCAGGGCGATCCTCTTCGCTGACACCGAGACCGGCTCCATGCGGCGTGCGCTCGAGGAGACCGGTCGACGCCGCGAGGTCCAGGCGGAGTACAACACAGCGCACGGCATCGAGCCGCGGAGCATCATCAAGGACGTGCAGAGCCCGCTGCTGGCAATGGCCGAGCTCGACTACTACGGACCCGGCGCGCGGCCGCTGCGCGTTGGCGACGGCGAGCTCCCGGACGACGAGGTCTCGCTCGGCAAGCTGATCAGCGAGCTCGAGAGGCGAATGCGCGCGGCCGCCAAAGCCCTCGAGTTCGAAGAGGCGGCCCGTCTCCGCGACCGCCTCAAGGAGTTGAGGCGGCAGCAGATCTACAAGAGCTGAATTCTCAGTTTTCAAATCTCGGTTTTCAAGTTCCGCCCGCCCAGCCCTTTGTCGGGCGCTGTCGTCGGGTGGGCGAAGACTGAGAACTCGAAGTTCAATATTGAGAATTGTCTACAGAATTCTGGTCGCGAGGAAGCCGAGGTAGGCGATGAAGATGCCCAGCATCATCCCGCCCTCCCAACGGTTGATGCGGCCGTCGCGGAGGACCACGAAGCCGACGATGACGGTGGATGCGATCAGGATCGGGATGTCCCACAGAATAACGGTGACCGGCACCGCGGCCGGCCGGATCAGGAAGGCGGTGCCGACCACCAGGCCGAGGTTGAAGATGTTGGAGCCGAGGACGTTGCCGACGCCGATTTCCGACTGGCCCTTGAGCACCGCCACGACCGAGGTCGCGAGCTCGGGCAGCGAGGTGCCGAAGGCCACCACGGTGAGGCCGACAACCGCCTCCGAGACGCCGAAGCGGCGCGCGATCTCGACCCCACCCCGGACCAGGAGCTCGGATCCGACCACCAGCACCACGATGCCGACCACCGTGATCGCGATGTGGCGCGACATCGATCCCGAGACCACCGCCTTCCCCGCCGGCCGTCCGTCCGCCGACGTCACCGCCATCGCCATGAAGACGGCGAAGATCAGCAGCAGCAGTAGCGCAGTGGGCCGGTTGATGGCGCCGCGGTGGGCCAAGACCACGAGCACCAGCGCCGGCACGAGGCCGAACAGCAGGTCGCGGTAGAGCAGGCGGCGGCTGCCGACGACCTGGATCGGCACCAGCACCGCGGCGACTCCGAGCACCAGCAACAGGTTCATGATGTTGGAGCCGACCGCGTTGCCGAGGCTCAGGCCGCCGCTGCCGCGAATGGCCGCCAGCAACGACACCGAGAACTCGGGCATGGAGGTCCCGAAGCCGACGATCGTGAGGCCGACCACCATGGGGGAGATGCCGAGTCGGAGGGCGATGCGCGAGGCGCCCTCCACCAGCCACGAGCCGCCGAGCCCGAGGCCGAGGATGCCGCCGGCGAGGAGCAGGTAAGGGAGCAGGAGATCGAGAGTCACTCGACGGAGCATAGCACTGTGGGAGTTCATTCCGGGAACGGGATCTTGATCGGATCAGAAGGGCACACCGAAGCTGATGAAGAGCTGGCCGCTGTCCTCGCCCGGCTGGCGGTCGAGCTTCCAGCCGTACTCCGCCCGGAGGGCGCCGGCCGGCGTCATGTATTGGAGACCGAGACCGGCGCCGACGCGGATGTCGCCGAGCTCCACGTTGCTCGCCGACGCCCACACATTGCCGGCGTCGACGAATCCCGCAATGAAGAACTGGCCGATCATCCGATGGCGGTACTCGAGATTGAGCAGCAGCAGGGCGTTGCCGCCGACGGGCGAGCCGTTGATCAGCGTCTGGCCGGGAATGCCGAGAGTGTCGGTGTCGAAGGCGCGGTGAGTGGTGCGCCCGCCGGCGAAGAGGCGGTAGGCGAATGGAATCTGCAGGTTTTCCGGAACGCTGCCGATGCCGTCGAGCGGGGTGATGGCTCCGAGACGGAGGCCGGCGGCGCCGAAGCCACCGCCGACCGGCGAGTAGACGGTGCCGCCGGCCTGGAACTTGAGGAAATGGCTGTCGGCCTGAAACGCGGGGAACGCGTACTGGAGGGAGGCCGAGGCGAAGACCCCACGGGTCGGCGCCAGCGGGTTGTCGCGGGTGTCCCACTCCACGCTCGGCGTGATCGAGGCGACCCTCGACTCTTGGAGTTCCCCGGAGGCGAACGGGTCGGGGGAGGGAATCGGTGCGTCATTGTCGATGATCTCGTACTCATAGCGGAGCCACGGGCGAAGCGGGCGTTTGAGCCGGTCACCGAAATCGATCCAGAGTCCGCGTCGCACGAGGTCGCGATCGCCGATCTCCTCGTCGGTCCGGTAGACCACCAGGTAGCCGGGCATCGGCAGGCCCAGGAGGCGTTTCTTGCGCAGCGACAGCGAGTACCTCTGCTGAGCCTGCGACAGCGACACCTCGGCCGCGAATGCATAGCCGCGGCCGAGCAGGTTGAGGTGGGACCAGCCGAGGATGACGCGGGCCGCGTCGCGGTCCGAGTATCCGACGCCGAAGAGATAGGATCGCTGGTCTCCCTCCTCGATGCGGACCACGATGTTGCGCTCGAGACGGCGCTCCTGGCCCGGCATCGGCACGAGCTCGACGCGGCGGAAGAGGCCGAGCTCGAAAAGGCCGCGTTGCGCCTCGAGCAGCCGCCGCCGCGACAGCGGCTCGCCGCGGGAGACCCCCGCCCGTCGGACGACACCACGGACCAGGCTCTCCTCGGTGCGGCGGAGGCCGGCGATGATGACCTCTCCGACTCGTACGAACGGGCCGGGGTCGACGTCGAAGACGGCGACCGCCCTGCCCTCGTTGGACGTGTCCACCTCGACCGCGACCCGTCCCTCGGGGTAGCCGGTGTCGCGAAGCGCCTCCTCGAGCCGATGCTGCGCCTGCTCGACGGCGGCCGGGCTCCAGGGTGCCCCGGGGGCCAGCTCGAGGGGTCGGGTGTCGAGATCGCCCTGGCTTTCCACCGGCAGGTTGTCGACCCGGACCTCTTCCATCAGCCAACGGGCCCCCTCCTCGACGGGGAACGCCACCCGCACCTCGGGGAGCCCTTCGATGATCTCGACCTCGGGGCGGCCGACCGACACGAACGGGAAGCCGGCCCGGTGGTAGGCGGCCTCCACTGCCTGCCGATCGTCCTCCAGCGTCGAGTTCGAGACCCTTTGGCCGAACCGCCCACCGGTCCCGCCGGGCGCGACCCGGACCTCGTCGCGGAGCCGGCTCGGTGAGAAGTGGTGGGCTCCGGGAAACTCCACCGCGCCGATTTTGAGACGGTCACCTGGATCGACGACCAGGGAGAGCACCCGCTCGCCGCCCTCCCCGTGCAGCTCCGCGCGAACGTCGGCGAGCAGGTATCCGTCCTCCTGCAGCCGTTCGTGGACCTGCTCGGAGAGCGCCTCGGTCTGCTCCGGGTGGAGCTCTTCGCCCGCCGGGTCGGGCACCGCGTCCGCCGCGACCTCGCGCCGGTCCTCCGGGGCCTCGAGCTCGAGGCGGTAGAGGGCGCCGGTCTCGACGCGCAGCACCAGGGTGACGTCGGAACCCGTTCCGCGGCGCTCGACGTCGAGGACCTCCGCCTCCCAGAAGCCCATCTGCCGGAGGTCGGTCTCGGTGCGCTCACGAAGACGGTCCTCCAGGCGAACCGTCAAGCGGCGTCCGGTGGGGTGTTTCGGTGGCGTGAGCTGTGGATCCAACGCCTCGTCGGCGCTCTCGATCTCGACCTCGGCCAGGCGATGCGCGGCACCCGGCCGGACCACGAACTCCACCTTGACCGAGTTGGTGGCGCGATCGTAGTCGATGGAAGCCTCCA
Source organism: uncultured Thermoanaerobaculia bacterium (assembly GCA_964609835.1). Taxonomy (GTDB): domain Bacteria; phylum Acidobacteriota; class Thermoanaerobaculia; order Thermoanaerobaculales; family Sulfomarinibacteraceae; genus Sulfomarinibacter. Next base: position 14,449 of record CAZSTH010000065.1, read on the forward strand.
CAATGGCCTCGGCGAAACCCCGGTCCTGCAGCCGCCGCTCGACCCGGCGCCGTGCGGCCTCGACACCGGCGGCCGTGACCGGATCTCCGCGCTCGAGCTGGAGCCACCGGGCCACCCGCACCAGCAGGAACGGATTGCGGGCGCGGATCCTGATGTCGGAGATCGTCGACCGCAGGCTGAGCCGGACCCTGAGATCGACGCCGTCCTCCGAGCTGCGGGAATCGACCCGCAGCCACTCGACCTCGCCGCCCGCGAAGAGCGAGGTGATGACCTCGCGGAGGCGGGCCGGGTCGAGTCGCGAGCCGGGCTCGAGCTCGAGGACCTCGAGGATCTGCTCCTCGACGACGTCCCCGATCGCGACCACCGAAACGCTGGTGATCACCGGTTGCTGGTCCTCCGCCGTCACCACGGAGGGGAGCCCCGCGATCAGGGCGGCGAGCAGCCATCCCCGTATGATGCGCGGCCGTCCCGGGGTCGGTGAAGCGACAGTCGCGAGGCGCATCAGTAGGGTCGCCGCAACTTGAGATCGAGGGACAGCGACTCGTCCCGGTTCTGAGCTGCCTCGATGAACAGGCCGGGAGCAATGTACCACCGGCTCACCACCAGCTGCTCGCGCTCGCCGTCCAGGGTCGACTGCAGGATGACCGTCCATGACGGCGTCAGCTGCTTGATCACCGACAGCCGAGCGGTGGGGTTGCCGGTGGAGTCGGCGGCGAACGGGTCGAAACGGACCTGGTCGACCGGCAGGACCATCTCGCCGCGACGTCTGAAGACCGAAGTGAGCTCGCTCGAGAGGATCGACGAGGCCAGGCCAAGGCCCATGGCGCTGCTGCCGAGCGCGCTCCCGGGGCTGCCGACGCCGAGCAGTGAGTAGATGTCCGGAGCGCTCAGAGGCGGGGTCGAGGCCGCGGTGGCGACGATCCGGTCGAAGGTCCCCGAAAGCTGCAGCGTGACCTGGTACTCCTGGACGAACGTCGAGACCTGCAGGTCGAGAAAGGGCTCGATGGTTGCGGGGTTGGAGAAGCTGATGCCGCCGCGATCGATCTCGAAGCGGTTGCCGAGCACGGTTGCCTCGCCCCCCTCGAGCGCGTCGATCTGACCGATCAGGCCGGGCCGGGTCGTGGTTCCAGTGATGTCGATCGCCCCGGAGCCGGTGACGCGGATGAATGGGCTGCGCAGGTCGATCGTCTCGTCCGCCTCGACGTGGAGTGAGAGGTCGATTCCTCCCTGAGACGGCTGGCTACCGCGGTTTTCGAGCCACCGCAGCATCAGCGCCGGCAGGTCCTTCTTGGTTGACAGGGCCATGCGGTCGAGCGTGAGGTCGCCCGACAGGCCGAGGTCGCCGACCGGCCCGATCAACCCCCAGGTTCCGGAAAGCCGGGCGTCGAGATCCGGCAACGGCTCGTAGCGGACACCGCTGGCGGTGCCGGTCAGTGCGAGCACGACACCGTCGTCTGCCAGCCGCACGCTGCCGTTGCAGCGGGCGCGACCGCCCATCAGGCGAAACGCCATGCTGTCGAGCTGCAGCTCCCGCGACGACAGAAGGATGGTCCCGTCGACCTGTGACAGGATGGTGCGCGTGCCGGGCAGTCGGAATGAGCCATCCCTGATCTCGGCGATACCCTCGAGCTCCGGAGTGTCGACCGTGCCCAGGAGCTCGACGATGCCGGTGGCGCGGCCGGCGGGCTCCCACTCCGGGAGTAGGAAGCGCAGCAGGAGGGAGTCGAAAGTGCCGGCGAGGTTGCCACGCAGTGACCCCTCGTCGTCGATGTCGCAGCGAAGAAAGAGCTCGTCGTCGAGTGCCCGCAGCCGCAGGGCGGGGACGGTGAAGCCGTCGCTCGAGAAAGCGAACGCCGCCTGCTCGACCAGGCGCACCGGCCGCGCGTCGAGGGCGAGGTCGAGGGCGTGCAGGTTGCCGGTGATCCGCGGCAGCGTCGCGCCACCGGTCCACGTGACGTCGAAGGTCGCGTGGCCCTCGCCCTCGAGGGGGACGCCGGAGTCCGGAGCGAGATGCTCGAGGAGTGCCCCGGCCGACTCGAGGCGTAGCTCGCCCCGGCCGTGGTAGGCCCCGGCGGGTGCGGCGGCGAGCTGGGATCGCACCCGGAAGGCGCCGTCGATGCCGGCGTCGATTCCGATCTCGTCGGCTGCCAGGGTGCTGTCGATGAATCCGTCCTGGCTGGTCGCAGTCAATCGGCCCGTGGGCCGGCCATCGGCAGGGATGCGGAAGTCGACGGTCACGTCTCCCGAATCACCGACCAGAGGCGACAGGGCGGCTGCGAACGGCGGCAGCGGCATCCCCGGCCAGGTGGCGGTGCCGGCCACCACTCGCTCGCCCAGGTCCCAGGCCACAACGCCAGCCAGACCTCGTTGGCAGCGCAGGTCGCGGCAGGTGAAGCGCCCGTCAGCGAGCTCGACGGTTGCGGTGGCGCCGCCGAGATCGACGCCGCCGACGACCAGATCTTCGAGATCGATCGACCACCGGCCGTGCGGCGACGTGATCGGGCCGCCGAGCCGACCGGTGAATGTGATGTTGCCTCGATCGATCAGCTGGTCGAGGCCGATCCACGATGCCGGCGACGCCAACGGGATCAGGCGGCCGCGAAGCCCGAGGTCGATGTCGTCGCCGTCCGCCTCGCCCCAGCCGAGGCGGCCGTCGACCTCTCCGAAGCCGTCGCCGATCTGGAATCTGGCCGATCTGACCTCCAGGTTGGAGCCGCTGATCAGCGCGTCGGCGACCAGCCGGTCGATGGTGATCGGTGGGAGTACCAGCGGTGTCGCCTCTGCACGCACGCTCGCCACCAGGTCGGAGAAGCTGCCGCTGAGGGTGACCTGGAGGTGGCCCGTGCCGGCGAGCTCGGGGGGGAGGACCGTCGCACCGACCCAGCGGTTGACCAGCGTCGCCACCTCATCGAGCGCGGCCGGTTGGGCGTCGATGGCCCAGGCGGGCTCCCATGTCCCGAGAGCCAGCCCCCCCTGCCAGCGGGCGCTGGAGCTGCCGATCTCGAGCGCCGGCCCGTCGAAGCGCAGGAGACCGTCGCCCTCGAGCCCGACCTTCAGCTGCCCGGCGACGCCGATGCCGTCCGGGGCCGGTCGCAGCCGGACGTCGGCGGTGCCGGTGCCGTCGCCGATTCGGCGGCCGTTCCACCGCGCCTCGACGTCCGCGTCCACGTCGGCCGCGAGCCCGGCCGACTCGACGCGGATATCGTCGAGGAAGCCGGCGAGGCTGACGCCTGTGCCGCGGAGCCGGGCGCGGTGGGGAAAACGGCCGCGAATGCTCGCCAGGCGGTAGTCGCCCGTGAGCGTGCCGCCGCGGAAGAGCGCACGTTCGAGAGTGCCGCGCACGCCGCGGCCGTCGAAGCCCATCGAGCCGGTCACTGATCGCATGGAAAACCCGGCGACCCGGATCGACTCGGCGTCGATTGCGCCCTGCAACAGCTCCGGCGCCGCGGTGTCGAGGACGGCATCGACGGTGGCGCGGCCGGCGAGCAGCCCCTTCGTGCGGATGAAACCGTCGAGCCAGTCGATGTCGAGGGAGCCCGAAGCGCGCAGTTGCTGGCGGGCTTTCGTGACGTTGCCTTCTCCGGTGAGATCGAAGCCGCGCCCCTCGAGACGGTAGCGATCGATCCGCAGACCGTCATCGGACAGGGTGTACCGGGCGCTGAGTGCGGCGCCGACGGCGTTCCCCTGGCGGGTGGTGAGGTGGCCTTCTGCGATGTCGAGGTAGCCGCGGGACCGCCCGGCGTCGCGGGTCCATCCGGCGCGGAGGCCACCGAGCTCGACCGTCAGCCCGCCCGGCAGGTCGACGCCTTCGAGCTCGACGCCGGCGAGCTCGAGATGTCGAATTCGGAGGTCGAACTTGGGCTCGCCGGCGGCGTTGGGGCCGGGAGCGCCTTCCAGCCGGAGGTTCACGCCGCGCGCGGCCACGGTGCCGAGCTCGACAATGCGCGTGGTCACCCGCACGCGCGCCAGCTCCACCTGCAGGACGTCGACCTCGGCGGTGACGGTAGAGCTCTCCAGGCGGACGTCCTCGAGCCTGACGGTTGGCGGGAAGAGCCCCCAGTGGAGGTCGCCGACCGCGACCCGGGCCTCGCTGCGGGAGGCGATGGCCTCGATCCAGCGCTTGGCCGCGTGCCGGACGGGGCCTGCCTCGAGGACGGCTCGAATCGCCAATCCGATGAGAAGGACGAAGGCGGTGGTCGCGAGCACGGCGATCACCGTGCGTCTGAGATGGCGGTACCTCACCCGCCGCGCTCCCCCCATTTCAGCTTGCGATGGAGGACCTGGAAGTAGGAGCGGTTCTGGTCAGTGATGAGGTGGACGGGATCGGAGCAGCGCTCGATTCGAACCAGGTCCGTGGGCTCGATCGGGAAACCCTGCTGGCCGTCGAGGGTCAGGTAGACCTCCTCGGACAGGCTCTCCAGCCGGATCTCGATGGTCGCGTCGAGTGACAGCACAATCGGTCGATTGGTCAACGCGTGGGGACAGATCGGCGTCACGACGATGACCTCGAGGTTCGGATAGAGGATGGGACCGCCGGCGGAAAGGTTGTAGGCGGTCGAGCCGGTCGGGGTCGCGACGATCAGTCCGTCGGCCTTGAAGCGGCTGACGAAGCGTCCGTCGACGTGAACCGACAGTACCAGCATCCTCGCCAGGGCGGACTTGTTGACCACCGCGTCGTTGAGAACGCAGCGGGTCACCGGCTCGCGATCGGGCGTCTCCACGGTGACCTGCAGGCGCTCCCGCCGCACCACCTTGCAGCGCCCCTCGAGCGCAGCGTGCAGCGTCGGGAAGAGATTCTCGGCAGGGTGCTCGGTGAGGAAGCCGAGAGTCCCCATGTTGATCCCGAGGATCGGGGTGCCCTCGAGCCGGCCCCGCGTCACCGACAGCAGGGTTCCGTCCCCTCCCAGCACGACCACCAGGTCGACTTCCTCAGGAAGGTGCTCGCGGTCGATATCGTCGTCGCTCTCGAGCACCGAGGCCGATTCGCGGTCGATCACCGGCCGCAGCCCGAGCCGCCGGACCTCGGCCACCAGCTCGCGCCCGAGCTCGATCGCCTCCAGGCTGCTGGTCTTCAGGGCCACTCCGATCCGTCGGATCTCAGAGTCCGTCATCGCGCAACATTCTACCGCTATTCCGGGCGGGGACCGGCGCCACAAGCCGCCGGTCCCTGCCCGGCAGCTTTCTACAAGATGTAGCGATCTCTGCCCATGATTGCCCCCACATGTTGTGGTCCGCTGCGGATCTGGCCGTCTGGCGGGAGACCGCATCTCAAAAACAACCTATCTGTTTGCAGCCCAAACCCTTGACATGCTGTCGGCAGCGCCTCATCATGGGGTGGTCAGAAGTGGTCAAATAAGGTCAAAAGTGGGTCTCTCGATCCGCTGGTGGCCACTTCAACCGTCGGGGAGGCAGCGTGGACCGATTTCGCGGAGGATATCCGGCGACCATCGACGCCAAGGGGCGGGTGAAGATGCCGGCGCGACTGCGCGAGCAGCTCGAGGAGAGCTACGGCCGCGAGGTCTATGTCTGCTCCTTCTTCCCGCATGAGCTCCGGATCTATCCGCTCGCGGTGTGGGAGGCGGTGGAGGAGAAGCTGCTCAAGAAACCGGCGATGAAGCCGGCGGTTCTCAAGCTCGTGGAACGCGTCAATTACGGGCAGATGCTGGAGGTGGACGAGCAGGGGCGGATCCTGGTGCCTGCGCTCCTGCGCGAGATGGTGGACGTCGAGGGCGAGGTCGTGATCTCAGGGCGGATCAACCACCTCGCGGTCACGAGGCGTGCGCGGGCCGCCTCCATCCTCGAGGAGGCGTCGCTGAGCGATGAGGAGCTGGAAGAGCTCGCCCAGCTGGAACTGTGATGGAGGCATGGGGTGGCCGCCGTCCATGTCCCCGTGCTCTGCGACCGGGTGGTCGAGGCGCTGGTCCCCGCCGCTCCCGGATTGGTGGTGGATGCGACGGTCGGACTGGGGGGCCATGCGGAAGCCCTGCTGCGCGCTGCGCCCGGATTCCACCTGCTCGGGCTCGATCGTGACCCCGAGGCTCTCGCCCGCGCCGGCGAACGGCTGCGGGGGTTCGGTGACCGTTGCGAGCTGGTGGAGGCCGCCTTCGACCGCCTGCCCGAGGTCCTGGACGCACGCGGGCAGGCGCATCCATCCGCGATCCTCGCCGATCTCGGCGTCTCCTCTCTGCAGCTCGACGATGCCGGCCGCGGGTTCTCGTTCATGGGCGACGGGCCGCTCGACATGCGAATGGGATCATCGGGTTCGACGGCCGCCGATCTCCTGGCCGATTCCAGCGAGGAGGATCTGGTGAGGATCCTGCGCGACTTCGGGGAGGAGCGCCGCGCGCGGGCGGTGGCACGCGCCATCGTCAGGCGCCGCCGGACGGCACCCCTGCGCTCGACGGGCGAGCTCGCGAAGCTGGTGCGCGCGGTGGTCGGGCCGCGCAGCGGTCCCGTCGACGCGGCGACCCGTACGTTCCAGGCCCTGCGGATTGCGGTCAACGACGAGCTCGGTCAGCTCGAGAGATTTCTCGAGCCGGCGGTCCGTTCCCTGTGCCCCGGCGGCCGAATCGCGGTCATCTCCTTTCACAGCCTCGAGGACCGGATCGTCAAGCACACCCTGCGGCGGCTCTCCGGTTTCTGCACCTGCCCCCCCGACTTTCCGGTCTGTCGGTGTGGTCGGATCCGCTCGGTCGAGATCCTGACGCGCACGCCGATCCGGCCGCCGTCGGCAGAGATCGATCGCAATCCGAGGGCCCGTTCCGCGCGCCTGCGGGTTGCCGAACGAGTCGTGGAGGCGTGATGCAGCTCCACGGCCTCGCCCCCAGCAATCGATGGCTGATCCCGCAGCGGGACCGCCGGTGGCCGCACGTCCTGACCGGCCTGCTGGCGGTTTCGGCGCTGGTGGTGTTGGTGCTGGCCCTGGTCGGGTGGCCGCGTCTTCGCAGCACGTCGATTCACTACGAGCTCGTGCGCCTGCGGCTGCAGGTCGCGGAGCTGGAAGAGCGCGAGCGGGTGCTGGAGCTCGAGCTCGAGCGAGAGCGCAGCCCGGAGCGGCTGGCGGAGCGCGCGCGTGCCATCGGCCTCGCGCCGCCGGCCCCGCCCGGCCGCCCGGCGGGCGCCGACAGCGGGGCGGCGCCGTGAGCCGGCGCCGCCTGCTCGTGGTAGGCGTCGTGCTTGCC
>CAZSTH010000066.1:0-21517 GCA_964609835.1 uncultured Thermoanaerobaculia bacterium
TCCGCGACCGCGATCCGCGACCGTGGACCGCGACCGGGGCCGCGACCGTGAACCGCGATCCGCGTCCGTGGACCGCGTCCGCGATCCGCGACCGTGGACCGCGACCGCGATCCGCGATCCGCGACCCGCGACCGCGATCCGCGATCCGCGACCGTGGACCGCGACCGCCACCGTCACCGTCACCGCTGACCGCCACGGCCACCGCCGACCGCCACTGCCACCGCTGACCGCCACCGATCGCCGCCACGGCCACCGTCGACCGCCACCGTCGATCGGGGACGCAGACGCGTACGCGGTTGATTGCCGCTGGCGCGGTCACTGCTCGCGAGCACTGCGATCGCCGGCGGTGGTGATGCGCAGGATGGCGGCGACCAGGAGGGCGGCGCCGATCCACTGCCACGGGCCGAGCCTCGAGCCGTTGACGGCGTAGTCGAGAAAAACCGCGCTCAGCGGCAGGCAGAGCTCGCAGATGGACGCGACGCTCGCGCGAACGAGGGTCAGCCCGCGGTAGTAGATGAAGATGGCGCCGCTGCCGGTGGTCACTGCGATGATCAGTATCACCACCCAGCTCGCGGGATCGACCGAGCCAAAGTCGAAGCCGATGCCGGTCACCACCAGGTAGACGGCCGCCATGGCAGCCGTCATGCCGTAGCGGGCGAAGGTGGCGTCCTTGAAGTCGAGGGTGCCGAGGAGGATCTTCCCGAGGACGGTCGCGGAACCGAAGGCGGCCGCCGCGGCGACTGCCCACGCAGCCGCCAGCCCAGCGCCCTCGGGTCCGGCGTCAGGCGCGGACAGCCCGAAGGTGAGGAGGTAGGCGCCTGCAACGGCAGCGAATGCGATGGCGACGAACTGCAGGGTGATGCGCTCCTTGAGGAGGACGGCGGCGAGCACGATGGCGAACAACGGCTGCAGCTTCTGGAGCAGGACCACGACGCTAAGCTGGTTGAAATTGACGAGGAAGAGCGCAGTGACGATCGCGATTGTGCCGAGGAGGCCCCCGGTCAGCGATACCAACGCCAGCGCCAGCCAGCCGCGGCCTCCCATCCGGCGCAGGTTCCGGTAGCTGCGGAACAAGATCGGCTGCATCAGCACGAAGGGAACGGCGTGGAGCAGGAAGACGACGAACGGGACCGGCAGACCCGACAGCCGCGGCGTGAGCACCACGCCGTCGAGCCCCCACAGGGCCGCCGCCAGGCAGATCAGGGCGGCGCCGACGGCGGCCGGTCGCACCCCGCTCAGAGCTCGACACCCATCGGCTTGCGCAGGCCCAGCGCCACGATCATGGTCAAGACGAAGAACACCACCATCCAGGCGAAGCTCCACTGCCAGCGCCAACCGAGAATCCCGAAGCTGCTCTCGGGGTACCCGACGGTGATGGATCGGATGATCGATCCGCGGTCGACGGGCCGCTCGGACGGCCACTCGAGCTGGTCGATGAAGGTCGACGGCGGCCGCTCCGGCGACAGCCGAACCGTTCGCCGCGCGGCTTCCAGCTGCTTGACCGCGGTGTCGCCGTCGACGGCGACCTCGAGACCGTAGGAGCCCTCGGTCTCGGCCCGCAGCTGCCAGCTGATCTCCGACAGGGCGGGAGCCCAGATCGGTCCGGTGGTCAGCGAGACGCCGTCCGGGAGCGTGAGTGCGATGTCGGGCCGGGCCTGCGAGGCGAGCTCGGGATCGAGCCGCACCGTCAGAAGAGTCGACTCGCCCGGCTGCAGGGCGCGGTAGCCGTAGAACTGGTGCAGCTGGACCATTACCAGCACCAGCGGCGGCAGGATGAAGAGCATCGGTTTGAGTGCCAGAAGCTGGTAGCGCGAGACGTGACGGAGGATCTCGAGCTGGGCACGGCCAATGGCGCGGATGTCGTCGTTGAAGAGCCGGATCTCGAACAGCCCGGCATGGATGCGGCGCTTCACCGCTGCAATCTGCTGCTGGTTGGAGGTCTTGCCGAAGACCCACAGCGCGAAGATGCCGACCGGGATCGACCAGATCAGCACGCCGACGAGCGCCGGCAGCGACGCGAAAGGCCCCTGCACCGCGTCGAAGAGCGGCCGCAGCAGATCGTTGACCAGTTTCATTGCAGCATGTGTCCGCTCACGACATATAACCGAGACCCTGGAGACGCTTCTTGATCTCCTCCTCGGAGTCCGCATCCTCGAGCTGTGCCAGTTCCTTCTCGAGGGCGTGGGTGATGAACTCCTCGGGGGACGAGTAGCCGGCAATCTCGGCGAATCTCCGGATGCGCTCCACGAGGCTGGATTCGAGCTTGACCTTGGTGTATCCGAACATGTTGCAACCTCCTTGGTCGTCAGCCCCCGAAGCGTTGCATCTCGACCACCGGCCGGCCCTCCATGTGGGCGGGCGGCGTGATGCCGAAAAGGCGCAGCGCCGTGGGTGCCAGGTCGATGATGGCCGGGTCGTCGCGGTCGAGGGGATGGTTGGCGAGGAAGATCCCCGGAACCAGGCGGGGATCCACGATGTGGTCGCCGCTCCACGCCTTGCGGTTGTCGTCGAAGACCTCTCCTGCCGTGACCCCGCTCGCGCAGTCCCACGAGATCCTGTAGCCGTGGTTGTAGCCGACGAGCAGATCGGGCGCGTTGCCCTTGTAGGGGCCTCGGTAGAGCTGGTCGGTGTCGAAGACCTCGGTGATCGCGATCTCGCGCTTGGCGTCGTCGACGAGGCCATCGAGCCTGGCTTTGATCTCGGACTTGAGCGCCCCGGCCTCGTCGCCCGGGCGTACGATGCCCTGAGCCTCGCGGCCGGCGATGTTGAGGAAGATGCCGACCAGTCCCACGGCGTAGGCCCGCGTCCGCGACCAGTCGACGGACTGCAGCCATTTCTCCCGTCCGTCGCAGCCCTCCTTGAGCGCCAGGTAGCCATGCTCGAGCAGCCAGGCGTTGAGGTTGACGCCGCGTCGGAAGGAGGTGCAGCCATGGTCCGACATCACCCACAGCACGTCGCCGTCCCCGAGCCGCTCCATCGCCCGCCCGACGATCTCGTCGTTGCGCATGTACTGGCGCTCGATCGCGTCGCCGAGCTCTGGGCTGTCGACCCCTTCGGCAGCCGGGTGGCCGTCCTCGGTGTAGCGCCAGAACATGTGGTTGACGCGGTCCGCCGCGTCGAACACGGTCACGAGCATGCCGCGCCGGAGGCGGTCGAGGGCAGTGAAGAACATCGCCTCGCGTTCGCGATCGATGTCGGCGGTCTGGGTCATGAAGGTGCGGTCGTCGGTGATCTTCTCGTTGAGCGCCCAGGTGTCCTCGGCCAGGCCGAGGGTGGCGTACGGCCCGAGCCGCTTCTCGAGGTAGGTGGAGTAGTAGTCCGGGTGGGAGATCGGCATCGCGGGCTTCTCCGGCTCGATGTTGATGGGGGAGACGTAGAGCGAGACGTGGTCGCCCATCTCGGTGAGCATCATGCGGCAGATGCCCGTCACCTTGACGCCGGCGACCGCCTTGAAGCTGAGCTTGACCCAGTCGCTCAGCACCCGCGGCCGGAGCTCCATCGTCTGCCCGTCGACGCTGACCAGCGCGCGCCTCCCCGGGCGGTCGACCTCGATCGAGAGCGGCAGCTGCATCGGCGGTGCTCCCTCGTAGAAGGAGTTCTCCGGACCCTGGATCGTTCCCTCGAAGGTGTTCGGCGATCCGTTGGCCCGCAGCTCGAAGCGCAGGCCCCCTTCCTGGAACTCGGTGTCGTCGCCGCGGGTGGAGAAGAACAGGAACGTTCCCTGGGTGCCGAGCAGATCGGGGATACACATGGCGCCGAGCTGGGCGCCGTAGAACTTGTCCGGAGGAAACGTGATCGGCACCCGCACCACCGTGCTCCAGATATTGTGCTCGCCGAGAATGGTCCACAGGGGTTTGGACTTTCGCAGCAGCCGGATTCGGGGTTTGGCGAGCGGCAAGCGGAGCTTTCCGAGCCTGAGAAACCTCTCGACCTGGCCGATCTCCGTCGACGAAAGCCGCGGCAGATAGGTGCGCGGGTCGCGGTCGAGGAAGTCGAAGATGTTGTGCTTGCCCGGGTTGGTGCCGGTGGTGAAGGACGACCACGCCACAGGGGTGATGGAGGGGAAGGTCGAGCGCAGTCGCCGGTAACTGCCGGACTCGGCCAGCCTCTGCAAGTTGGGAAGCCGGCCCTCGGCCATCAGGCGCTCCGTGATCCTCGGGTCCTGCCCGTCGAAGCCGAGCACGATCAGCCGCCGGATCAGCGGCCGGCCCCTGGATCTGCGCCGCAGCGCGCGCCACAGCATTCGGAAGGGCCAGACCAGCAGCGACACTCCGGCGAGGATCATGGTGAGGAAGAGCACGGCAAACGAACCGAGCACGGCGAAACCGGCACCCGGGCCCACGTAGGCTTCGGCGACGGCCGGCCAGATGGCGGCGGCCGACAGCGACAGCGCGGCCGGAAGCAGGCACTGCCTCCTCGGATGGATCTCGGGTCGCTGGTGGATGCCCCTCATGAGTTCAAGCGCTGCGCCTCGCTGCTCGTCACAGCCGGACGGTTGGCGGACGCGGCATTGTAGTATAGCTCTGGCGGCGAGGCGGGGAGACCGCGAACGGCGCCCGAGGAGGAATCGTCGTGCCGGCGCCCGGTATTCCGGGCTTGCCGGCAGGAGTTGGACGGCATGGATTCGATGTGGCAGAGCGTGGTCCGGCGATTGAGGTTCGGCACCCCGGTCGTGGTCGTGTCCGGCCTGCCGCGGTCGGGCACGTCGATGGCGATGAAGATGCTCGAGGCCGCGGGCCTCGGTCTCGTGGTGGACGATGTCCGGACGGCCGACGAGGACAACCCCAGAGGCTACTACGAGGACGAGCGCGTCAAGTCGCTGGCGGATACGAGGGACAAGCACTGGCTGCGCCACGTCCGCGGCAAGGCGATCAAGGTGGTGTCATCGCTTCTCAATCATCTGCCGCCGGACAACTTTTACAAGACCGTGTTCATGCGCCGGGATCTGCACGAGGTTCTCGCTTCGCAGGCGAAGATGCTGCAGCGGCGCGGCGAACCGTCGCACACCGATGATGCCGAGCTGCTGCGGATGTACGAGTCGCACCTCGAGAAGGCCATGTTTCAGCTGCGATTCCGGCCCAACTTCGAGGCTCTGTACGTAAACTACACCGACGTCATCGACGACCCGCTGGGAGAGGCTCGCCGCATCGCCGACTTCATCGGTGGCCTCGACCCGGAGGTGATGGCGGGCGTGGTCGACGGCTCGCTGTACCGCAATCGCAGGGCCGAAGGCGACGCCGATCCGGTTGCCGCCGCCGGCCGCTCTGGAGCGAAATGAGTCTCAAGGCGGCGGTCGCGTTCGGGTTGGGTCTCGCCGTGACTCTGGCGTTCGGCGTGACCGCACTCGTCGTGACGGGCCGGGTCGGTGCGGCGGGGGGGCAGTCGGACGAGCCCGGTGCGCCCGGTCTGCCGACCGACGGCCCGTACAGGTATCGCGTCGAGTACCTCGGCATCAAGTGTGGCGAGATGACTCTCGAGAGCCGCCGCGGGGAGTATCTCGGCCGCCCCGCGTATCACATCGTCATGACGGCGCGGAACGCCAAGTTCTTCAACGCCATCTACCGGGTCGACGCCCGGCTCGAGTCGTGGGTCGATGTGGAGACCCTGGCGACCTTCGCCTATCTCAGCGACTCGACGGAACGGGGTACCCGCAAGGTCGTCCGCTACGAATTCGACCAGCAGCAGCGGTCCATCACGGTGATAGAGGATGGAGAGCCCTCGACCGCCGAATTCGAAGGTGAGGCGGGACTCGATCCGATGGCCTTCATCTTCCGCTCCCGGGTGCTGGCCGGGAAAGAGGAAAGCTCGTTTCCGCTGGTGCTCATGACCGACGACGGTGGCATCGAGACCATCACCGAGGTCGGGCCCCTGCGGAGCTTCCACACCTTCGACGGGAAACGCAAGCTGCTCAGGCTCCGACCGCGACCGGCCGATGAAGAGCTGTTCGCGCGCAAGGGCGAGTTCGTGGTGTGGATCGAGCCCGGTGCCGACCGGACGCTCTACAGGCTGGACTTCAAGCTCAGCTTCGGGCGCCTTGTGGCCAAGCTGGTCGGTGACGCGACCGGGCCGGTGGACCGCCGTGATCCGGAAACCGTCTTGCCGCTCGACGAGCGCGACTGAGCCGGTCGAGTCCCGTCAGTCGGCTCCGAGGAGCGCCGTCACGACCTCTGCGAAAAGCCCGGTCTCCTCGAGCGGTGCGAAGCGGCGGCCGCCGGCGAGGTGCCGCGTTGCCGGGCGTCATCCGCCGAGCGGCCGGGCACGGTGGCTCACGCAGACATCCGCGAGCAGGCATCGACGACGATCACGCGGCGGTTCGCACCCCGCGCGCTCGAGCAGGGAGCTCACCCCGCGCGCCGTGAAGGTGTGGATCGGCGTGCGGTGGCTACGGTGATACAGGGTGTAAAGGGCGCCGAGCACGCCACGCCGCGGGTACAGGAGCACGATCCTCCCTCCGGGCACGATCCGCGACACCAGGTTGGCGAGGGCTTGGCCGGGGTCGGACGTGAACTCGAGCGAGCCGATGCACAGCACCCAGTCGAAGACGGGCCGCACCGCGATCTGCTGCATGTCCTGGACCGAAACCGTGTGCCCCTCGTCGGCGCACTCCCTCGCCATGGCCAGGCTGATGTCGATGCCGACGGCGTCCGCTTCCAGCTCCTGCAGCCAGCTCAAGATGGCGCCGTCGCCGCAGCCGACATCGAGCACCAGCTCGCCCGGCGAGATCGGGGCGAGCTCGCGCACCGCGCGCTGCTCCTGGCGGCGAATCCGCCCCAGGATGCCGGTGTCCCGAAGCTCGGAGTAGCGATCGGCCCCGGTCGCGAAGTGGCGGGCGGCCGCGTTGCCGGAGGTCACGGCCCCGATTGCTCGTGGCCACCCGCGGCGGCGAGGATGGCGGTGGCCGCCCAGATCCGGACCGGGTCGTGGGGGTGGTCGAGATACGGCGCGATGTCCGTGATCAGCTCGGTGTCTCCGACCTGCGCCAGCAGCTGCAGCGTGGTGGTGAGGTTGCGCGGGTCGCCCAGCTCGAGTCGGCTGATCAGGTAGCGTCCGATGTTGGGATCACCGATCTCGAGCAGCGCGTCGACGGCTTGCCGGCGGACAGCGACGTGGTCGTCCCCGGCCGCGTTGTAGAGGGCCGGCACTGCGGCGGCATCCCCGATCGCTCCGAGAGCCCGAGCCGCGGCGGCGCGGAGGTCCGGGTCGGGTTCGCGTTCAAGCAGGCGGGCGATGTCGGGCGCGGTCCGCGGGTCGGCGAGGCGCTCGAGGCCCTGCAGACCGCGCAGCCGCACGGCGCGCTCGCCGGCGGTGAGCGCGGCCAGGAACTCCTCGCGGCCGTGCTCCGGCTCGACCCGGGAGATCACCTCGAGCGCGAGGACCCTCTCGAGGATGTCCGGGGACGAGGCCAGTGGGAGCGCGGATTCCGCGATCCAGTGCGTGTCGAGCAGGGTCGCCGCCCGCAGTGCCGCCCACCTCACGTGGTCGTGCCGGCTCCGAAGCTCGGCGAGAAAGACCTCGCGGGCGCGGACCTCCAGGTTCGGATCGAGGCCCGCGGCGCGGGGCTCCGCATCGGGCCGCGCGGGGTTCGCGGCCGCCTCCTGGGAGGCAGTGACGGGAGCCGCGGCCGCGACGGCGGCTGCGAGGCAGATACAAACCGCCCGGTCAGCGAGCATCGATCCGTGTGCCTTGATCGTCGAGTGCATTCGACGCACCTCCGAGGGGGGAGGACAAGTACAGCACGAGCTGCGGCCGGTCGTGGCTGTATTTGACCTCGCGGTGGGTTTTCGGGAACCGTGTTCCGATGACTGCCCCCAGATCCTGGAGTTGAGCGTGCCGCTCGACCACCTGCGGCACCGCCAGGAATACGGCCTCTCGGATCAGCTCCCGCGGCACGTCGCGGGTCGAGAACCCGACCACGACCCGCCGGCCTTCAGCGAACAGCCGCAGGCCGGGCAGCAGGACCGTGATCGTCGGGCCGCCGAAGAGGTAGTAGTCGTGCTCGTCGCCGACGCGCTCGAAGATCTCGATCACGTCCCACTCGGTCACCAAAACGTCGATCTGGACCAGGTAGCGACGGTATCCGGAGAGGTCGAACCACGCGGACTGCGCGACGACGGCCACGGCGACCGCCGCCGCGGCCAGCCGCGCGACCCGGCCGCGGCCGGCGAGCGGCCGGGTCAGACGGGCCGCGGCGAGGCCGGCCAGGATGTAGGGCACCGGGAAGATCACGATCAGCCGGGGGTGGAAGGGAGGGTCGATGATCAGGATGCTGCTGAGCAACAGTCCGAGGCCCAGCCACAGCAGGATGAACTGGGATTCTCGTCGGCGAACCTCGCGCACGATGATCAGCAGGCCGATGACCGCCAGCACGGCCGTTACCGGCGCCAGGAGAGGCTGGTCGTTTCCGTACTGGCCGCTGGCGTCGCCGACGGTGACGAATCCGGAGAGCGTTGTGACGGCCTGTTGCCGGAGGATCTCGGCCACCGTCAGCGCCTCGCCTTGCTGGGTCAGGTGCCGGCGGTTCCCGTCGGCGAGCACCAGCACCCCGGCGGAGCGGTCGTTCTTCAAGATCTCGGGATATTTGACGTAGCTGAGGACGAGCGGCGAAGCGGTGACCAGGACGCCGAGGATGAAGGAGGTGCTGACCCGCACCACATCTCCCCGGAATTTCCGTATCACGAGGAGCACCAGGAACGCAGTCGCCACCACGACCGCCAGCCTGCCCGCGGTGTAGCAGAAGAGCGCGAGGCCGCCGATTACTCCGGCAGCCCCAGCGAGGACCACCCTCGAGCTTCGGATGGCCCCGAACAGCAGCGCGAACGAGACCAGTTCGAGGAACAGGGTCTGGATGTTCCAGAGGCCGATTCGGCTGAAGTGGATCGCGGAGTGGGAGAACGCGAAGAGCACGGTCGCGATCTGGGCCGTGCGCACGCCGAACCAGCCGCGGACCAGGAGGTAGAGCGGGATGACGCAGGCGACGCCGAGGATCGCGGACGGCAGTCGCAGGGCGAGCACCGTCACCCCGCCGACGGCGAACGAGAGAGCGTACGGGATGAAGGCGAGGTAGGGGACCCAGTACCAGCGGCTGAAGTCGAAGACGTCCGCGACCTCTCCGTTGAGGATCTGAACGCCGAGCAGCCCGCACTCCGCCGAGTCGCCGTGGATCATGGCGGGTGCCTGGTCCAGGTGCCACAGCCGCAGAGTCGCGGCGAGCACGAAGATGGCGGCGAAGATGATCAGCTCCGAACGGGTGGTGGAGGGTGCCGGCGCCGCCGGCAGGCTGCCGGCATCTCTGCCGCGGGCGACCGCCAGGAAGGCGGCGATCGCCAGCAGCCACGACAACAGGGCAACGGCACCGTTCGGCAGCCAGAGGCGGAATACGGCCAGAGCGACGAGGGCCGCGCAACAGGTGGCGACGGCGATCGAGCGGCCCATGGGCTCCAACAGCGAGCGATCGGTCTGCTGCAGGGTGCGCCGCACCGATGCTGTCAGCTCCCCCGCGCTCGCCGACGGCGACGGCCCACCGACCCGGAGCCTCGTCAATGCCAGGTCTCTGAGCATCACCGCCGTGTCCGCGAGGAAGCGGACAGTGGTGGGCTCGCTGTCGTAGCGGAAGAGCACTGGAAGCTCGACGATCTTCAGACCCCGCGTCTGGGCGCGCGCCAGGATCGCGAGATCGAAGCTGAAACCCCTCGGCAGCCAGCCGCTGAAGACAGCGTCGGCGGCGGCCGCGGTGAAGCCTTTGAGACCGGCCTGCGAGTCGTGCACGCCCGGCAGGAGGAGGACCCTGACCATGAGGTTGAAGAGACGGCCGGCGAGGTGGCGGGTGTAGAGGTAGCGGAAGAACGACGGTCTGATCAGATACTTGGAGTCGTCGTGGACGCGGTTCGCCACCGCGATCTCCGCACCGCGCTCCAGCTCGTCGCAGACGGCATCGATCGACTCCGGCGGAAACGGCAGGTCGGCGTCGACGAAGACCCGCAAACGACCGCGGGACCGCCGCATCCCGGTTGCGACCGCGCGCCCCTTGCCAGAGTTCCGGCCGAGGCGCTCGACCACCAACGGCAGCGGTGCGCGGGCCGCCATTGCCTCGACCGCCTCTGCAGTGTTGTCCGTGCTGCCGTCGTCGACCACCACGATCTCGGCGTTGCGCCGACCGGCTGCGAGGTGGTCGATGAGCTCCGAGAGCGTGCGGTCGATGAAGTCGGCCGCGTTGTAGACCGGTACGATCACCGAAACATCCGGGGTTGGCTGACCTTCCTGCACCAATTCGGCGGTTGTGTCAGCCTCTGCCATCGCGCCGTGGTTCGCTGGTTCGGTGATGGGACCCCCCGGAAAAGTGCGCCCGTGCCGTTCTCTCAATCGTAACCCGATTTCCCCCCTCCCGTCCGCGGCCTCGAGCCGTGGGTGGGAGGGGGGGAACCGGGTCTGGAGAGGTCAACGGGTCAGTGGTCGCCCAGATACCAGCACACGACCTTGGGCTCGGTCATCTCCTGAAGCGAAAAGCGGATTCCCTCGCGCCCGAGCCCCGAGCTCTTGACGCCTCCGAAGGGCATGGAGTCGAGCCGGTAGTCGGTGGAGTCGTTGATCAGGACGGAGCCGGCATCGAGGCCGTCGATCATTCGGTGGCACGTCACCACGTCGCGCGAGAAGCCGGCCGCGTGGAGGCCGTAGTCCACCGAATTGGCCTCGGCAATCGCCTCGTCGAGGTCGTCGACCGGGTACAGGTTGACCGTGGGCCCGAAGACCTCCTCGCGGTGGATGGTGGCGTCAGTCGGCACGTTCTCGAGGACGGTGGGTTGCATCAGAGTGCCCGTCCGCCCGCCGCCGGTCAGTATCTCGGCACCCCGTTCCACCGCGTCGGCGACCCAGTGCTCGACCCGTTCGGCCTCCGCGGCGGTGATCATCGGCCCCATGTCGGTGGCCTCGTCCAGCTTGTCGCCGATACGGTAGGCCGAGGTCCGATCCACGAACAGGGTCCGGAACCGGTCGTAGGCCCGGCGGTGAACGTAGATTCGCTGCACGCCGATGCAGTTCTGCCCGGCCGCCCAGTAGGCTCCCGAGACGCAGGTTGCCGCAGCCCAGTCGAGGTCGGCGTCGTGCCACACGATCACTGGCGAGTTGGAGCCGAGCTCCATGCCGATTTTCTTGAGTCCGGCCCGCGCCACGATCTCGCGGCCGGCTTCGAGGCCGCCGGTGAAGCTGACCATCCGCACCCGCGGGTCGGACACCAGGGGCTCGCCGAGGTCGGCGCCGTGGCCGGTGAGGCACTGCAGGATCCCGGTTGGCAGGCCGGACTCCATCAGGACCTCGCACAGCCGGAGCCCGGACAGCGGCGTCACCGTCGCCGGCTTGAGGATCACGGCGTTGCCGCCGGCGAGCGCCGGGCCGAGCTTGTGCGCCACCAGGTTGAGGGGGTCGTTGAATGGGGTGATGGCGAGCACCACGCCGATGGGCACGCGCTCGAAGTGGCCGCGGCGGAGCTCACCGCCGGGGAAGGAATCGAAGGGTAAGGTCTCGCCGAGCAATCGCTTCGCCTCCTCGCCCGCGATCGAGATCGTGTTGACGCACCGCCTGGCCTCGCCGCGGGCCTCGCGGATGGTCTTCGAGCTCTCGCGGGCAATGGTCTCGGCGAAATCCTCGAGGTTGTCGGCGATGGTGGTGGCGGTCTCGAGGAGGATCTGCGACCGCTCGTACGCGCTCGAGGACCGGGCCTCGCGGCGGGCTTCGTCGGCCGTGGTGAGCGCAACCTCCACATCCTCGCGGGTCGCCGCGGGAACGGTGTCGATGAGGGAGTCGTCGAACGGATCCCGGACCTCGATGGTGCGCTCTCGATCGGTCCACTGGTCGGCGAGCAGCATCTTCATCGTGTCGTCCTCCGTTGGATCGAGATCAGATCGTTGAGAAGCGCGAAGCCGGTCTCCCGCCGCCCGGCACCCGGCCCGACGATGGTGACGTCGCCGAGGGCACCGGTCGTGATGGTCATGGCGTTGGTGGCCCCGCCGACTCCCGCCAGGGGGTTGGACAGGTCCACCAGCTGCGGCTCGACCGAGGCACGCACCGTGCCGCCGTCCCGCCACACCCGTCCAATCAGCTTGTAGCGACGACCTTCAGCGGCAGCCGCTTCGATCTCCTCCGGCGTGATCTCGGTGATCCCCCGGCACGGGCTGTCGGCGGGCCGCAGGGAAGCGCCGAAGACCACGTTGGCGAGGATGGTGACCTTGGCGAGAGCGTCCCAACCGAGCACGTCGGCGTCGGGCACCGCCTCGGCGTAGCCCAGCTCCTGGGCCTCCGCGAGCGCGGCCGCGTAGTCCAAGCCGGCCTCCATCCGGGTGAGGATGTAGTTGGTGGTGCCGTTGAGGATGCCCCGCATCTCGTGAATTCCGGTGCCGGCGAGGTTCTCCCGGATCAGGTTGAGGAGTGGCGTTCCCGCCATCACCGTGCCCTCGTAGAGCAGTTGAACACCGCGCGCCCGGGCGAGCGCCTCGAGCTGGT
Source organism: uncultured Thermoanaerobaculia bacterium (assembly GCA_964609835.1). Taxonomy (GTDB): domain Bacteria; phylum Acidobacteriota; class Thermoanaerobaculia; order Thermoanaerobaculales; family Sulfomarinibacteraceae; genus Sulfomarinibacter. The sequence continues at coordinate 12,493 of CAZSTH010000066.1, forward strand.
CCGAGAACAGGGCGAGCGGCCCCTTGTTGGTGGTGGCGACATGGAGGCCGCGCTCGAGCGCCGCCCGGATGTGGCCGGTGGCGGGTTGCGCGGTCTCGATGTCGGTGTACGTCACCTCGAGCATGGCGTCGGCAGCCGCGATTTCGACCATCGCCGGAGCGTCGAGATCGCAACCGCCTTCGGCGTACTCCGAGATCGATCGGCCGTCGGCAACCATCTCCATGACGGCCCCGAGGTCGAGGCCGTCCGGATTGGCGGCCGAGCCCTTGAGGGAGTCGGCGATGCCGGTGATCGTCCAGGCCAGGCCGTGGTCACGCTCGAGGATGGTCCGGTGCTCGAGCAGCAGCTCGCACAGGCCCTGTGCGACGGTTCCGAAACCCACGAAGAGCAGTCGCATGTCGTGCCTCCGATCAGAGTCCTGGTTCGGTGCATTCGGCCAGCCGCTCGACGGCGGCGGCGAGGTCGTCCTCTGAGAAGTACGAGCGGCCCGTCTCGCCGAGGACGTCGGGCGGGTGACGCGCGATGCGCTGCTTCCAGTCAGCCCCCAACGACGGGCTCCGGGCTCTCCGCTGCAGGCTCGGCGGCGACCGAGCGGTAGGAGGCGCCGCCGAATCTGGTTCTGATTCCCCTTCGGATCATGTCGCGTCCGTCCTCGGAGGCGCGAAGCGCCTTGTAGAAGATCACGTCTCCGATGGTCTCGGCCACACGCTCGCGCTCGTCCTCGGGCATGAAGTAGGCCTCCATGGTGTCGAACTCTCGGGAGGTGCCGTCGGACTCGTACTTGAAAGTGAGGTCGGTGCCGCTCTCGAGCACCCGGAACGCGTTGCCGGTCCAGTCGAAGTCGGCCATCCCCAGATCGGGGTTGATCCGCAGGTGCGCGGCCAGGCTGACGCCGCGGATGCCCGAGTGCTCCAGCTCTCGGGCGCAGCGGATGAAGTTCTCCGGGGACACCCCGTTGCCGATGTTGATCTCGTAGATCGGCGAGGTGCGGTCGTCGCGGAGGAACTCGGACATGATGTTGAGCAGGAGGCGGAACTGCATCAGGTTCTGGGTCGACAGCAGCATGGAGATCTTGAAGCTGAGGTTGGGAATGTCGCGGCCGAAGTAGCAGGCGGCGACGATCGTCGACCACGAGGGATTGAGAAAGAAATCGTTGCCGGTTTCCAGCGCGGCGCGGGTCACACCATCGAGGTAGACGAGGTGGTTGTCATTCGCCACCTCGACGCCGCCGAGGTTGCCGTAAGGGGTGCCCATGTTCTTGAGGACGATCTGCGCGGTGCCGTCGCCGAGATCGCGGATCTCGAAGGTCTTGCCGGTCACCGATTCGAGCTCCGCGAAGCGGCCGGAGGGGAGCGGGGTACCGATCAGGTTGGTGCTGCAGAACTTCGAGGCGCCCATGATGTTCTCTGCCATCGTCAGGGTGGCCATCAGGTCGCCCGAGTAGACGTAGCGCTCGGTGAGGGCGACGACCGAGATGAACTCTGCCGGGACCCAGCACGGCTGTTCGGTGGCCGCACTCTCCGCCATCCGCTGCATGGCGCGGTGGGTCACGCGGGCACCCTGGAAGCCCGAGACCTGCGAGGTCGCGACGCCGGGCTCGTCGCGGTACTCGGCCGGCACCGCGCGCTCGAAGTCCTCGATCTTGGCGAAGTCGCGCACCAGCCGCTCGGCGTCGGCAATCATGGCTCCGAGCCCTTTCTGCTCGAGGATCAGCGTGCGGGTGGCGAGCTCGCGGCGATCCGCGATCGTCTCGGAGATCCGCGCGGCGCCGCCGTGGTGCTCCTTGAGGGCGTCGATCGCCGCCAGATCGCTGGCTGACAGCAGCTGGTACTTCATGAGAACCTCCCGGCCGGGTTCAGACCGATGTCAAATGGCTCGACAGATTCAGAAACCAGGTCTCATTTAATATGTAAATTTCATAACTGAACCCAATGTATAGTACAAACCTGATTTCTACAAAGCTCGCGCCTTTCGCTGGGGGTCGTCACCGCCGTGGCGGAACCGTGTCATTGAAAACCCGGAATTTCCCCGCTGGACCGCGCGGCGTGCGGCGCGGAAACATGGGGAGGAAGAGCATCCGAGCGGCCGAACCTGCCGGTACGCTACAATCTGCCGCTGCGAAGGGGGCGAGTTGCGCAATCTGGTTGCACCACACGGCGGCCGTTTGATCGACCTGATGGTGAGCGAGGACCGGGTGCGCGAGCTGCGCCAAGGCTCGCGCGACTGGCCCTCGTTAGATCTCGACCGGCGGCAGCTGTGCGATCTCGAGCTCCTCCTCAACGGCGGATTGTCGCCTCTCGAGGGTTACCTCGGCGCCCGGGATCACGCCAGTGTCTGCCGTGAGATGCGGCTGGCCGACGGTACGCTGTGGCCGATTCCCTTGACGCTCGACGTCGACGAGATGTTCGCGCAAGAGCTGGCGCCAGGCGGCATGGTCGCGCTCCGTGATCGCGAAGGCGTCATGATCGCGAGCCTGACCGTCGAGGAGATCTTCGAGCCTGATCGCGAGGCGGAGCTCGTTGCGGTCTTCGGGGACCGGCCGCCCGGCGACCCGGATGTGGCGAGGCATCGCCACCGGACCGCGCGTTGGGCGCTCTCCGGGCGCGTCGAGGGGGTGCAGCCGCCGGTGCACTTCGACTACCGCGAGCTGCGCCTGACGCCGCTCGAGGTGCGTCGCAAGTTCGCCCGTCTCGGCTGGCGGAGGGTGCTCGCCTACCAGACGCACCGCACCATCCACCGCGCCCAACAGTCCATGGTCCTCGACGCGGCGCGCGACGCCGGCGCCAACATTCTGATCCATCCGGTGGTCGGCATGAGCGCGCCCGGCGACGCGGACCATTACACCCGCATCCGCTGCTACCAGGCGCTGATGCCGCACTTTCCGAAGTTCATGGCCCGCCTCAACCTGCTGCCGCTGGGGGTGCGCGGTGGCGCCGCCCGCGAGGCCCTGCTGCACGCGCTCGTCCACAAGAACTTCGGGTGCAGCCACGTGATGGTGGACGTCAACGGCGCCGGCTCGGTGTTGGAGACCATCGGCGCGCCGTCGTACTCGCCGGACGAGGCTGCCGAGCTGGTCGCGGAGCACGCCGAAGAGACCGGCGTCGCTTGGGTGGCGGCCCGCGAGATGGCCTACCTCGAGCACCGCAAGCGGTTCGTCGCGGTCGACCTGGTTCCGAAGGACGGAAGGGTGCTGCGAATCACGCCCGACGAGATCAGGCGGCGCCTCGATGACGGCCGCGAGATCCCCGAGTGGTACACGTTCTCCTCGGTAGCGCGAGAGCTTCACCGCCGCCATCCGACCCGCGCACGGCAGGGTTTCACGGTCTTCCTGACCGGCCTCTCAGGATCCGGCAAATCGACGATCGCGAACGCCCTGCGGGTCAAGCTGCTCGAGATCGGCGGCCGAGGTGTGTCGCTGTTGGACGGCGACCTGGTGCGGGCCAACCTGTCGTCGGAGCTCGGCTTCTCCAAAAAACATCGCGACCTCAATATCCGGCGCATCGGGTTCGTCGCCGCCGAGATCACGCGCGCCGGCGGCATCGCGATCTGCGCGCCGATCGCTCCCTATGACGTGGTGCGGCGCGAGGTGCGGGAGACGGTCGAGCCGTGCGGCGGATTCGTGCTGGTCCACGTGTCGACGCCGCTCGAGGTATGTGAGATGCGGGATCGCAAGGGCATCTACGCCAAGGCGCGGGCCGGGATCATCAAGGAGTTCACCGGAATCTCCGACCCCTACGAGGCGCCTCGGGATGCCGACGTGGTTCTTGACACCTCGAACATGACGCCGGCCGAGGCGACCCGGGAAATCCTGCTCCACCTCGAGCGAGAGGGCTACATCTCGGCGCCGAACGATGTCTGATCCTCAGCCATCGATCCGGTTCGAAGTGGGCCGTGCGGTGTTGCTCGTGACGCTGCTCCTGGTGGTGGCCGCGGGATGCCGACCGCAGCCTGGAGCCCAGGACGGCCCCCGGCCCGAGATGGCGTCGAAGGCGGACAGGCTCGCCCGCGAGCTGCGGTCGCTCGACCCCGTGTCATGGGTGCGCGCCTACGATCCGGCGCGATCGGCCGGCGGCTACAACCTCGTGCTCTTTCACCGGCGGCTGCCGGCGATTCTCGACATGAACGGCCGCGTGGTCCACTGGTGGCCCGAGGTCCGCGCCTCGGGCCGTGCCCGTCTCGGCGCTGACGGACGGCTGACGGTGATCTCGACCGAGAACGCGGTCGAGGAGTACGCCTGGGATGGGCGACAGACGCTGGAGTACCGGCTGCCGGGGCCCGAAGACCTCCTGCACCACGATTTCATCTGGCTGCGCAACGGCAATCTGCTGCTGCTCGCCAAGGACCCCCTCTCCGGCGACTATCTGCTGGAGGTCACGCGCGATGGCCGAGAGGTGTGGCGCTGGCAGTTCAAGGACCACCGACAGGCGTTCCCCGGCTGGGATGACTCCCGATCCGATCCGACCCACGCCAACTCGGTGTTCGAGCTCGAGGGCAACCGCTGGTTCGCTGGCGGCGACCGGCGGTTCCGTCCCGGCAACATCCTGGTCAGCGCCCGCAACCTGAGCACGGTCCTCGTCATCGACCGTGAGACGGGTGACGTGGTGTGGATGTTCTCGCGCGGCCTCGACAATCAGCACGAGGCGTCGATGATCGCATCGGATGAACCCGGAGAGGGCACGATTCTGTTGTTCGACAACGGCCTCGAGGATCTGCACCGCTATCGTCGCTCGCGCGTGCTCGCGGTGGATCCGATCTCGGGAGCGGCCATCTGGAGCTATCGGTCACAGTGGTTCTTCTCCGCCGTCGGGGGCACCGCCCAGGCCCTGCCGGGCGGCAACGTGCTCATCGCTTCCAGCCGCGGGGGGAGGGTCATGGAGGTGACCCACAACGGCGACATCGTGTGGGAGTTGGTGCCGCCCTACCTCCCCATGCGGCCGCTTCGCGTCGCGAGCGATCACTGCCCCCAGCTCGCAGCACTGACCCCGGTCGAGCCCGTGCCGGTGGCCCCGCCGCCGGACCAGCCGTACATCGATGTCGGGCTCTACCGGTTCGGATTGCCTCAGGAATTCCAGACGGCGGTGATCGCCGGCAGGAGTCGAGACGTCCTGAACGTGCAGACGGACTGCCGTGCGCTGTGGATCCCCCCCGGGGCGAGCCTCGATGTGGGGTTCGGAATCCTGCCGCCCGAGGACTCGGAGAGCAGCACGGTCGCGGGCCGGTTCCGTCTCGAGCTACGGCGAGGCGAGGGCCCCGACACGCTGGTGGACGTCGAGGTCGCCGCCGACGGCGAGGCCTGGGTCGAGACGCCGAGCATCGAGCTGGAAGGCCTCGCGTACTCCCGTTTGAGGATGTGTCTCGCCGCCGAGGTCACTGTCGGCGAGGACGAGGCGGCCGGACGGTTGGTGTGGTCGCAGCCGAGGATCGAGTCGGAGGTCCTGCGACCGGCCGAAAGCCGGAAGGCCTGGTCACCGGGCGAGCGCGAGCTGGCGGTCCAGCGTCGTCAGCTCGAGGCACTGGGTTACGTCGAGTGACTGGATCTCACTGCAGGTAGCCGAGCGCCTTGAGCATCTCGGTGTCCTCCTCGGGGAGTTCCGCGAGCTCCGGCAGCGCCTCGAATCGTGGTGGACGTGCGAGCCGCTCCGTCAGCAGCATCCCGAGGCCGGCGAACGGCGGTCGAACTCGAAGCGCGAGGTCGTCCCGTTCCTTCGGGTCGCGGACCAGGTTGAAGAGGGCTCCCTGGCCGGACCCTCCCAGAATCAGCTTCCATTGCGAGGTCCGGATGGCGTACAGCGGCGGGTCGCCGGTGGTTCTCGACACCAGACGCCGGCCGCGCGTCAGGTCGCCAGCGGCCAGCAGGTCGATACCCGCGAGACCGTCCTCCGGCATGACCCCTGCGAGGCCGAGCAGGGTCGGGACGATGTCGGCGAGGGAGGCGAGCCGCGAGGTGTCGACGTCGGCGGCCGCGTCTTCGGGCAGTCGAAGAATGAAGGGCACGTGCAGCATCTCGTCGTAGAGGGTGCTGTTGTGACCGGTTCGGCCGTGCTCGAGAAAGGCCTCGCCGTGATCGGACGTCACCAGGACGACGGTGTCGCGCCACCTCGGGCGCGCCCTCAGCGCCGCCAGCACCTGCTCGACGGCGGCGTCGGCCTCCCGCAGGTTGCCGTCGTAGAGCCCGACCACGTGGTCGAGGTCCGCCGGACGGTAGTGCCACAGCTGGTGGTCAAGGGCCCCGACGGAGGTGTGGTAGCCGTCGAACGTGCCCGAGTAGCCGGGGTCGGTGAAGAGGTCGTACTCGGGCCTCGGGTCGTACGGTGCGTGGGGGGGCACGTAGTGGAGCTGGAGGTGAATGGGCGCCGCCGCCTCGTTCTTCGCCAGCCAGTCGACCGCCATCTGCGACAGCAGGAACGGGTCGCGGGATCCCGGCCGCTGCTCGATCCTCCAGGTCTCGATGAAGTCGTCATAGCCCTGGTCCGTGCCGATGGTTCGCGAGTTGTTCGGCGTGGCCGAGATGCAGGCCGTGCGGTAGCCGACCGCGCTCAGATACTCGGCGAGGGTGGTCGCCGCGTCCGACAGCCGGTGTCCGTGGTTGGTGATCTGGTGGTCGAGCGGCGACAGCCCCGTGACCATGGTCGGCACCGAGCACAGGGTGTAGGGAGCGAGCGCGAACGCCTCGGTGAAGACCGCCGATCGGGCGGCCAACCGGTCGAGGTTCGGCGTCGTTGCGCGCTGGTAGCCGTAGCAGGAGACGTGGTCGGCGCGCGCGGCGTCGAGAGTGATCAGGATGATGTCCGGCGACCGCGGTCGCGCGCCATCGTCGCGGGCGGACCCGCCGTCGAAGCGTGAGCTCCTCGCGGGCGCGACGACGGGGCTCGAGACTCGGACGAGCTGGCGTTTCGCGGCGAGCTGGACGTCGAGCATCACGATTGCCGTCTGGCCGGCCAAGGCGCTGGCGTCGGCGCCAAGGATCATGCGCTCCTTTGAGCCCTCGGCGCCGACCGGTCCGACGCTGTCGGGCGACGAGAGGCTCCTGATTCGGAGCTGCAGGCGAGGCGGGGTGCGGCGACCGCCTTTCGCCTCGGCCCGCAGCTCGATCCGGGCGGCATCGCGGGTGAAGCTCAGGGGCATCACGAGGGTGCCCGATCGGTCGACGACGTACTGGCCGCTCTCGGCGTCGAATCTGACGCCCTGCCGCTGACTCTGCCGTGTGGCTTCGCCGAGCCAACGCTTGACGCCGGCGGGGCTGAGCGTCTCGCGAGCTCCCTTGACGACGAGCACCTCGCGGACGAAGGCCGAGAACTTGCGAGTGTCTCTCCTGCCGCTGTCTGCCGGTGAGGCCCGGTCGGAGAAATCGGTGACGATCTGGTTGGCACCATCGCGGAGGACCCCCTCGGGGAGCTGGAACTGGACGGTGGTCCAATCGTCGAGCACCTCCGCGGGTCCGAAGGAGCGGCCATTGACGAGCACGCTCACGGTCTGCGGCCGCTCGCGTTCCGGGTTCGGGTAGGCCTTGGCCGTCATCAGCAGCGTCGCCGCGCCGGCCAACGGCAGCGAGACCTCGAACCGCGGCCTGCGGGCCATTCCGAGCACGCCGGCGGGAGAGGGGTAGGTCCAGCCCTGTCCGAGGCTGCACGGCTGCAACCGGCCGGTCCACAACTCGCGCATCGTCGAGCGGTCGTGCGGGTTCTTGAAATCGCAGGCCACCAGCCTCCAGCCGTCCGCGTCCACCGCGGGCAGGAAGTAGTGAGGGGCGGCCTGCCCCGATCCGTCCGCCGGCTTTTGGACGAGCAGGCACACGCCGACGGCGATCGCCGCCGCCAGGCACACCGCAGTGATGGTGAGGGTCTTGTTCATAGCAGCCCCGCCGCAGCGGCCTTCCAACCGGCGTGCAGCGGCAGGGAGTATAGCGCGGCGAGGCGACGGTCACCCGACCGCCCATCCGCCCGCTGGCGGTCATTTGAACAACGAAGAAACGGAGGCCTGTCGGGTTCAGCGGACCGCGCAGGTTTCCCGCATGCGGGTCCTTCGCGCCTTCGTGGTTGCGACGGAGTGGGCGGGGGAGACGCCGAAGCTCAACTTCGGAATTCCGAGTTCCGAACCTAGGAGCCCGTACCGCATAGCCCCATGCGACGTTGGTCTGGGGCCGGGAAACTTTGGTGGGGCTCTGCGGTACGGCCTCCTAAGGATGCGCTGCGCGCATCTTCGGACTGGGGCTCTCAATTCGACGATGGGCGGGGCTTTTTTGTGACAGTGGCGGATGTGTTGGGGCGACGATTGGTGTTCTTATGCGACTTGGGGTGCGCCTTGTCGTGAGGTGAGGGGCACGTTCGCCAGTTTGAGGAGGTTGTGGACCAGGGAGACGAGGGTCCACTCGCCACGGGCCTTGGCGATGCCGCGCAGGGAGAAGCGACGGAAACGCCTGACCTCCTTCACGTGGCCGAAGACCGGCTCGACGATGTGCTTGCGATGCCGATAGACCTCCCGTTTTTCCTCGGATTTCAGCTTGTCTCGCATTGCCCGCCACGCCTCGTTTCTCTGTAAGATCTGGGCGTCGTTGTCTTGCCCGGCGACATCCGGCCGGTGCTTCTTCCGCGCCACCGCGATATACGGGTCGATCCCGTTCGCTTCGCAATAAACCACGTTGTCCTCTGACATGTACCCACGTGCTGCAGCTCCACCAGGCCCGCACGTCCGCACAACCGAAGCACTTGAACGAACAGATCGGGCAGAGCATCGAGGTGCCTGGCGCGAAACTCGTTGATCACCGTGAAGTGGGTGCTGATCACCGGTCAAAACCCGGAACGGAATCATGTCGTAGGTCGCTACCGAAATCCTCCGTGACGAGTAGATCCCAACGGCATAGGCGTATACCAGCAGTGCCAGCATCATCCGCGGGTGGTACGGCCACGTCCCCCGCGGATCCTTGTCGTCGATGTCCTGGGTGATTGATTCCAAATCGAGCACATCGATCACCTCGAGGAACCGAAAAACAAGATGATCCTCCGGCAGCCAGTCCCTCATCGCCGGA
>CAZSTH010000067.1:0-21454 GCA_964609835.1 uncultured Thermoanaerobaculia bacterium
CGACCGCCACCGCCGACCGCCACCGTTGACCGCCACCGCCACCGTTGACCGCCACCGCGACCGCGACCGCAGTCCGCGACCGGGACCGCCACCGCCACCGTTGACCGCCACGGCCACCGTCACCGTCACCGCCACCGCCACGGCCACCCACCAACGCCACCGCCGACCGGGCCCGGAGCAGGCGCCGCTCCATCGCGCGCGCCCGGGCTACTTCTTCCGGCGCTCCGCTTCAGCGACCGCTATTCGGACCTTGACCACCGTGTCGGGGGTGACCGAGATTGACGAGATGCCGCAGTCGACGAGGAATGGAGGCACCTCGTCCGGGTGGTCCGACGGGGCCTGACCGCAGATGCCGATCTCGAGACCGCGTTTGCGGAACGCCTCGATGCCCTGGCGGATCATGGCCCTGGCCGCGGGCGAGCGCGCATCGACGGGGTGCGAGTAGTTCTCGAGATCGTCTCTCGACACCGCGTACACCGTCTGCACCAGGTCGTTGGAGCCGATGGAGCCGCCGGAGAGCTGCATCTCGTCGATGAAGCGCTCGGCCTCGATGACATTGGAGGGCAGCTCGACCATCAGAAAAAGAGGAACGCCGGCCTGCGGCGACAGCCCGGTCCGGTCGAGCAGCTGGACGACCTCGCGGCCCTCCTCGGGCGAGCGGCAAAAGGGGATCATGATCTGGAGATTGTCGAGCCCGATCTGCTGGCGCACGAAGCGAATCGCCTCGCACTCCATCTCGAAGGCTGGAAAGAAGGCGGGGTCGATATAGCGTGAGGCCCCGCGCCACGCGATCATCGGGTTCTCTTCGTCGGGTTCGAACAGGCGGCCCCCGAGCAGGTCCCGGTACTCGTTGGACTTGAGGTCCGACAGCCGTACCAGCACAGGTCGTGGGTAGAACGCGGCGCAGATCAGGGCGATGCCGTACTTGAGCTGGTCGATGAAGAACTGGCGGCGGTCGGCATAGCTGGCGGTGCGGCGTTCGATGGCGCCGAGCAGGCTGCGGATCTCCTCCGGGCCTTCACGCTCGAGCTGCTCGCGGTACAACCCGAGTTCGGGCGCGAGGCCCGATCCGCCGGCAAAGGTCTTGAGCTCCGCGTAGTAGAGCAACGCGAGCGGATGGATGCCGACCTGCGCCGTGAGGATGAACTCGAGCCGTGCGAGACCGACTCCGTCACTCGGGAGCAACGCCTCCTGCAGTGCGCGCATCGGAAACCCGACGTTGAGCTTGACCATGGTCTCGGGGCCGTCGCCGTCATCGACCTCGATCTGTTCGATCTCGAAGGGGTGGCGGCCGCGGTAGACCCGCCCGACATCGCCCTCGGCGCACGAACCGGTGACCTCCATCAGATTGTCGACGATGCGTGTCGCGTCCTGGCAGCCGACGATGGCCGGGATGCCGAACTCGCGGGCGACGATCGCCGCGTGGGAGGTGCGCCCGCCCTTCTCGGTGATGATCAGCGACGCTTCGCGCATCATCGGTTCCCAGTCCGGGGTCGTCATCTCGGTGACGAGGACGTCGCCCGGATCGAAGACCCGTTCGGCGGCCGGGATGGCGTCGAGGGTCGCACCGCCACGCAGCGTGGTTCGCAGCTCGCGCTTGCGGAGGATCACCTCGTCGTAGCTGGGGTAGACGCGGGCCCGACCGGCGCCGATGCGGGTGCCGACGGCGTGGCCCTCCACCAACAGTTGGCCGTTGTCGGCAAGATCCGCTAGGAGGTCGGCGTTCATGCTGTAGGTCTCGAGCACGGAACGCCGCTGCGAGTTGGAGTGCACGGTCTCGGGGCGCGCCTGCACGATGTGGAGGTCGCCGCTGTAGCCATCCTTGGCCCACTCGATGTCCATCGGCCGGCCGTAGTGGTCCTCGACGGCGAGCGCCATCCTGCCGAGTTCCATCACCTCGGGCTCGGTGAGCGACCACTGGCGGCGCCACGCTGCCTGGACGTCGACGCTCTCGGTGGCGGTGCCGCCCTGCATGGAGTAGACCAGCTTGCGGTCCTTGGCCCCGAGCTGGCGGTGGACCACCGCGGGTCGGCCGCGCCGCAGTCCGTCCTTCCAGACCAGGAAGGTGTCGGGCGATACGGTGCCCTGGACCACCATCTCGCCGAGACCGAAGGTGGAGCTGACGTGGATCACGTTGCGGTTGCCGGAATCCGGGTCGAGGGTGAAAATGACTCCCGAGCTCGCGATGTCGGAGCGAACCATCTTCATCACCACGATACCGAGAGCAGCCGCCAGTGGATTCATGCCGCGCTCGAGCTGATAGCAGACAGCGCGCTCGGTGAAGGCGCTGGCCGCGCACCTCGTCCACGCCTCGGCCACCTCGTCGAAGCCGCGGACGTTCAGGAACGACTCGTACTGGCCTGCGAACGAGGCGGCATCGGAGTCCTCGGCGATCGCCGATGAACGGACCGCGACATCGAGCTCGCCGTTGAAGCCACGGCTCAGCTCCGCGTAGGCGACCGCGAGGTCGCTCAGCAGCCCCTCCGGCATCGGCGTGTGGAGCACGAGGGAACGGGCGAGGGCGGTGCGCGCGTGGATCTCGAGCTGGTCGCCGGTCGGGGCGTCCTCGAACACCCTGCGAAGGGCATCGGCGAGGTTCGCACAGTTGACCGCTTCCAGCCTGAGCCGCTCCAGGTGATCCTCGTGCTCCACCTCGTCCCAGCACCCGGGGGGAGAAGGTGTTTCGATGAACTCGCGGTAGGCGAAGGTGGTCGTCGCGAAGCCGTTCGGCACTCGCACTCCACTCTCGGTGAGACGCCGGTACATCTCGCCGAGCGAGGCGCCTTTGCCGCCGACCAGCGCTGTGTCCTGGTTGCCGACGTCCGCGAACCACAGAATCCTTGGGTCGCGTTCGATTTCCTGCTCGCGGTCAGCCGGGGTCGCGTGATCGTCCTCGATGGTGTCAACCGCCATCTCGTCCTCCCGTCGTCACGGAAACGCGAACAGCCGGCGGATCGCCGGCTGTGTTCGGCCCGAGGGTGCGCGAAATCCTGGCGGGTGGTGGCTGAAGATTTGCAACGCGGCTCACGAGGCTCCAGCGCCACGTCACCGAAATGGCCGCCCGGGATTCGATCGGTTGTCGCCGCTCATGGTGCGGACAGTCTAGCACTGTCCTTTTTCAGCGGAGCCGGTTGAGATCAGTCGACCTGTCCCTTGGCGAGCTCGTGCGAGCTGGCGTCACGCACGGAGTCGATCGAGACCTCGAAGTGCAGGGTTTCTCCGGCCAGCGGGTGGTTGCCGTCGAGGGTTACCTGGTCGCCGTCCACCTCGGCGATCATCAGGTGCTGCTCGCGCCCATCAGGCAGCTGCGCCCGCACGACGGCTCCGACCTCGGGCTCGAAGCCGAGCTGGTCGCGGGCCACCTGCACCATCCGCTCATCGTCGCGCTGGCCGTAGCCCTCGTCGGGCCCGAGCTCGACGGCGACCTCGTCGCCGATCTGGCGCCCCTCGAGGGCGCTTTCGAGGCCGGGAATGATGTTGCCGTGGCCGTGGAGATAGCTCATGGGCTCGCGGCCGGCGGTGGAGTCGACCTCATTGCCGTCGACCGTCAGGCGGTAGTTGATTGCGACGACCTTGTCCTGGCCGATGGTTTCGTCAGACATGCTTCACCTCACGGGTTGGTTTGACCGAAAAGAACAAGCGGGCGGGGACGGAACGAGACCGTGGAACACGACCACTGCGGTCATTCTCGGCGGGGCTACCCTACCACAGAGCCGCGGGGGCGGATTTCGGATCCGGCACGAGTGTCTCAAGCTCGCGGCCCCGGCCGAAACGGAAGCATGTCACAATGGACCGAAGCACAGACCGGGAGGACTCGAGACGATGCCCCGCGATCTTCCGAAGAGGTCCTATCGCTTCTTGAATCTCGAGGTTGTCGACTGGAATGGACCGATCGTGGAGATCGGGTTCGAGCAGCCGATCACTTCCGCCAGCGACGCCGCGGCGGCGGTCAGGGAGGCCAGCTCGTTCATGCGAACGACCGTGCTGTCACAGGCGGCCACCGCGTACTTCATCACGTGTTACGACGGGCTGTCGGTCACCCGCGAGGTGCTCGCCGATCTCCGCGAGCGGTTCATCGAGTTCAACGCGCGATACTCGGTTGGCGATGTGCGCTACGGCGGCAGCCACGCGGCGCGCACCTTCGTGGTAGCCACGGCGGTTCACTCGGCATCTCGATCGAATCACTTCGAGACCCGGGCCGAGGCGCTCGCCGCGTTGCGCCGGCAGATCACACGGCCGAGGATTGCTCCGTCGCCGTCGAGAGCGTGACACAATTCCATGCCGGACCAGCGCAGGGCGGTTCTCTTCATGCTTCTGTCGGCGGCGGCCTTCGCCGCCATGGGCGCATTCGTCAAGGCCGCGGCCGACGTGCCGGTGGTGGAGAAGGTGGTTGTCCGCAACCTCATCACCCTCTTCATCGCGGGCGGTTTTGCGCTCGGTGCCGGAAGGCCACTGCTGGGGAGCGTGCGCCACCAGCCCCTGTTGATCGTGCGCTCGCTGCTCGGCGTCGCGGGTGTGACCTGCTACTTCTACGCCATCGACCACCTGATCCTGGCCGACGCGGCGATGCTGACCAAGCTGTCGCCCTTCTTCGTGGCGATCTTCGCCCTGGCTTTCCTCGGCGAGAAGCCGCCGCGGGCGGTCGTCTTCGCGATGGTGGTGGCGTTTGCAGGTGGGTTGTGCATCATCAAGCCGCGCTTCGATCTCAGCGTCCTGCCGGCGTTGGTCGGGCTGGGGTCCTCGCTGTTCGCCGGCGGCGCCTACACGGTGGTCCGGGCCCTGCGCACCCGCGAGGCGGTGGAGACGATCATCTTCCATTTTTCGCTGGTGACGGTGGTGGTGCTGGCGCCGTTCGTAATCCGCGATCCCCACCTTCCACACGGTCGCGAGTGGCTGCTGCTGCTCGGGATCGGGATCGGAGCCGCCGTCGGCCAGTTCGGGCTGACCCTGGCCTACCGACACGCTGAGGCAGCGCAGGTCTCCATCTACAGCTACACCACGATCCTGTTCGCGGCGCTGCTCGGGCTGGTGGTGTGGTCGGAGGTTCCGGATGCTCTGAGCCTCCTCGGCGGGGTGCTGATCATCGTCGGCGGTGTGGTGGCATTCGTGATCGGCCGCCGTCCGGTGGCCGAAACAGCGGCTGGTTGAGAGATCTCGCGCGATATCGTCGGAGAGTGGGTCCTGAACGGAGGCGCCGAACCCGTGCCGCGCGCCAGCTGACGCCGTCGCGCTGCTCGGCAGGCTGATCCTACTCGCCGATGACCTTGATCATGACCCGTTTGGTCCTTCTCCCATCGAACTCGCCATAGAAGATCTGCTCCCAGGGTCCGAAATCAAGGCCGCCGTCGGTGATCGCCACCACCACCTCACGGCCCATGATCTGGCGTTTGTGGTGGGCGTCGGCGTTGTCCTCCCCGGTGCGGTTGTGGTGGTAGCGCTCCGGTGACGGGTCGAAGGGCGCCAGCTCCTCCAGCCAATTCTTGTAGTCGCGGTGGAGGCCGGGCTCGTCGTCATTGATGAAGACCGAGGCGGTGATGTGCATGGCGTTGACCAGGCAGAGCCCTTCCCGGACGCCGCTCTCCCGCACCGCGTTTTCGACCTCCGATGTAATGTTGACGAACTCCATTCGATCGGTAATGTTCAGCTCAAGTTTCCTGGTGAGAGACTTCATTTTCCTGCCTTTCGTGTCCTCTATTTTCGGGAGTTGGCGTATGAGATTCCAACCCCCGAAAATGGAACCGATGTCATTTCGAGTGCCTCTTCACGTCAACCCAGCGGCAGAGCGCTCGAACAGCCCTGTCCGCGGATCGAAAGACCGGCAACCCCCCGCTGCCCAGGGCGTCCGCCAATGGGTCGAAGAGGACTCCGGAGTCGACGACCGCCAGCACCGGTTTGTCGGAGGAGGCGGCAACCTCGGGCAAGCGCTGAGCGATCGAGCCCGGATCGAGGATCGACTCCCGGTGGCCCTCGCCCGGCGCCAGGGTCTGCATGGCGGGGGTCAGCGGCACGACTCCAGCGACCACCGCATCGACGGCCTCGTCGCCGAGAATGGTCTCGATCAGCGACGCATAGACATTGTCCGACGCCATCGGCGTCACGTCGAAGGGGTTCTTGACATCGACCAGGCCGTGGAGGCGGTTGGCCTCGAGGGCCGCGGCCAGCGCCGTCACGGTGGCGGGAGAGAACGCGGGCAGCGTGAGCTCGGCGTTCGAAAGGCGGATCGAGTCCGCCATGCCGACCGACTCGTATCCGGCATTGGAGACCGCCGCCAGCCGGTTGCCGCGCGTGACCTTGCCGCGCAGCGTGAGCGACACGCGCAGGAGGTCGGAGAACTCGCTGAAGTCCTCGGCCACCATCGCGCCGGCCTGGACCAGGGCCGCCTCGCACACCGCGTAGTCGCCCGCCACCGAGGCTGTGTGGCCGGCGGTCGCCGAGCGGCCCTCCGAGGTGCGGCCGGCCTTGTAGAAGACAACGTCCCTGCCGAGCGCCGTGGCCTCACGGACCGCGGCCGCGAAGGCGAGTCCGTCGCGCGGCTGGAACCCCTCCATGTAGACGGCGATGACCTCGATTTGCGGGTCGTCCTTGATGAAGGTCAGCAGGTCGCCGGCGGTGAGGTCGATCTGGTTGCCGATGGAGAGTGCGTAGGCCGGGTCGAGCCACGGCATCCGGCTGAGGTTGGAGATGATGAAGGCCCCTGACTGCGAGAGAAAGCAGAGCCTTCGTTCGCGGCGCCCCCGCGACTTGGGGAGCTTGGTCGATGGGATGAACATGGTGTCGTAGCGCCCGGGGTGCGAGACCACCCCGAGCGAGTTACCGCCGAGAAAGACCGGACCGCCGTCGTCGGTGCGGTGGGCGGCGACGATCCTGTCTTTGATCTCGCGCTCGAGCTCTTCAGATCCCTCCTTCTCGCCGAGCCCGCCCGGGATCAGAATGACTGCATTGGCGCGGTCGTGCTCGATGATGTCGCCGATTACGGGCGGAACCTGCGCGGCGCCCACCGCCACCACGAACAAATCGACCTTGCTCGGGAGTTCGGTGACATCCGGGACGCAGGCCACGCCGTCGATCTCGTCGGCGGAGGGGTGCACCACGGTGATTGCGCCCCGGTCGAAGCCGGCCGCTGCGAGGTTGTTGAGGATGATGCGACCCATGTTGTGGGAGCGCTCGGAGACGCCGATCACCGCCGCGGTGGCCGGTTTGAGGAGGTGCTCGATCTTGGCGATCGGGCGCGGCTGCGGTGGCGCCGAGGCGATGCGGAACGAGCACACTCCGTCGAGTGGTGCCATCAGTCCCCCCGAGATGGAGAACGGGTTGACCTCGAGCTCCTCGACGTGAAACTCGGCGTCGGGGTTGGCTGCGGAGAAGTGATTGGCGAGATCGATGAAGGCTTGAAAGCACTCGATCAGGATGGCGTCGTCCACCAGCCGCCGCGCGCCGCGCATCCGACCCGACAGCCGCTCGTAGCTCAGGGTGGCGCGGAACTGCCGGAAGAACTGCTTGCCGCTGACGGTGCCGGCGGGCGAGATCGCGATCGCAGCGCCCTTCTGTGTCTTGCGGGCGAGAATCTCCATCTCGACGCCGCCGAGGCCCGCAGAGATGATGGGACCGAACTCGGTGGTGTCGCGGAGTCCCACGAAGAGCTCGGTGGCGAAGCCCTGAGCGTCGGGCGGCATATAGCTGCAGAGCAGGACCCCGACCAGGCGGTCGGCGATCCTGCTCTGCAGCTGTGAGCCGCCGGGGCCGTCGCCCTGGCGCTCGAGGTAGGCTGCGTAGGCCGCCGGCACCTCGCGCGTCATGAGGTCGTAGCCGGCCTCGACGGCGCCGATCTCGCGGGCGACGATCCGCACGCCGCGGGCCTCGGTCTTGTGGGTGATGTCCGGCGAAACCACCTTCAAGACCACCCGGTCGCCGGAGAGGCCGGCGAGGTCGGACGCTGTGGGCTGCCGACCGATCGGGATCAGCCGGCTCGCCGGTGCGGCCTCGGCCCCGGTGGCCTCGAGGAGGCGGTAGCACTCGTGCTCGAAGAGGCGCTGACGCCCCTGGCGGTGGACGGCGCGGAAAATACCCTCTATCTCGGCTACATCGATCGCCATCTTATCTCCGTTCCGGCCGCGCTCGCGCGACGCGAAGCTGCGCGCGAGCGGTCAGGTCAGCGTTGCCACCCGATCGCACGCGACCGCGTCCTCCTCCGCCAGCACCGCTGACAGCTTCTCCCGGTCGCTGCCGACGGCCGACGCCCAGGCGCCGGCCAGCTCGACGTCGAGCGTGGCAGGATCGAGCTTGCTGGTCAGCTTGACGGCCGCCGCGCGATCCATTCCAGCGTCCACCAGACCGCGATAGAAGAGGCCCGCAGCTCGGCCGAAACGGAAGGCGAGCTGGTTGACGGCGACGATCTTGTCCCCTTTGCGGGCGAAGAGCATTTCGACGAACCGCAGCAGCTGGGCCTCGGAGAAGTCGAGCAGGGGAGACGCCGCTCCGACTGCGGCCATGTTCTGGGCGCGCAGGTTGCCGGCGGCGCGCGCCAGCGCTCCGGTGTCGACCATGACGATGTTGTCGAAGGACGCGAGCTCTGCCAGCAGCCCCTCGTGGTCTGGATAGTCGGGAATGTTGACATATGGCGTGACCGAGGTGACGATCCAGCCGCCGGGCCTGAGGTAGTGCCAGTACCGCAGCACCTCCAGCGGCTCCACCGACAGCACCATGTCGGCGGCGCCGGTGGGGATGATGTCCGAGTAGATCTCGGCGTTGCCGTAACGGAGGTGTGATTGGACGGCCCCGCCGCGCTGCGCCATGCCGTGGACCTCGGCCTGTTTGAAGTGGTAGCCGGCTTCGAGTGCGGCGTTGTCGATCACGAATGCGATCGACAGGATGCCCTGACCGCCGACCCCTGCGAGAATGATGTTCTTCTCCATCGGCTCCCTCAGTTCGACGGCCGCTTGAGCGCTTCGAGGCAGGTGCGGCGTGCGATGATCACGCTCGGACCGTCGTAGGCCAACTCCTCGCGCAGCACGGCGACGTTGTGCTCGTGGTTCTTCGGGGTCGGTTCGATGATCCTGATGTGCTCCTTCTCGATTCCGGTGCCGCGGATGATCTGGTCGAGGGTGTCGCCGGTGGACATGGAGCGCTGGGTTCCGGTCATGCCGACGGTGCTGTTGTCGAGCACCAGAAGGTTGAGGTTGACGCGCTGCTGGACCACTGACAAAAGCGGCGTGATGCCACCGTGCGAAAAGGTGCTGTCGCCGATGGCGGCCACCGCGGGCGTGTACCCGGCGTGCGCGGCGCCGGCGGCCATACCCACCGATGCGCCCATGGCAACGCAGCTGTGGACCGCCTCGAGCGGCGGCAGCGCGGCCAGGGTGTAGCAGCCGATGTCGGAGAACACCTGCGGGTTCTCGAACTCGCTCAGGGCCTCGTTGAGGGCGCGGAACGAATCGACGTGCGGACAACCCTTGCACAGGGCCGGCGGCCGGTTGGCGATTCCAGTCTCGGGGGTGCGCGCCGCGGGGCGCGGCTCGAGTCCGAGGGCGGTCCGAACGATGTCTGGGTTGAGCTCACCGGTGCGCGGGATCTCGCCCGTCATCCGGCCTCTGATGTGGACGCCTTCGATGCCGAACAGCCCGCGCAACATGTTCTCGACCAGCGGATAACCGTCTTCGATGATCAGCAGCTCGTCCACGTGGGCCACGAGCTCGCGGACCTTGGCCGCCGGCAGCGGATAGTGGCGGACGCTGAGGATCGACCGATTGTGGTCGGGGGCGAGATTCTCGCGCAGGTAGTTGTCAGCGAGGCCGCAGACCAGGATTCCGGCACTGCCCCTCAGCTCGAGCTGGTTGTGGTCGGAGTCCTCGGCGCGGCGCAGGAGCTCGGGCTGCTTGTCGGTCAGGTGGGCGTACTGAACGCGGGCGTTGACCGGGAGCAGTGTCCACTTCTTGATCTCGCGCGCCGGCTGCAGCGGGTTCTGGGGGCGCGACTCCCGGGTCACCACGCCGGACCGGCTGTGGGCGATCCTTGTCACGAGACGGATCATGACCGGGATCGAAAGCTCCTCGGAGAGGTCGAAGGCCTCGAACATCATGTCGTAGGCCTCCTGCTGGTTGCGGGGCTCCAAGCACGGGATGAGAGCGAACTGCGCGAAGAACCGGCTATCCTGCTCGTTCTGCGACGAGTGCATGCCGGGATCGTCGGCGACGGCCAGCACGAGGCCGCCGTTGGTCCCGGTGACAGCGGAGTTCATGAAAGCGTCCGCCGCGACGTTGAGGCCGACATGCTTCATGCACACCAGTGCCCGTTTCCCCGCCCAGCTCATGCCGAGGGCCTCCTCGTAGGCGACCTTCTCGTTGGTCGACCAGAAGGCGTGGACGTCGCCGGCCTTCTTGGTTCGCCGCTCGACGAACTCGAAGATCTCGGTCGACGGAGTGCCGGGGTAACCGTAGACACCGCTGAGTCCGGCCTGGATGGCGCCGAGGCCGACCGCCTCGTCGCCGAGAAGAATCTCACGCTGCATGGGCGCTCCCTTCGGAGATTGTTGCGGATTGGAGGGGGGTTGTGCCGATGCCTCCAGCGCTGGAGGAGTATCGCATAGCGCCGTTGCTCAGGGAAATCCGGCCGGCTGAAATGGGACGTGTGATAATCCCGTCCGTGAGCGACGCTCCGCGAATCCTCGTCACCAACGACGACGGCTATACCTCGGAGGGCATTCAGATCCTGGCTGATGCGCTCGACGGTCTCGGCGAGGTGTGGGTCGTGGCTCCGGACTCGGAGCAGTCGGCGGTGTCGCACGCACTGACCCTCGATCGGCCGCTCCGGATCAAGCGCCTCGCCGACCGCCGGGTAGCGGTGGACGGAACGCCGACCGACTGCGTGGCGCTCGCGGTTGCCAACCTGATGGGAGGACGGCCGCCGGACGTGGTGGTGTCGGGCATCAACTTCGGCTTCAATATGGGTGCGGACGTCCACTACTCGGGAACCGTATCGGCCGCGTTCGAGGGCGTGATTCTCGGCGTCCCTGCGATGGCGGTGTCGCTCGAGGTCGGCGAGGGCATGAGCTTTCACCTCGCGGCGGAGTTCTCGAAGACGTTGTGCCGCTGGATTCTCGAGACGGGCCTGCCGAAGGACTCCCTGCTCAACGTCAACGTCCCGCTCGGCATCCCGAAGGGAGTCAGGCTGACGACCCTGGGCGTCCGTCGGTACACCGAGGGCGTGGTCGAGCAGCGAGATCCGAGGGGCCGGAGGATCTTCTGGATCGGCGGAGGGCAGCCGGTGTGGGAGCCGATCCCGGACACCGACTTTCACGAGGTGGCCTCGGGCTTCGTGTCCGTGACCCCGTTGCAGCTCGACATGACGGGCCGCAGCCTGCTCGATCGCCTGCGCGAGGAGGACCTGCCGTGGCTCGACTCCACCGGCCTCGAGGAGCGGTGACCGATGGCGGATGACGGGCTCGCCTACCGTCGGCAGCAGATGGCCGCATCGCTGCGCGAAGGGGGAGTGTCCGATGCGCGGGTGCTCGAGGCGATGGCGGAGGTGCCCCGCCACCTGTTCGTGCCCGAGGCCTTTCGGCACCAGGCCTACTCGGACGACGTGTCGATCAGCATCGGGGAGGGACAGACCGTCTCGCAGCCCCGGGTTGTGGCGTTGATGACGGAGGCGGCGCGGGTCGGCGACGGGGACCGCGTGCTCGAGATCGGCACCGGCTCCGGGTACCAGGCCGCGGTCCTGGCGCAGTTGGCGCGCTTCGTTTTCTCGGTCGAACGGGTGGCGTCACTCGCCCGCCAGGCCAAGATCGTCCTCGACCGGTTGGGCATCGAGAACGTCAGTGTCAAGGTCATGGACGGCACTCTCGGTTGGCGTGCGCAGGCGCCGTTTGACGCGATCATCGTGACAGCCGGGGCTCCGGAGGTCCCCCAGCCCCTGGTGGACCAGCTGGCTGACGGTGGCCGGCTGGTGGTGCCGGTCGGTGGCCGCGACCGTCAGGTCCTCAAGATCGTCCGCAGGCGCGGGGAGCGGACCTTCGCGCACGAGTTGAAAGGGGCCTGCTTCGTGCCGCTGATCGGCCGATACGGTTGGGAGGAGCGGTCCGGATGAAGGAGCGACTGTTCGCCTGGATCGACTCGCTCGCCGCGATGCCGCACCCCGGATGGTGGCTCTTCCTGCTCGCCTTCGCCGAGAGCTCGTTCTTCCCGATCCCTCCGGACGTACTGCTCATCACCCTCGGGGTCGCCGATCCGGGGCAGGCCATCTGGTACGGGTTCGTGTGCTCGGCGGGCAGTGTTCTCGGAGGCATTCTCGGCTACGGCATCGGCCTGTACGGCGGCCGGCCCCTGCTCTACCGCTTTTTTAAGCACGCGAAGATTCGCGCGGTGGAACGGCTGTATGACCGCTTCAACGCCTGGGCGACGGGCATCGCCGGCCTGACGCCGATCCCCTACAAAGTCTTCACGATTGCGGGCGGCGCTTTCAAGATCAACTTCAAGATCTTCGTGCTCGCGTCGATCGGTTCCCGGTGTCTCCGATTCATGACCGAGGGCGTGCTCCTGTACTACTTCGGCGAGACGATCCGCACCTTCCTGTTCCGGTGGTTCAACTGGCTGTCGATCGCGTTCGTCGTGCTCCTGATCGGCGGTTTCTGGCTCATTCAGGCCTACGGGCGGCGTGCCGCCCGTTCGGAAGAGGAGACGCCCGAGCCCTGAAATGGGCGCCCGTCGGTGGTTGTTGCCAAAAGCGCGTGCATCACCGACAGTCTTCCACGTTGCTGCGGGGCGCGGCATGATCAGTGTCAAGCGCTACCGCATCGCTGGCCGGGTGCAGGGTGTCGGCTTCCGCTACTTCGTCTTACGCCGCGCCTCCGACCTGGGCGTCTCGGGATGGGTCAGGAACATGGCCGACGGGACCGTGGAGGCCGTCGTCGGCGGCAGTGACGACCAGCACCGCCGTTTCGCGGAGGCGGTTGCCGGGGGGCCGCGCTGGTCGGAGGTGCGTTCCGTCGAAGCCGCCGACGATGACCGGATCGAGGTCGGGGACGGTTTTCGGATCGCGGCGGACGGCGCGTGAATGCGGATTCTGGGCCAGCCCCCCGAACCGCTTCTGCGCGCCGTCACAAGCGTGTTCGAGAGCGCCGGGTCGAGCGGGGTGTCCGTGCCGGCGGCCCTGGTCATCGCTGATGACGCCGGTGGCCGGCTCGATCTCCTGTGGTCGCTGTCCAGGTCCCAGCGGCGGCGATCGGTGGTCGTCACCGGCAGCGATGAGTCGCTGCTGGACGCTGTGCGCCTGGCGGTCGGCGGCGCCGCGTGGCTGCCGTGCTCGTCGCTCGCCGCCCTCGAGGCCCTGGAGGCAGCAGCAGGTGCAGGCGACGTGCCCGGGGACGGGATGTCGGAGGCGGATGTTCTCGATCTCGCGGCGTGCGCCGACAGGGTGTCGGTGGTCCACCTCGCCGACGCGCAGTTTTGGCACCACCAGCTCGGTCGGGGCCGCATGCTGAGCTTGCTCGCGGAGCTTGCCGGCGCGCTCGGGGTGCTGCCGGCGTTCGTGGGGTGGCCGGCGTTGTTGGTCGCGGGTGAGGTCGACTGGGTCGAGGTCGCGGGGGCATGGCGTGAACTGGCGGATCGGCGGCGGCAGCCGCTCCCCGACCTGCTGATGTTCGAGGCCGTTGGCGGCCGCGAGAAGTCGGCCGACATCTGCCGCGGTCTCGTCGCGGGCAGCGGAGACGATCGGTTCGCGAGCGCATCCGTTCCGGCGCCGGTACGGGAGCTGCCCGGTGGCCGCATGGTCGGCCGATGGTGGCTGGATGAGGCTCCCGCCCCGGCCAGCGCGTGGCTGGCATGGCCGCAGGATTTGGGCGGCTGCGCCAGCGGGCGTTGGCTGGTGTCGGCCGCCGGTCGGGACGAATTGGCCGTTGAATCGGCGACCTGCGACGAGGTGCCGGCGGTGGCCGAGGCGTCTGCGGTACGGGTGCCCGGTTGGGTGACCGATGGGCTCGGGAGCGGTACTCCGGCAGGGATCCTGATCGCCAGGCTCGCCGAGGCCGCCGACCGCCGGGGCCTGCCGCTGTGGATTCCGAACCTGGAGCAGGATGGCCTGCACTTCGTGCTCGGGCTTCCCGGCACGCTGTGGGTGGACGGCAGCGCGGTTCCGGAGTAGGCACCGGGGAGTCGGTGAGACAGGACTCTCGGGCGCACGACTGTCGGCCTCCCGGCGCCTGCCCTTCGGGATCTGTCACGTCCCGTGCCGATTTTTCTGTTGGGACGAGGATCGCGTAGATTGACACGGTTGGCCCCGATCTCTAGCATCGAACCGGGTGCGGGGTTATAGCTCAGGTGGATAGAGCAGGAGTTTCCTAAACTCAAGGTCGGAGGTTCGAGTCCTCCTAGCCCCGCCATTTCGCCGCTCGATGCCGAGCATCGAGCGGCGAAATGGCGGAACCGGTTCCATGAAACGTCTCGCCGTTTTCGCGGTGCTCGCCGCCGCCGGTTTCGCTACCATGCTCGGCGCCATGGTTTTCTTCGAGGAACCGCTGATCTTCTTCCCGACGCGCCACCCGGCGGGGCGCTGGGATGTGGACGAGATTGGCCGCGGCACCGGCTGCGTGTTCACCGACCACTGGATGGGGACGGACGACGGAGTCCGGATCCACGGCTGGAGGGTGCGGCGGGCGGAGAGCGGGGAGAACGACCCTCTCCTGCTTTTCTTCCACGGCAACGCGGGAAATCTCAGCGACCGCGCGGAGCTGGCCGTCGAGCTGGCGATCCGCGCCGAAGCCCAGGTGTTCCTCGTCGGCTACCGCGGTTACGGCCGCAGCGAGGGCCGCCCATCCGAGAAGGGTCTCTTCCTCGATGCCTGTGCCGCATGGAGGGAGCTCACGACCAGCCGGGGCGTCGACCCCGGTAGAATCGTGATCTTCGGCAAGTCGCTGGGTGGAGCGGTTGCGGTCGACCTCGCTGCCGGTGTAGAGCCAGCAGGGCTGATCGTCGAGTCGAGCTTCACCTCCATCCCTGACATGGCGGCGACCCACTACCCGTTCGTCCCGAGGGCCTTCGTGCGCACGCGCATGGACTCGCTGTCGAAGATCCCCCGCGTGCGATGCCCCAAGCTCTTCATCCACTCCAGGTCCGACCGCGTGGTGCCGTACGAGCTGGGACGGCGGCTGTTCGAGGCCGCGCCGAAGCCCAAGCGCTTCCACGAGGTGGTCGGCGCCGGCCACAACGAGACCTGGCTGGTGGGCGGTGCGGCCTACTTCGCGGCGATCCGGGAGTTCGTCGACTCGGTGACATCTCGCCCGCTTCAGTGATCCGCGTCCGCGGCCGAACCAGCCAACCGTGTCCGCGGCCGTATCGAGTGCCACCCGCCCACCCGGCGCGCGAGACGCGTGCCCCACAAACGGCTGCGGCGGCGATGGGCCGTGTGGGGCGGCCGTTTCGGCCGCACAGCGCAGGCGACCGTGATCGAGACGTGCGGGCGGGACGCCCGCACTACCAGCTCACCGACATGGTTCCCGGACGCGGACGTCACTGGCGCGGTCGGGCCACGAAAAAGGCGTAGCCGTACCATGCCGCAAAGCGCCGGAGCATGGAAATCTCGACGGCCGCTCCCTCCGCGACGGCAGCGGCGGCCTGGTTGTCCGGGTGACGGGCCAGGAATCGGGGGATCGTGGCCTCGAGCGGTCGGTAGTAGCCCTCCCACCAGTCATCCTCGGCCAGCGTGAAGCTCGCGATGACCTCGAAGCCTGCGGACTCGACCGCGTGGCGGATCCCGCGGGCGCCGGTGATGGCGGGGTACTCGCCGAGCCACCAGTCGAGCACCTCGCCGGGCGGCTCGGGCTGAAGCCACAGGGCGTCGCTGAAGACGACGCACCCGCCGGGGGCGAGCAGCGGCCGCCAGAGCCGCAATCCCGCCTCGACTCCCAAAACGTAGATGGCCCCCTCGCACCACAGGAGATCGCAGGTGGCCGGGGCCACCGGCGGCCGTGCCATGTCGGCAACTGTTGCCACGACGCGATCGCCGAGACCTGCCCGCCGGCATCGGCGGCGAGTCTCGGCCACCATCATCGGCAGGATGTCGAGAGCGACGATGTCGGCCTCCGGCAGGCCGTCGGCGAGGCTCAGCGTCTGCGCACCCGGCCCGCAGCCGAGATCGAGCACTGCGCGACGATCTCCGGACGGGAGCAGGGCCAGCGCCCGGCGGGTGGCGGCGTCGGATCCTGGTGCGGCGCGGGGGAGGCCGCCGTAGAGCTCGAGGAAGAGTGTGAAGGAGTCGGCGTCGTCAGCGACCATCGGCAGGATGTAGCACGGGCCGCCGGTGGGCCGGAGGCGGGCCATGCCTCATTCGGCCGACTCGCCGTTGTCGGCCTCGGCGGGGATCGCGATGTCCTCCACCAGGTCCTTGAACTGCTCCTTGTCGATCGCCTTGTCGTAGGCCGCTCGTGCGGTGACGAGGCCGTTGTCGTACAGCTCGCGGATCGACGTGTCCATGTCAATCATCCCCTGCTTGACCCCGCCCTGGATCAACGACGTGACCTGGGCCGTCTTGCCACGCCGGATGAGATTGGAAATGGCGGGGGTAACGAAGACAATCTCGACCGCGGCGATGCGGCCGCCGCCGACCTTCGGCAGCAGCTGCTGCGCGACCACCGATTTGAGGCACTCGGCGAGCACGTTGCGGGCGCCCTCCTGCTCACCCGCGGGGAAGACGGAGACGATGCGGTCGACGGTCTTGACGGCGTTGTTGGTATGCAGGGTGGCGAACACGATCGTCCCTCGCTCTGCCGCCGACAGTGCCATGGAGATTGTCTCCAGGTCGCGGAGCTCGCCGACCAGCACCACATCGGGGTCCTCGCGGCCGGCCGCCCGCAGGGCGGATGCGAATCCCCCGGCGTGGGTGCCGATCTCGCGCTGGTGGATGAGGCACTTCTTGTTCTGGTGTACGAACTCGATGGGGTCCTCGATGGTGACGATATGGTAGCTGGTGTGCTGGTTGATGAGGTCGATGATGGCGGCGAGCGTGGTGCTCTTTCCCGAGCCGGTCGGGCCGGTGACGATCACGAGGCCGTTGCGGACGTCCGCGAGGCGGTGCAGCTGCTGCGGCAGACCGAGCTGCTCGATGGTCATGATCTTCGACGGGATGATCCGGAAAACCGCGCCGGAGCCCCGCTGCTGGCGGAAGAGATTGACCCGGAAACGGCCGACGCCGGCCAGCTCGTACGAGAAGTCGGTGTCGCCGCGCTCGTGGAACTCCTTCCACCGGCTGTCGGGCGCGATCGGCCGGATGAGGTCGACGAGATCGGGCTCCTTGACGGTCCGGTAGCGGATCTGCTCCATCGACCCGGCCACCCGCAGCATGGGCGGGCGGCCGACGGAAAAGTGGAGGTCGGACGCTCCCCGGTCGTTCATCAGGCGCAGAAAGCGGTCGATGCGGCGCTGCTCCGAGATCGTCACAGCCCGGACTCCATGAAGCCGTCGGACACCAGGGCCTCGAAGTCGTCGCGGCTGCTGGCGTGGAGGTAGGCGGTTTCTCCGGAGATCTTGCCGGCGCGCACCAGCTCACGAAGGCCGTCGTCGAACGACTGCATTCCGAGAGAGCGACCCATCTGCATGGCCGACGGCAGCTGGAAGGTCTTCTCGTCGCGGATCAGATTGGTCACCGACATGGTGCCGATCAGCACCTCGAAGCAGGCGATCCGGTCGTGCGAGCCGGCGATCGGCAGCAGGCGCTGCGCGATGACGTACTTGAGCGACTCGGCCAGGGCCACCCGTACCTGCGGCTGTTCGCCGTAGGGAAAGCTCGTGATGACCCGGTCGACGGCCTTGGCGGCGGTCGTCGAGCTGAGCGTGCCGAGAACGATGTGGCCGGTCTCGGCGGCCGTCAGGGCGAGGGAGATCGACTCGTTGTCGCGCAGGTCCCCGATGACGATGACGTCGGGGTCCTCGCGCAGCGCGCCACGCAGAGCCTTGGCGTAGGATTCGGTGTCCCTGCCGATCTCGCGCTGATTGACGAGACAGTTTTTGAACGGATGAACGAACTCGACCGGCTCCTCGAGGGTGATGATGTGGGCCTGCCGGGTTTCGTTGAAAAGATTGACGAGGGCGGCGAGGGTGGTCGTCTTGCCGCAGCCGGCGGGGCCGCAGACGAGGACCAGCCCCTGGTGGTGGGACGCGATCTTCGCGAGGTGGCCGGGAAGGCCGATCTCGTCGATGGTCGGCGGCTGTTCCGGGATCACCCGCATGACCGCATTGACGCCCTGGTGGTCGACGAAGACGTTGGTGCGGTAGCGTCCGGCGCGGGGAACGTAGTAGCAGAGGTCGAGCTGCTGCTCCTCGATCAGCTGCTGCTGCTGCTCCTCGGTGAGGATCTCGCGGATCATGGCCTCGGTCTCGCCGGCCGCGAAGCGCTCGCCGTCGAGCTCCTGGAGCGCGCCGGACTTGCGCATCAACGGCGGCAGGCCGACCGAGAGGTGGAAGTCGGAGCCGCCGCGGTTTCGGGTCTCGACCAGAAACGAGTGGAGCCGGGGCTCGTTGTCGCCGGTCTCGATGCGGAGGGCCTTGGCGCGGAGTCCTTCGGCGTCGTCGACGGTCGCGTTCATTCGCCGCGCCACATCCTCCGCGATCTCGAGCGCACGGCCGCGCACGACACGGTCCGGGTCGGTCGCCGCCACCCGCTGGAGCGCCTCCAGGATCTTGGGGTGGTTGAACTTGCTCATGGCGAGCAGCACCTCGATGCGGATCTCGGGTGCCGGATCGGCGAGCAGCTTTGCCAGCGCCTGCAGCGACCGCGGGTCTCCGATGCGGCCGAGAGCCTCCACCGCCGCCCACCTTGCCTCCGGGTCCTCGAGGGTGCGGATGAGAGCATCCACTCCTCTGGGGTCGTCGAAACGCCCCAGGGTGTCGGCGGCGGTGACCCGCAGCCACCAGTCGGGGTCCTGCAGGAGGCCGACGGTGGCGGGGATGATGCGGGGATCGTCGAACGACCCGGCGACCACCAGGGCCAATCCGCGGATCTCCTCGTCGCGGTCCGACAGCAGCTCGATGGTCGGCTCGACGAGGTCGCTGCCGAACTCCTTCATGGAGTCCAGTGCACGGTCGCGAGCCCAACCGGCGAGGCTCTTCGAGAACTTGAGGTACTGCTTGACGAGCTCGTGCCGGTTGTCCATTGACAGCAGGATCTTGATGATCGCCGACCGGGTTCCCGCCTCGCCCGAGGCCATCAGCGGCAGCAGCCGGTCCACGAACTCGGGGCCGAGCTCGCGCGCGACCGAGCTGAGGGCCGAGATCAGTTGCTGCTGGGTGGCGTAGTCGACGCGCGCGAGGTTGTCGACGATCTGGTCGACGGCCGGCTGCGGGCAGTTGAAGGCGAGCACCTTGAGCGCGGTCGCCCGGATGGCAGGGTCCTGGTCGGCCGTGAGGGTGTTCCAACGCGGCAGGTTGTCGGGATTGAAGTCGAGCAGCGCGAGGCGCTCGAGGAACACTCGCCGGTCGTCGGGCCCGCCGGTCTGCACCAGGCGCCAGAACAGCGCCTCCATCGAGGCAGAGACCGGAGCTTCGACGACCAGCCGCCGGGTGGCCTCACGAACCGCCTCGTCGTCGATGGCGAGGAGGGAGATGAGGTGTTCCTCGACCTCGGGAATGCGGAGCCCGAACAGGATCTCGGCCGCGGCCCGCAGCGAGGCCTCGTTCTTGCCGCGGCTCTCGGCGATGAACTGGTTGACCGTCGCTGGTGTCCGCAGCCGGCGCAGGACCCGTACGGCGGCGTTGCGGAGGAAGCGGTCGGGGCGAAACGCCATCCACACGACGTCTTTGGGCTTGATGTTTTGAGAGTCGAAGACCGTCTGCAGCAGGGCGTCCCGCTCCTCGGTGGTGGTGTACTCCCGCCGTGCGAGCTTGGCGAGAGCCTCCTGGAGGCTCGAGTGGAACAGAGGCAGGGCCATACCATTCAATTTTACCTTGCGGCACAAGCACGGCTGGGTGTGAAATTCCGAATGCTGACGATGCCTCAGTTCTCCCGTGGCTTCGCGCCCTTCTTCTGCGACAGCTTGTATTGCCTGTGCCACTCGTCGGCGATCTTCTCGAGCGCCTTCTCGATGGTTTTCTGCGCCTTTTTCGGACTCGGGTTGTCGGGCACGATGCCGACCACGGTGCCGCGCCAGATCAGCTCCTTCGTATCCGGCCGCCAGATGTCGACGATCAGGGACCCGCGGCTGTAGCTCGACACGTCCATGCCGCTGCCCCACAACGGGCTCCAAAACCAACCGGCGCTGTAGTGGTACTGGTAGAGGGTGTCGTTCATCCGCAGCTCCTGGTCGGTGTCGGTATGGTAGGTGACATAGATGTCCGGGCTTTCCTCCACCATCTCCAGACCGCTCTCTCGAAGCCGCTTGACGATCAGGAGCTTGATCATTTCGTGCACCGGCGGGGCCTCGTCCACGACCGACGTCGCCAGAGTCTCGAAGTAGGCGAAAGTTCGGAAGTTCTCGAAGTCGGCCGTGCGGTCGAAGTCGACGTACGCCGTCATCTTGGCCGCGAAGATCGGTACCGTCACGAGCGCGAGCAACGAAACAGCGATGGCTTTCCTCATGGTCTCTCCCCGGCGCGGGTCTTCACTGTGCGGTGTTCTCGGTGAGCGCGACGATGCGCTGCCGCAGGTCGGTCGATTCGGCCTCGAGCAGCGGGTTGGTGGCAACCGCGCGATCGAGCTCGGCGGCGGCCTCGGCAAGGAGCGCGGCGCGGATCCGGTGATCACTCTCGGCGGATGCCTGAACGGTTTTGAGGCCGGCGTCCGTCACCATTGCAGCAGCGAGCCGCGGGTTGAGTTCGAGCGCGCGCTCGACCAGCCGGCGGCCGGACACGATGTCGCCGCGGACCGGGCGCTTGCGTTGCAGGCCCCACTCCGCCCGCCAGCGGCAAACCTCGGCGGCGCTCTGGTAGGCGACGGGATTCGAGGGGTTCGCGGCGAGCGCCTTGTCCGCCGAGGCCGCTGCCGCCTCGAGCGCGTCAGCGGGCGAGGCCCCGCCGTTCATCGACCATCGGGCGGCGAGCAGCTCGACTGCGGTGCGTTCAGGATAGGCCCAGAAAATCTGTGGATTGAGCTGGATCGCACGGTCGAGATCGGCGCGGGCGCGGTCGAGAATCCCGGTCGGGTCGTCGCTCTGGTCGAGGCGGTACAGGGCGAGCGTTCTCCCGGCGAGGCCGCGATTGGCGAAGGCGTAGGCGTAGGAGGGATTACGCTCGATCGCGGCGCCGAATGCGTCGAAGGCGCGGTCGAGATCTGCAGTGGGGTCGTCTCCGGTTCGCATCAGGTAGCGCGCGCGCCGCCAGTGGGCGATGCCGGAGTTGTTGTAGGCATTGGCGTAGCGCGGGCCGAGCTCGATGGCTCGCGAGAACGCACCCACCGCCCGGTCGAGGGACGGCCTGGGGTCGAGCCCCTGATCCATCTCGAATCGGGCCAACCGCTCCCAGGCGTAGCCGAGGTCGTC
>CAZSTH010000068.1:0-21294 GCA_964609835.1 uncultured Thermoanaerobaculia bacterium
TGCTGCATCCCGCGGGCTGAGGCGTGGCGTGATCCGGGGCCGCCACCGCGACCGTTCACCGCCACCGCCACCGGGTCCGCGACCGCGACCGCGACCGTGAACCGCGACCGCGACCGCGACCGCGACCGTGATCCGCGACCGCGTTCCGCGACCGTGGACCGCCACCGTCACCGTCACGGCCACCGGGTCCGCGACCGCGTCCGCGACCGTGAACCGCGACCGCGACCGCGACCGCGACCGTGATCCGCGACCGCGTTCCGCGACCGTGGACCGCGTCGGCGATCCGCGACCGGGGCCGCCACCGCCACCGTCACCGCGACCGCGTCCGCGACCGTGGGCCGCCACCGTCTACCGTCACCGCCACCGCCACGACCACCGCTGACCGTGGGCCGCGACCGGAACCGCGACCGCGACCGCGTCCGCGATCCGCGATCCGCGACCGTGATCCGCGACCGCGTCCGCGATCCGCGACCGGGGCCGCCACCGCCACCGTCGACCGCCACCGCCACCGCCGACCGCCACCGCCACCGCCGCCGCCGACCGCCACCGCCACCGTCGACCGCCACCGTTCACCGCCACCGCCACCGTTGACCGCTACCGCGGACCGCCACCGTCACCGTTCAGATACGCTGACACGGATCGTCCGGCTTCGCCTTGGGTACTCGCCCGCTGTCGCTAGTGCTCTGGAAGCTGCCCACCGACGATCCGTTTCAGGAAGCTGCCCTCCTCGATCAGCGCGTCGGCGCTGACGCCGTTGATGAGCTCGAGCTTCTCGAGCTCGATCGTGGAAGGGAACCTCGAGACGAACTCCGACAGGGTCATCCGCTGCGGGACGCGGACGACATCGACGGTGGCGGGATCGACCTCGAGGTGCCGGCGGTCGGTGACCTCTGCGAAGCTGACGAGCGCGTCGTACATGCCGCGTTCGTACGCGTTGTAGGTTTTGACTGCGGTGTAGCCCATCAGCTTGTAGACGCGGCCGCCGTGGTTGATGAAGGCGATCAGTCCCTGGGCGGTCGGCGCCCCGGTCTGGTTGTCGAGCGCTCTGAAGGCGTAGAGGTCCCGTCCCCGGCTCGGTCCTCTCTGGATGCCCCGCTGGGCGAAGAAGGCGTCATAGGCCTCGGCGGGGGTGCGTGCGTCCTCGATTGCCAGCACCACGGCCGCGTCCTCCCGCGGGCTGAGGCCGGCCACGAAGGACCGCTGATTGATGATCCGCCAGCCGTCTGGAAAGGTCAGCCGGAACGCGAGCCCGGGGTGGTAGTAGACCCGGCCGACGGCGTAGCCCTGCCGCGGGTCGTCGCCGAAGACCATTCCCTGGAGGCGTGCGAGGTACTCGCGCCGTTTCACGATGCCGTCCAACGTTTCCGCGGGTAGCTTGCGGATCCTGGCCCGGATGCTGGCGATCCGGTTGCCGGGATTCGGGTGAGTCGCCATCCACTCGGGTGTCGGCCGCAGGCCGCTCGAAGATGAGACCCGGTCGAGAGTGGCGAAGACCTTCGGCATCTCGCGCGGGTCGTAGCCGGCGCGTACCATGTAGCGCAGACCGAGGGTGTCCGACTGGTTCTCGTCGTCGCGCCCGAACTTCAGGAACAGGAGCTGGACACCCATGCCGGCGAGGCCGGCATACTGACGGAACTCCGGCGAGGCGATGGCCGCCACCCCGAGCCCGATCTGGGCGAGCTGCGCCCGGCTCATCTGCTCGACCGAGTGGCGGGCGGTGACGTGGCCGATCTCGTGGCCGAGAACGGATGCGAGCTCGGCCTCGGAGTTGAAATGAGCGAGGATGCCGCGGTTGACATAGACGAAGCCGCCGGGCAACGCCATCGCGTTGACGGCGGGGTCGTCGAGCACTGTGAAGGTCCACTGCAGCTCGGGCCGCTCGGAGTGGGACGCCATCTTCAACCCCAGCTGCTGGATGTAGTTCTGCCACTCGGGGTCGTCGTAACTCCCGTAGGTCGCCAGCACCTCGGGGTGGGTCTGCGCGCCAATCTGGACCTCCTGCGACTCGCTGATCAGCGAGAGCTGACGCTCGCCGGTGGCCGGATTGAGCGTACACGCGGCGATCAGGAGCATCGCGGCGGTGGCGAGTGTCCAGTGGCGCCGGGGAAGATCCAGCATGCCTGGTGCCTCCTTCTCGCTCTTCACTGTACTCTGAAGTGCCTGGGAATTGTAGCGAAGCCCCGGGGGGCGAGAGGTTCGGCCGTTCCGCTGCGAAGTCGGGGCCGGTCCATTCTCCGGTACCGTGGCGGCGGAACCGGGATCGGAAGCGCCGGAGATGGGACATCGGGGCCCCGCTGGCGGCCCGATGTCGTCGCAACGCGCACGACGGACGGTCACTCCTGATCGTGCTCCAAGCTCTCGGCCAGGCTGCTGTTCCAGATGTCGCGGTGGATCAGCCACTCGCCGTCGGTGTGGGTCCAGATCTCGATGTACTTGCCGCGGTCGAGCAGCTCGCCCTCAGAGTTGCTCACTCGATATCTGCCCGCCTTGTAGGCGTGGCTGCCGGCCACCACGACCTCGAGATCTTCGACCTCCACGGTGCCTCCGGCGGCCATCTCTTCGGCGACTGTGGCGCGGATCGCCTCGCGTCCGAAGACCGCGGGTTGGTTGGGCGGCAGCAGGACCGCGTCCTCGGCGTAGAGCGCGGCGTGAGCTGCGGCATCGCGATCATTCCAGGTCGTCATCCAGGCCGCGGTCGCGGACCGCAGCGAGGCCTCGTCTTCCGCCGAGGAGCCTGCGGTGTCGACCACGAAGCTGACCAGAGTGCCTTCGAGCACCTCGAGCCTAGTGCTTGACGTCGCGACCGCGCTCGCCCTCAGCGGTAACATGCTGTCGCCGACCGCGATCGCGGTCGCGTGGACGCTGAATGCATCGCCCTCGCCGCTCGTCCAATAGCTGGTGGGAACGAGCTGCGCCTGGACCATGCTCCCGGCGGGAGCGACCACGGTGTCGCCGTCCACGAGATCGTTCGCCAGGCGACCGGTGATCGTCTGGCCCGCGCCGGCGGTCGCGGCATCGATGGGCTCATCGAAACGGACCTGGAGCGGGGACGAGACCTGCATCAAATTCGCGTCCTGTGCCCTCGGTGCGGTGCGGGGATCCACCGGTTGCACGCGACGCCGCTGCTGCTGAACCGGAGGCGCCTGCTGCGGTGCCTCCGGCGTCAGCGCCTGCGGGCGGTTGTCCATGGCGGTGCCACACTCCACCTGGCTCCAACCGCCGCGGATGGTCGTGTTGTCGCAGTAAGAGCGGCCGACGCTGTCGAAGTTGTTGAGGTAGGCCAGAATGCTGGTGCAGGTCTCCGATCCGGACGGGATGATGATGCACCCACCCGCGAATCGGAAGTTGGTGAAGCAGCACGTGTCCTCGGCGACCGCCGGTCCAGATGCCGCGACCGCGACGGCGAGAGCCGCTGACACGACGACGACGCGAAGGTGGTTCGTCCGATTCATGGTTGCGTCCTCCGAGGAAAAGTTTCTTGCGCTGATCCAGCACGTCCGTCGGGCCGCCGGTCCGGGCCTCCGGTCTGGCGGCCGCTCGACGACGGTCCCGTGGCGATTCTCTCCGTGTGTGTCACCGGTTTACAGCTCTTGCAACGTGAACGACCGCCGAGATATTCTGTGCACCTCATGCCGCTGCCGCTCGCCGGGCGTCGATGCGATTCGTGATCTGGATGTAAATCAGCAGGGCGAGTAACGACAGTAGGCCCACCCCGGCGTAAGCGTACCAGAGGTAGTGGGCGTGGGCATAGATTTCGGGCATGGGGGCCTGGCCGGCGAGCGCTGCCGCGTGCTGCTCCCAGAGCGCGGCCGGCAGCGTCGTGGGCTCCGGGCAGTAGGTCTTGAGCAGGTAGCCGGAGAAGATGAAGCCGAAGATCCAGGCGAAGAAGGTGTTCATGTGGGCGAAGCCGAGGAAGACACCCTCCCGCCCGCGCGGCGCCTGCTTGGAGGCGAACTCCAGCCACTTCGGCGACAGGAAGCACTCCGCGAGCCCCTGGATCGAGATTCCCACCACCATCATCAGGGTGATCGGGTGGATGGAAAGACCGAGGATCTCGACGTCGCCCTCGAACCAGGCCGAAGATGCCATCGCCAGTGATGACAAGGGGATCAGCGCCATCGCCACCAGCATCGAATTCTGAGGCTTCCAGGCCCGCACCATCTGGGTGATGGCGACCACGAAGAGCACGACCACCAGCGGATTGACATTGGCGTACCACTCGGGCTTGTAGGTCTCCCCCGCCATCCTCAGCACGAAGTCCGGCATCGACGCGTAGAGTTGTCCCTGGATGGCCCAGAAGCCGGCGGTGATCAAGATCAGCGCCAGGAATCGCAGGTTGCTCATGGCCATCCACATGCCCTGGAGGGTCTCGCGGAGGTCCTTCGGCCGCACGTCGGCCTCATCCACGGGCCGGTAGATCAGCATCACGATCACGAGCGCGAGGAGCGACGCGCCCGCGGAGAAGTACGGCACCGTTTCGACGCCCATCTCGATCCGCATCGGAGCGACGATGGTCTTGCCGGTGAAGGACCCGATGTTGACCACCATGTAGAAGACCGAGAACGCCCGCGCCCGGTTGGTGGAGTCGGAGGACTTGGCGACCGTTCCGGTGATCACCGGCTTGACGAAGGCGCCGCCGAGCACGATCAACGCCAGCCCGACGAGCACCGGCACCAGGGTATGAAACACGCCGAGGGCACCGTAGCCCACAGCCAGCAGCGCGAAGGCGAGGATCAGAGCCTTGCGAAATCCCATGCGGTCGGCGGCGGCGCCGGTGAAGAAGGGAACCAGATAGATCCAGCCGCCGAAGAGGCCCGCCACGACGCCGGCCTGGATGTCGTCGAGGCCGACGACCCGTATGAGGTAGGTGCGCAGTGCGATGAAGGTGCCGTAGTAGGCGGCGCGCTCGCACAGCTCGGCGGCGTTACCGATCCAGAAATCGCGTGGAAACCGCCACGACGGCTTCTCGTCCGCCTCGTCGATCTCGGCGTTCGTGGTCCGTTCCCGGCTCATCCGTCCCTCCCCTCGAACCGCGGAGCCGCAACTGTAGCCCGAATCTCCAGTCGAGTCACGGCGTCGCGATGGCGCGGCCGCCGCCAATCTCCCGCCGCGAGACCCGTACCCTCCACCAGCCGGCCGCCGGGGGTACAATCACGGATCATGCGACACGCCAGGTGGATCGTAGCCGTGGTCGCGATTGTCACGCTGACAGTGGTGCTCAGAATCACCGTGTTCAGGCCACCGGTCGTGGCAGTCCGCACCGCGCCCGTCGAGCGCGGCGGGGTGGAGGAAACCGTCACCAACACCCGGGCCGGTACCGTCAGGGTGCGGCGTCGGGCTGAGTTATCCCCTCAGATCGGTGGTCTGGTGGTGTCGCTGCCTCACCGTGAGGGTGACCTCGTGGCTCGCGGGGACATCGTGGTCGTGATGGACGACCGGGCCCAGCGCGCCGAGCTCGCCTCCGCGCGGGCCGCGGTTACGGCCGCGATGGCCCAGGCGGACGAGGCGTGCCTGGCGGCCGAGCTGGCGGAGAAGGAACTCGCTCGGGTGGCCGCGCTCCACGCCCGGGGTATCGCCAGCGAGCAGAACCTCGACCTGCTGCGAACCGACCGGGATCGGACGCGCGCGGCGTGCGCGGCTGCGCGCGCCGCCGTGGGCCAGGCGGACAGCCGAGTCGGCGCGGCGGGGGTCCAGCTCGCCTTCACCCTCCTGCGCGCGCCCTTCGACGGCATCGTCGCCGAGCTCAGCACCGAGGTCGGAGAGTACATCACGCCCTCGCCACCCGGGCTCCCGATCCCGCCAGTGGTCGACCTCCTCGACCCCGCGTCGGTCTACATCAGCGCGCCGATCGACGAGATCGACGCGGAGCGGGTGCGCGTTGGCCAGCCGGTGCGAGTGACGGTGGACTCACGCCCCGACGTGTCGTTCGCGGGTCGGGTGGCGCGCGTTGCCCCATACGTGCTCGACATCCTCGAGCAGAACCGCACGGTCGAGGTCGAGGTCGAGTTCGACGATCTCCGCGTCCTCGACGGGGTGCTGCCCGGGACGTCGGCAGACGCCGAGATCATCCTCGACAGCCGCCGGGAGGTGCTGCGAATCCCGGCCTCGGCAGTTGCTGAGGGCGGCCGGGTGCTTGTGCTGGAGGACGGTTTTCTGCGCGAGAGGACCGTGGAGGTCGGTCTGCGCAACTGGAGGGATGCCGAGGTCGTCGGCGGCCTCGGCGAAGGAGACCGGGTGGTGGTGGTCCGAAACTCGCCGGACATCGAGGACGGTGCGAGGGCGGAGGAGCGCACAGAGTGAGTTCAGAATTCGGAACTCGGAATTCGGAATCGCGGCGCGGGCTCGAATGATCATCCTTGCCGATCTCTGGCGTACGTATCGCGTCGGTGATTCGGACGTCCACGCGCTGCGGGCGGTGGAGCTGGAGATCCAAAGGGGCGATTATCTCGCGGTGATGGGGCCGTCGGGGTCCGGCAAGTCGACCCTCCTGAACGTGCTCGGGTGCCTCGACCGGCCGACATCGGGCACCTATCGATTCGATGACGAGGATGTGGGCGCGATGTCGGACGCCGAACGGACCAGGCTCCGTCAGATGGCGATCGGTTTCGTCTTCCAGTTCTTTCACCTCCTGCCGAGACTGACGGCCCTGGGCAATGTCGAGCTGCCGATGCTGTTCGCCGGGGTGACCCGCCGGGAGCGACGACAGCGCGCCGAAAAGGCCCTAACGGCGGTCGGTCTCACCGAGCGCAGCCACCACCGTCCCGACCAGCTTTCCGGCGGACAGCGGCAGCGGGTCGCGATCGCGCGAGCGGTGGTGATGCGGCCGCGGTTGCTCCTGGCGGACGAGCCGACGGGAAACCTCGACCGCGCGGCGGCCTTCGAGGTGATGGAGCTGCTGGGGGAGATGAATGCCGAGGGACAGACCGTGGTTCTGGTGACCCACGATCCCGAGGTCGGCGCCCGCGCGCACACCGCGGTCCGAATGGACGACGGCAGGATCGTGGAGCGGAGATGACCACTCGTGAACAACGGGATATGAACCACGAAGGCACGAAGACACGAAGCCTCACTGATGCCGCTCGAAGCGCGGCCGAGGCCGGCTCCTTTGTGTCTTCGTCCCGTGGGGGTTTGTGGTCGAGGGTGATCGGATGACAGTCGGTGAGCTGATCCTGTTTGTCGTTGGGGCGCTGCGCGGGCACCGCCTGCGCACCGGCCTGTCGGTGACCGGAGTCGCGGTCGGCATCGCCGCGGTGATCGCCCTGACGTCCCTCGGCGAGGGGGCTCGTCGCTACGTGGTCCAGGAGTTCAGCTCCCTCGGCACCAACCTCCTGATCGTGATCCCGGGCAAGGTCGAAACCACCGGGGCTGTGCCCTTCGGCGGCGTGGTCAACGACCTGACGATCGAGGACTACCGCGCGATCGCCACCCGGTTGCCGTCGGTGCTGCGGGCGGCACCGCTGGCGACCGGGGAGGAAACGCTGCGCTACGGCGGCAGGGCGCGCTCGGTGCCGGTCATCGGGACGACTCACGAGCTGCTCGAGGTGCGGCGCCTGGCGGTGGGATCGGGCCGGTTCCTGCCGGTCCGTGATCCCGACCAGGGCGGGTCCGAAATCGTGCTCGGGGTCACGGTCGCGCGCGAGATCTTCGGTTCCGCGAACGCCCTCGGCGAGGTGGTCCGGCTCGGCGACTGGCGTTTCCGGGTGGTCGGGGTGCTGGCCCCGCGCGGCCGCTCGCTCGGCTTCGACTTCGATGAGCTGGTTTTCATTCCGGTACGGACCGCGATGCGGGTCTTCAACCGCAGCACGTTGTTCCGCGTGCTCGTCGAGCTGCCCGACGCCGGCGGCCTGGAGCGCGGCAAGCGCGAGGTCGTGCAGTTAATGGCGGAACGCCACCGCACCGAGGATGTCACCGTGATCACCCAGGATGCTGTGGTCTCGACCTTGAACTCAATTCTCGGGGTCCTGACGCTGGCTCTCGCTGCCATCGCCTCGATCTCGCTGACGGTGGCCGGCGTCGGCATCATGAATGTGATGCTGGTGGCGGTTTCGGAGCGCCGCCGGGAGATCGGCCTGCTCAAGGCGCTCGGTGCGAGTACCGGCCAGATCATGACCGTCTTCATTGCCGAGGCTTCGGTCCTGTCGACACTGGGAGGGCTCGTCGGCCTGCTCGCGGGGGGCGCGGCGGTGGCAGTCTTCGTGCGCGTCTACCCGACCTTTCCCGCCATGGCGCCGCCGTGGGCGGTGGTGGCGTCGATGGTGGTGTCACTCGCGGTTGGGGTGTTCTTCGGAGTGGTTCCGGCGCGCCGCGCGGCCCGCCTCGATCCGGTGGAAGCGCTGGTGGGACGATGATGCCTGAATTCGGAACTCGGAATTCGGAATTCGGAATTCAAGTCGCGGTTCTTCGACGCCGAGGAAGCAAATGGACGCGGTAGAGCTGCTCCGCTTCGTGGGCGGGGCGCTGCGCGGCCACCGGCTGCGCTCGTTCCTGTCCGCCCTTGGTGTTGCGATCGGCGTCACCGCGGTGATCCTCCTGACCTCGCTCGGAGAGGGCACTCGCAGCTACATCGTGGCCCAGTTCACCCAGTTCGGAACAAGCCTCATCGCCGTCAATCCCGGCAAGGTCAAGACCCTCGGCGTTCCCGGCGCGCTCGGCGGCACGACCCACAAGCTGACGATTGCCGACGCCGAGGCATTGCGGAAGGTCCCGGACGTGGAGGAGGTGGTTCCCCTGGCCATGGGCCAGGCGCGGGTTGAGGGCAACGGCCGAGGCCGAAGCGTCTTTATCTACGGCACCGGCTGGGAAGCATCGAAGGCGTGGAGATTTCCGGTCAGCCAGGGAACGTTCCTCCCCGAGATGGATCCGGACCGAAGGGCCTCGTATGCGGTGCTCGGCACCAAGCTCGCGACCGAGCTCTTCGACGAGGTGTCGCCGCTCGGCCGCAGGGTCCGCATCGGCAGTTACACCTTTCTGGTGGTCGGCGTGATGGAGTCCAAGGGACAGCTGCTCGGTTTCGATCTCGACGATTCCGCCTACATTCCGGTCGCCACCGCGATGGATCTCTTCGACGTCGACGAGCTGCAGGAGATCGACGTCGTCGCTGCGGGCACGGACGCCATCCCGCGTGTCGTCGAGGGCGTTCGCCGGGTGCTCATGGAACGGCATCGTGGGGAGGAGGACTTCACCATCACAACGCAGACCGAGATGCTCGACACCTTCGGCAAGATCATCGGCATGATCACCATCGCGGTCTCGGGCATCGCCGCGGTGTCCCTGCTGGTGGGCGCGATCGGAATCCTGACGATCATGTGGATCTCGGTCAACGAACGCACTGCGGAGATCGGCCTGCTGCGGGCGCTCGGCGTCTCGAACGGCACGGTCCAGGGGCTCTTCCTGCTCGAATCGGTGCTGCTGGCGGTGGCGGGCGGCGTGCTCGGTCTGGCTGCAGGCCTCGGCCTCGTGGGCCTGTCTCGGGCGGCGGTGCCGGCACTGCCGCTGAGCACGCCCCCGCTTGCCGTGGCCGCAGCGCTCGCGATGTGCCTGGTCGTCGGCATCGTCAGCGGGGTCATGCCGGCCCGCCGCGCGGCGCATCTCGATCCCGTGGACGCACTCCGCACCGAGTGATTCAAGTCGAAAGCGCCACATCGCACAACATCTCGCGGGCCTCGCGACGCGTAATGGTGAGAAGTGCGGGAGCGAGCGGAAACCGGGCAACTGATTCACCAGATGTAATCCCTGGCGATCTCACGCTTGTCGCGTCCGGACAGGATGTGCACTACCCGCAGCGAGCGCAGCGCTGCAGGCGACAGCGTGCCGAGGGGGATGTGGACGATCCTCTTGCGGTGAGCGGCCGCGTACTCTCTCAGCCGTGGCGACGGAGGTCGCGGTCCGGCGTGGACCACGAGTTTGTCGGTGCTGTAATCGATGCCCGCCATCAGCAACACCTCGGGCTTCGACCGTGCGGCGGCGTAGTCCGGGTCCCGCCACACGTCGTACAGGCGACCGGGCGGGAAGGTCAGCATGAATCCGCCGTAGGTGGCGCGCATGATGCCGGGTCCGACGACCTGCTGCAGTGGGTCGGTGGCGTACAGCGCCATGTCGGACTCCTGGTCATGCTCGCCGAGCCAGGTCATCAGGTAGGGAAATTTCGCGAAGCTCCGGTCTTCGTCAAAGATCACGATCACTGATCCCGCAGCTCCCGCCTCACGCCCCCTCTCCTCGACCCACACCCGTCCTTCGTGGAGGCGGAGGAGGGTCTCGCGAATGTCGATACCGTCGAGCAGGCTGGAGGCGAAAGGTTCGCTGTGCGAGCGCTCGGCACTGACGATCGACGCCGCCCGCCGCTGGAGATGGCGGCCCCAGTCCTCCACCATGATGTCTTCGGGTGGATGGGAGCAGATGCTGTCACCGGTGAAGACCTGCAGCCACTCGCCCGGCTCGGCGGTCGACGGGCGAGTGCGGACCGGAACCGCCATCAGCTTCTGCTTGACCCGGAAGAACCGGCGGCGGAATCGCACCGAGCGGGTACCGAGATCGAGGAACTCGCTGTCGATTCGGGCGACAGCGATCTCGGCCTGCTCGCGCTGCCACGGATAGCTGCGCCCGGCGTCGAAGATCTCCCACGCCAGGTTGTCGTCGCCGACCCCGCGGGCGCCGACGACCCACTCGTACAGGCCCGGCACGAGCTGGCCCCGGATCCTGGCGTAGCGGCGGACGAAGTCGGCGTACATCCGGTGCTGCCACCGCTCGACCGGATTCCGCGTCTGGTCCTCGTACGAGGCGGCCGCGATCCGCCACATCAACCGTCCGATGGCCGCGCGGTCGACCGTGAGGCTGCCGTCGACCGGGTCGCGGCTCGCGCCCTCGTGCGCCGCGCGGGCGATGACGGTCTCCTGGCGCGAGCGAGCGTCGCCGCCCCTTCCCGTGATCACGGTCAGCGGCCCGTGCCGCAGCTCGAGACGCCGGGACACGGTGGCGTCGAAGTCGGGTCGGGGGGGCAGCTTGCCGCTCCTCAGCTGCTCCCACGCGGCGTGCACCACTGGCGGGTCGGGGAGCACCGCGGTCATGCTCTCCGGATGGAGGTGCCGGAGGGTCACCCGGCTGCGCTGACGGCGTGCGACCACCGGAGTCGTCGGCCCTGCCAGCAGCATGGCGAGGCGCGTCGCGTGGGCTGCCCCGGCCAGGCAGACGATGGGGCCGTCGACGGCCTCGGCGGCAGTTCGCAGGGCGTGTGCCATGCCGCGTTCGCGGATGGCGTCGCGGTCGTCGTGAGGCTGCGCGGCCGCGAGGCGGCGGACGAGCTCGAGATAGGCACCGCAACCGAGCGTGTGCACGACGTGGGGATCGGGCAGCGGGTCGCGGCGGCGGTGTCGGTAGGGCACGTCGGGATCCACGAGGACGATTCGAGACCCGTGTTCGGCAGCCCAGCGCATCGCCTCCACGATCGGGTCTCCAGGTGCAACGATCCACACCAAAGCGTCCTCGCCGGGCTCTTCCGAGACCACCACCGACATCTTCGGGAGGCGCGCGACCGCCTGCTCCGCGACCGCGGCCAGGGTCGTCGGCAGTTCCAGTGCGACGGCGGCCGGCTGCAGCGCCTCGAGAATGCGGCGGACGACCCATGCCAGGTCCACGCGCTCGTGCACGACCGGGAGGATGCGGGTGCCGGGAACCGCTTCCGGAGCGGCAGCGTCGAGGTCGAGGGTGGTCACGGCGAGTCGAAACCGAATTCGGAGTTCGGGATTCGGAGTTCGGAACCGAGTTTTGAACGTACGCGGAGTCGTGGTGGCGAACACATGAGCCCGGGTTTTACACCCCCGCGGACCATCAGGCGAGACGGAACGGCGCTGCCTCGTCCTCGTCGATGGCCAGCCGCAGCGCTCGGTCCACCGCCTGTTTCGCGTCGTCGGCCTCACCGCGCCGCAGGGTCTTCATCGCGTAGCGGGCGATGTTGATGCCGTCGCGCACGGAGTAGCGGAGGTCGGCGAGGTGGGCGGCGCGGAGGAAGCCGAGCACGTACTCGAGAACCTCGTCGTCGACTGCCGCGACCTGTGCGCGCAGGATCTCCCGTTCCTCGTCCTCGTCAGGGAAGTCGATCGTGATCTGCGGCATCAGCCGCGAGTGGATGTACTCCGGCACCTCGTAGGTCGACGTATCCTCGTTCATGGTGGTGGCGAACCGAAAGTCCTCGTGGGCGCGCACGGTGATGCCCGCCACCACGCTGTCGATGCTTCGCCGGTAGTCGAGCAGCGGCGCCAGCGACGCCCACGATTTCTCGCTCATGCGGTTGCCCTCGTCGAGGACGCAGACGCCGCCACGCGCCATCGCGGTGACCAGTGGCGACGCCATGTAGCGGACGCCGCCCGAGGGATCCAGCACCGGCGTCACCAGCAGGTCCTCCGGCCGGGTGTCGGTGGTGGCCTGGACGATGTAGATCTCGCGATCGAGCTCCCGCGCCGCGGCGCACGCGAGCGTCGTCTTGCCGACGCCCGGCCGGCCGAGGAGGCGCGGGTTCAGCGGCACGTCGTCGTCGGAGAACAGGGACCACGCGGCAAGGACCTGCAGCAGCACCTCGCGTTGCCCGATCCACGGCGGCGGGTCTGGCGTCGGGGGGGCGAGATGCAGCTCGACGCCGTCGATGTCGATGATGTGGCCGGGTTTCACGATCTCCTCCGCGGCTGACTATTGTAACCGCCCGGCCGACGCCGGGACCACACCACGCCTCGAGAATTTGCAATCGGTCCGCGCTGGCGGCATGATGCCGGTGGTGCCGCCACAGGACCCCTCCATCGTGGTCGGGCTCAGCGCAGTGATCGTCGCGTTGACCGACGAGCAGCCGCGGGTGCTGACCGTCGGCGTGCCGGACGGGACGCTCCTTGAGGGAGGCGTCGGCGCGGGTGCGGCCGCCGCC
Organism: uncultured Thermoanaerobaculia bacterium; assembly: GCA_964609835.1. Classification (GTDB taxonomy): domain Bacteria; phylum Acidobacteriota; class Thermoanaerobaculia; order Thermoanaerobaculales; family Sulfomarinibacteraceae; genus Sulfomarinibacter. The sequence continues at coordinate 12,908 of CAZSTH010000068.1, forward strand.
GGCCGGGTCCTCGAGGCCCTGCCTACCGGCCCGCTCGATCCCGCCGGAGACCGCACCTTGGAACTGGCGTTGCGGCGCTGGGTGCGCCGGTCCGCGGGCCTCGAGCTCGGCTACGTGGAGCAGCTCTACACCTTCGGAGATCGTTTCCGCGATCCACGCGAACGAGAGGCCGGTATCCGGATGGTGACGGCAGCCTACCTGGCGCTGGTGCGCGAAAGCCAGCCGTCGGGCGGCCTCACCGTGCGGTGGCGTTCCATCTACCGGTTCTTTCCGTGGGAGGACTGGCGCGAAGGCCGCCCGCCCGTCATCGACGACCACCTCGCCGGCGCCCTCGGACAGTGGATCGAGTGCGGAGAAAGCGTCGAGGAGCGGCGCCGACGGCGGACCCGGGCCGCCGTCAGCTTCGGTCTGGAAGGCAGCCCGTGGGACGGGGAGCGGGTGCTCGAGCGCTACGAGCTGCTCTACGAGCTCGGCCTGGTGGCCGAGGCGCGGCGCGATGGGGACCCGGGGCCCGCGGGGGACGCCGCCATCATCCGGCACAGCGGGCTGGGGATGGCGTTCGACCACCGCCGCATTCTGGCCACCGCGGTCGGCCGCACCCGCGCCAAGATCCGCTACCGACCGGTGGTGTTCGAGCTGATGGGCGAGCACTTCACGCTGCTGCAGCTGCAGCGGGCGGTGGAAGCGCTGGCGGGCGTCCGCCTGCACAAGCAGAACTTCCGGCGCCTGGTGGAGCAGGGAGGGCTGGTCGAGCGCACCGGCCGCCGCGATCACTGCACCGGCGGCCGTCCGGCGGAGCTCTTCCGCTTTCGCCGCGAAGTCCTGCTCGAGCGCCCCGCGCCCGGCGTGGGCCTCCCTGGAGCACGGCGTTAGCCCGCATATCTCACCGGGTTTCGTCGCGAGGTCGGCGAGGTGCTGTGCCCGGTTGGGTTTTCGATTGACGGGCGCGCAGGCGTACTCGACAGTACGTCGAGCACCCGGAGATGAGAAAGCACTGCCGGGTGCGGTGCATCGGCGGCCGCAGCAGGAAGCTGGTGAGAGATGCGGGTTAGCCCCGGCGCGAGCGCCTGGGAAGCCCGAGGACGCCTCCAACGTTCTGGCGGGCGTCTGCGACGGGGTTGCGAACTGTGAGTTGACTTTTCTGAATGCCCACGTCTAGCATGAATGATCCGGCCGGGCCCTCCGGCCGTTTCTCGGGAATTCTATATACTCAATCTGAGTATATAGAGAGAGGAGGCTCGATGATTGACGCTGAGACACCCTCGACCAACCGCCGGACCGTCGAGCTCGAGCAGGCGATGGCAGCGACGGCCGACACCTACGAGCGGGTTCGCCACCTGATCCCGGAGGTGGAGTGGGCGGCATACGCCCCGCTCATCGTGGAGATTGAGCGGCTGAAGAAGCAACGCAACGCCGTCATCCTTGCCCACAACTATCAGACTCCCCAGATTTTTCACGGGGTCGCGGACATCACCGGCGACAGCCTCGCGCTCGCAAAGCGGGCGGCGGAAACCGGTGCCGACATCATCGTGCTGTGCGGTGTCCATTTCATGGCTGAGACCGCGAAGATCATCAACCCCGAAAAGACCGTGCTGATCCCGGACCTGGAGGCCGGCTGCTCCCTTGCGGACTCGATCACAGCGGAGGACGTGCGCGCGCTGCGGGCGAAGTACCCGGGAGTGCCGGTGGTCACCTACGTCAACACCTCGGTCGAGGTGAAGGCCGAGACCGACATCTGCTGCACCTCCGCCAACGCGGTCGAGGTGGTGGAATCGCTCGGGGTGGACCGCGTGATCTTCTTGCCCGACGAGTATCTCGGCAAATGGGTGGCAGCCAACACGGATGTCGAGATCATCCTCTGGAACGGCCACTGCGAGGTCCACGAGCAGTTCACTGCCGAGGAGATCCTGAGCTACCGCCGGCAGTTTCCGGAGATCAAGGTGATCGCCCACCCGGAGTGCGACATGGACGTCCTCGAGGAGGCAGACATGGTGGGCTCCACCTCTGGAATGATCAACTGGGTGGCCGAACACCGGCCGCGGCAGGTGGTCATGATCACCGAGTGCTCCATGAGTGACAACGTGGCCGCCGAGTTCCCGCAGATCGAGTTTGTCCGGCCCTGCACGATCTGTCCCCACATGAAGCGGATCACCCTCGACAACATCGTCGACAGCCTCGACAAGCTCCAGTTCCCGGTCGAGGTCGACTCCGAGGTGGCGGCGCGCGCGCGCCGCGCCGTCGAGCGCATGCTCGAGGTCGGGCGCGGGCCGCGGGGATGACCACGCCCTTTCAACCCGACGAGCTGCGCACGGCCGAGGTGCTGGTGGTCGGCGGAGGTGTCGCCGGCCTGACGGCGGCGCTTCACGCGCGCGGGCGCGACGTGCTGCTGGTCTCGAAGAGCCCGTTCGCCGAGGGCGGTTCGAGCGTCTACGCGCAGGGAGGCGTGGCGGCGGCGCTGGCAGCGGAGGACTCGCCCGCCGACCACGCAGCCGACACCGTCGCTGCCGGGGCCGGGCTGTGTGACGAGGACGTGGTGGCTGCTGTGACGGCCGACGGCCCCCGCCGTATCGGCGAGCTGCTGGTGCTCGGGGCTCGGTTCGATCGACGCGAGGACGGTCGACTGGCCCTTGGCCGCGAGGGCGCCCACCGCCGCGACCGGGTGGCGCACGCCTCCGGCGATGCCACCGGCGCCGAGCTGGTGCGGGCCATCGCAGCCGGGGTCAGTGGATCCCGCCACGTACGGCTGGAGGACGGCGTCCTGGTCCTCGACCTCGTGCTCGACCGTGGCGCCGTGGTCGGAGCGGCGGCCATCGACCGCGACGGCCAGCACATCCTCTACGTCGCTTCGGAGGTGGTGCTGGCCACCGGCGGCATCGGCAGGGTGTGGTTGCGGACCACCAACCCGGCCGAGGTCACCGGTGACGGGCTCGCGATGGCGCTCGGCGCCGGTGCTCGCGCTGCCGACCTCGAGTTCATGCAGTTTCATCCGACCGCGCTCGACGTCGGCACCTCGCCACTGCCGCTGTTGACCGAGGCCCTGCGCGGCGACGGCGCGGTCCTGATCGACGACACCGGCGAACGATTCATGCGACGCGAGCACCCCCAAGCCGAGCTTGCCCCGCGGGACATCGTCGCCCGCGGGATCTGGCGGCGGCTGCGTGACGGCCGACGGGTCTTCCTCGATGCCCGTGCGTCGGCGGAACGGTTGGAGGGGCGTTTCCCGACCGTGGTCGGACTTTGTCGCGAGCACGGCTTCGAACTCGCGGCGGAGCCGGTGCCGGTGACGCCGGCGGCCCACTACCACATGGGCGGGGTGATGGTGGACGAGAGGGGCCACAGCTCGCTGCCCGGGCTGTGGGCGGTGGGCGAGATCGCCCGCACCGGTCTCCACGGTGCCAACCGTTTGGCCAGCAACTCCCTGCTCGAGGGCCTGGTCTACGGCGCCGCGGCGGGGGAGGCGCTGGCGGCCGGGGCGCGGCAGCCGGTGCACTCGATGCGGGCCCGCGAGGCCGCCGGGCGGCTCGCACTCGGGGTCGCGGACTCGCCATGGCTCGCCGACGCCGATGGCAGCGAGCGAGAGCTCGAGGAGCGGCTGCGTGAGATCATGTGGCAGCATGTAGGGCTGGTTCGAGATGCTGCCGGGCTCAAACGGGCCGCGATCGAGCTCGAGGAGCTCGAGGCCTTCGGTGGGGTGGGCCGCGGCGAGCTCGCCAACCTGCTGGCGGTGGCCCGGATGGTCAACCGGGCGGCCACGATCCGGACCGAAAGCCGCGGCGCCCACCACCGCTCCGACACGCCGAGCGCGAGTCCGTGCTGGAGGCAGCCGCTGGTGGCGGTCGGCGACCGCTTCCTCGATCCGCACCCGGTGGTGCCGGCGATCGCCTCCGGCTGACCGCGGAAGGAAAAGGGAGTTCCTCCATGGTGTCCACCGCACAGCTCTCGCCCCTGCTCTACCTCGAGGCCGTCGAGTCCGCTCTGAGCGAAGATCTCGGCCGCGCCGGCGACCTCACGACCGACGCCATTGTCCCCGAAAAGGCCACTGCGGGTGCCGAGATCGTCGCGCGTCGGCCAGGGCGTGCGGCGGGCACCGTGGTGGCGGCGGCGGTTTTCTCCGTCTACGATCCCCGGGTCTCGTCGGAGATCGCAGCGGTTGACGGTGACGATCTGGATGCCGGTCAGACCGTCATGCGGCTCGAGGGCCCGGCGCGGTCGATCCTGACCGCCGAGCGTGCTGCGCTCAACTTCCTCGGCCACCTGTCAGGGATCGCGACCCTCACCAGGCGCTACGTCGAGGCGGTGGCCGGCACCGGTGCGCGCGTCGTCTGCACCCGCAAGACCACGCCCGGCCTGCGCGCGTTGGAGAAGTACGCGGTGCGCTGCGGCGGTGGCGCCAACCACCGCTTCGGCCTCGACGACGCGGTGCTGATCAAGGACAACCACGTGGCGGTGGCAGGGGGAGTGGCCGAGGCGGTCCGCCGGGCACGGGAGGCGGTGGGCCACCTGGTCAAGGTGGAGTGTGAGGTCGAGGACCTCGATCAGCTTCGGGAGGCGCTCGACGCCGGCGCCGACGCCGTGCTCCTCGACAACATGGATGTGGGCACCTTGCGGCGGGCGGTGGCGATGGTCGAGGGCCGCTGCACCACCGAGGCCTCGGGCGGGATCACCCTCGAGACCGCTGCGGCGATTGCCGCCACCGGCGTCGACCTGCTCTCTGTCGGCGCCCTCACCCACTCAGCTCCGTGGTTCGATGTTTCATTGGGCGTGACTGGATGAGCTCTGCCTCGACGGCCGGGTTCTCAGGGTTCGATGACGCACGGTTGGCCGCAGATGATGGAACAGGTCACGCAGTCGGCGCAGAAGGAGGGTGTACAGCACTCCTGTGATTTGTGGCAGCCGCCCGAGCAGTTGAGTGTGACGGTGAAGCAGGGACCTCCACCCCCGGCCTTCGAGATCGTGTCCTTGAACTCCAGCTCCAGCCGTTCGATGTCCGCCAGCGATCCATGAGCCGTGTAGCTGCGGATTTCGCCGCTCATGAGAAGGAGGGTCAGTGTCAGACCCCGTTCGCTGTCGAGAGGTTCCTGGATCATTGCGAAAGGACTCAACCCGGCCAGTGATGCGGCGCCGACCTCGACGGTGGCATCGGCCTGAATGAGCGGCAGGGCGCCCCTGGCGTTCTCCGGAATCTCCGCCAGTCGCACCGCCACGGTCTGGCCCCGGTCAGGTGCGGACATCACGATCGCGGCCACCAGGTCGCTGTCGGTTGAAAGGCCGATTGCCGTCCTCCCGTCGGCTCCACGTTCGAGCGACACGGCGACACGGCTGCCAGCGAGACCCGATGCAACCGACGTCGAGGAAACAACCAACAGACTGACGATTACGGTGATCACGACCAACGTGATGGAATTCCTCGTGACTCCCATTCTGATACTCCTCCCTGGATTTCCTCGATGGTCGCCTCGGCCCGTGAAGTTGGAGTTGAGGGGGGGGCAGGAGTGGGTAAATATCGCTCTCGAGGTCTGGCCGAGCCGATCGTCGGTGGCGACGACGAGGTCCGCGCCTACCGGATCAACGGCGCCAAGGAGTTCATCACCAACGGCCGCGTCGCCCAGTTCTACACGGTGCTCGCCAAGACGTCCGGAGGACCGTCGTTCTTCGTCATCGAGCGCGACACGCCCGGCTTCTCGGTCGGCGAGGCCGATCACAAGCACGGGATCCGCGCTTCGAACACGACCTCGATCGTGCTCGAGGACGTGGAGGTGCCGGCCGACCAGCTCCTCGGGCTCGAGGAGGGCAGGGGGCTCGAGCAGGCCAACGCGGTCTTCGGCTTCACGCGGCTGATGGTGGCCGCGTTCGGTTTGGGTGCCGGTGAGGAGGCGGTCCACCGGTCGATCAGGTACGGCCTTGAGCGGGCCCAGTTCGGCGAGCTGGCGCTGATGAACGAGGTCGCGACCGCGCTGGAGGGCGAAGTCCTGAGGGCGGGAGAGAGATTTTCTGGTCGAGGGGTCGTCGCAGGCGGATTCTCGATGTGCGTTGGCCGCTCTCTCCGAGAGGACCCCTGGCACGCCACATTGTCGATGCGGGCATCGGCGATGTGGGAGCCAGGCTCCTCCTTCCGCGCGCTGTTTTCCGCGAGTGTCAGGGCTGTTCGGCGGCTACAGAAACGCCGACGCCGTGCTGATACACCAGCGAGCCGCCGAGGTTGGCGGTCAAGGCGAGCATGGCGAGCGCCGCGACGGCCGCGGGCAGCGCCAGCAGCCGGAACACGCCGATCCGGATCCTGCGGTCGTCGCGGCCGAGCCAGGTCACCAGCAGCCGGAGCAGGGTCGTGACCGAGAGCGCGATCAGCGTCAGCACCGCCTGGGCCTCGTGGTCGGCGAGCACCGACTCGGCGGCCGGCGTCAGAGAACCGAGGGCCCCGGCGGCGCGCTGACCGGTGAGGTAGGCGGCTCCAGCGCCAAGGGTGCCGATGAGGTACAAGGCGGCGGCCGCGCGGTCGAGCCATACGCGCTGGCGGGACACCAGGCACGCGAGATCGAGCAACGGCGCGAAGGCGATGAAGGCGATCGGAAGGTGGATCACCACCACGTGCAGGCTGGGGACGCTCGGATCGCGGACCAATGCCTCGAGGGCCTCGATCATCGATCCCCTCCCGCGTGCCGGCGCGCGCTGTCCGGGTTGATGAAGTGCCCGTAAAGCGCGAGCCCGATAATCGACAGCACGCCCATAGCCATGACCCCGCCGAAAAACGGCCACGGCTGGACGGCCGCGCCGGCCTCGTGCGGCAGCCGAATGAAGCGTTCGTACAGCCAGCCCGCCCACGGTCCCGAGTAGAGGTTGCCGAGGAAGATGGCGAAGAAGGAGTAACCCAGGTAGAGCGCCACCTGGTCTTTCGGCGCGATGGTGCCGCAGTACTCGAAGAAGCGCGCCGAGCAGGTCATCTCGCCCAACGACCAGATCACGATTCCGAGCGACACGAAGGTGGCGGCTGGTGAGACCGCCGGCAGCACCCACGACGCGGTGGCGATCGTCGTTCCGACCAGCATCGCCCGCAGGGTGGGCCAGCGGCGCGTGAGGTAGGAGATCGAGGCCTGGAAGAGGACGATCAAGAGCGCGTCGAGCGAGATCAGGACCTCGGGGTTGAGCCAGCGTCCGGCGACGGCTGTCACAGGCACGATGCGGTCGATGGCGGCCTCCGCCGCGGCCAGGTCGGTGAAGGTCTCGACGTACAACGGCAGGAAGCCGAAGAGGACGTTGATCATCCCCCAGAAGCCGGAGAAGATCACCAGCAGCAGCACGAAGCGCCAGTTGGCCAGCACCATCACGATTTCTCGGAAGATGTCGGCCAGCGTCTTTCCAGAGGTCCGTTCCTCGGCGGGGACGGGCTCGCGGAAGGCGAGCAGAGCCTGTGCCAGCATCAGTGCACAGGCCGCCGCCGACACCCAGAACACGTAGTGGAACTCCGAGCGATTGCGGACCTGGGCGGCCAGGACAGGACCGATCAGGCCGCCGGCGTTGATCATCATGTAGTACAGGCCGAAGCCGACGGGCCGGGTGCTGCCCTCGTCGGTGGTGCGGGTGACCGTACCGGAGATGGTCGGCTTGATGATCGAACCGCCGATCGCGATCAGGCCGAGGGCGAGGCAGATGATGCCGAAGTCTGTGGATACGCCGAGCAGGAAGTAGCCGCCGGCAAGGGTCGCGAAGGCCAGCGCCAGAGCCGGCCTGTATCCGAAGCGATCGGCGAGCGCGCCGGCGAGCACGGGGAGCAGGTACAGGGTTGCGGTGAAGATGCCGTAGACGACGCCGAAGGTGTCGGCGGGAACCCCGAGCCGGTCGACGATGTAGATGCCGAGCACCATCACCATGCCGTAGTAGGCGAGGCGCTCGAAGAGCTCCATCACGACCGCGGACCACAGCGTGCCCGGCAGCTGGCGCACGAATGTGAAATCCATGGCGCGAAATCATACCACCCGGCGGGCGGCCGTTCCGGCCGCCCGCCGGGTGATCAGATTCCGAATTCCGAATTCTGGTCTTCTATCGCCCCTGCTCCCCCACGGGATCCGCCGGAGCGGTCACCTTCGAGCTCGCGTCCTTGAAGTCGGAGAACTGCATCCACTCCACGTCCTTCCAGTAGTCGTGAGCCGAGTCCGGCGTACCGGGGTCGGTGATCCGCACGCCCTTGGAGTCGAGGAAGGTGCCAGTGGAGAGGTAGTAGACCGCGAGCGCCTTGCGGTAGCCGACGCGTGCGCGGATCTCGGCCAGCTGTGCGGTCGACAGTGCGTCTTGGATCTCGGCGACCTGGAAGTTGGTGGAGAGGCCGTTGGCGAACTTGGTCTGCTCGGCCTCCAGGTTGCGGACCGCGAGCCGGCGCGAGGCCACCGTGGCAT
>CAZSTH010000069.1:0-20702 GCA_964609835.1 uncultured Thermoanaerobaculia bacterium
CCGAGACCCTGGTAGACCAGCAGCGGCAGGTCGAGCGCGGCCGCTGCCAGAATCGCCGCGTCGAGCGCGGGGTTCTCGTGGCCGCGAACCGCATGGTGCATCCAGTACACGACGTGGCTGCCGCCGGCCGCCACCGGACGTTCGGACAGCAGCCGCAGACGCTCTCCGACCTCGATCGGCATTCGCTCGACAAGGTCCTGCGTGGTCATTGTCCGGCCCTTCTCCCCTGCCGCTGGCACGACGGGCACCAGAAGCACTTCCGACCGCCGATGACCGCGGCGGCCACCTGCCGCCCGCAGATGCGACAGGGCTGCCCGTGGCGCCCGTAGACCCAAAAACGATAGCCGCGCCTGGGGACCCCTGCGGCCTTGAGCTCGGTTACCCGCGACGGAGGCAGAGTGATGCCTCGGGTGCGGTAGGCGCGCCGTGCCAGGGCCAGCGTTCGCACCGACACCAGCAGGCGCTCGGCCTCCGAGCAGTCGACCGCTCGCCGCCGAGGGTGCACGCCGGCCTCGAACAGGATCTCGGCCCGCAGGTAGTTGCCAAGACCGGCCACGAAACCCTGGTCGAGCAGCAGGGCCCCGAGCTGGCGGCGACGGAAACGGGGCTCGTCGAGGCGCTGCGCGAGGCCCTCGGCCGACGGCGACTCGGACAGCACGTCGGGACCCAGCCTGGCGAGAAACGGGTGCAGCAGCTCACCGTCGGCGTCGAGGACATCGATCTCGGACGCCGAGTACAGCAGCGCCTTGCGGTCTCCGGCACAGACCGCGAACCGCAGCTGACGGCCGGTCCGCGGCAGGCGGTTGCCGCGCACAACGTACCAGCGGCCGTAGAGTTGATTGTGAGAGTAGACGCTCAAACCGCCCTCGAAGCGGGTCAGCATGGCCTTGCCGCGGGTTGTCACCTCGGACACTCGGCGTCCCGCGAGTAGCGGCTCGAACTCCTTGAGCTCGGGAAATGCAAAATACACCTCATTCGCAACTCGGCCCTCGATCGCCTTGGCGACCCGATCGGCAGCGCGACGTATCTCTGGGCCCTCCGGCATGTCACTGCGGTCAAGATAGCTGACGCCGCCGGCTATTCCAGCGCTGTCAGCCGTAGCGTTCGGCCAGCCCGCGCACACCTTCGAGGGTGTCGATGTCGGCCACCGTCTTTTCGCGCCGCCAGCGCGCGATGCGCGGGAAGCGCAGCGCGAAGCCCGACGTGTGCCTCGTGGACCTCCGGATGCCCTCGAAGGCGAGCTCGAAGACCAGCTCCGGGGTCACCGCACGCACCGGGCCGAACCGCTCCGTAATGTGGCGTCGAACGAAGCGGTCGACCTCGCGGATCTCGTTGTCGTTCAGCCCCGAGTAGGCCTTGGCCACCGGCACCAGCCGGTCTCCGTCGGCGACCGCGAACGTGTAGTCCGTGTACAGCGACGCGCGCCGGCCGTGGCCGCGCTGAGCGTAGACCAGCACCGCGTCGAGGGTCAGCGGCTCGACCTTCCACTTCCACCAGTCGCCGCGCGGCCGGCCGGTGCGGTACGGTGAGTCCAGACGCTTGAGCATCAGCCCCTCGACGCCGCGATCGCGCGATCTCTCGCGCAGCCCCGCCAGCTCCCGCCAAGAACGGCCCGGCGCCTCCGGCGACACCAGGAGAGCTCCCGAAATCTCGGCCTTCAGCAGTGCTTCGAGCACCGTGCGCCGCTCGCGCAACGGCCGCGCCCTGATGTCGTCGCCGTGGTGCTCCAGCACGTCGTAGACGATCAGCGCGCACGGCACCTCGGCGAGCAGCTTCGCGCCGACCTTCTTCCGGTTCATCCGACGCTGCAGCTCGCCGAAGGGCAGCGGGCCGTCGTCCCGCCAGCCGACCACCTCGCCGTCGAGCACCGTGCCGTCAGGAAGCGCCACCGCGGCGTCTCGGATCTCGGGGAAGCGGTCGCTGACCAGCTCCTCCCCACGCGACCACAGCAGGCTCGCGCCGCGCCGGCGAATGAGCTGCGCGCGGATGCCATCCCACTTCCACTCGGCCAGCCACTGCGATCGTGGGCCGAGGTCGGACGGATCGCCGTCGACGGGAGACGCCAGGAAGAAAGGATAAGGTCGGCCGGGCTCATGGGCCGCCTCTACAGGATCGAGCAGCGTCCGGTAGGCGTCCGCGCCCGGCTGCCAGTTTCCCGCGAGGCGGTGCGCCACCTGCGCAGCGTCGAGCCCGGCAACCGCGGCCAACGCCCGCACTACCAGCCCGCGCGAGACGCCGACCCGAAAGCCGCCGGTGATGAGCTTGTTCCAGACCAGGCGCTGGTCGCCGTCGAGCTCGTCCCAGGTTGCCTCCAACAACCCGCGCGTTGCTTGGTCGTCCGCCTCCGCCATCGGCTGCAGGCGCTCTTCCACCAGCCGGTGGAGCGGCCAGTCGCGCGGCGAACGAGGCTGCGGCAGCAGCAGGGCGAGCGTCTCGGCGAGATCGCCGACAACGTCGTAGCACTCCTCCACCAGCCACAACGGCAGGCCGGCACGCTCGGCCGCCCATTCGCGCTGCCGCGCGGTCGACACCAGCCGCTTGAGACGGCCGCCTGACAGGACGTACAGCGCCCATGCGGCGTCGCCGGGGGGCGCATCGCGAAAGTAGAGCTCCAAAGCCTCGAGCTTGCGAGAGATCTTGGTGGAGGCGTCAAGCGCCCGGTAGAGCTCGGTGAATCGCCTCACACCGTTTCCTCCGCGGCTTCGTCCTCACCCGCCTCACCCTCGTGGCGGGTCTCGAGCACCCACGAGTCGAGGCCGTGTTCCCGAAACCAGCGCGCCAGCGAGTCCGCCGAGCCGTGGGTCACGCCGATGCGTGTCGCTCCGGTCTCCCCGACGGCCCGCAGGAGGCCCGGCCAGTCGACGTGGTCGGAAAGTATGAAGCCGCGATCGACGGCGCGTCGGCGGCGGGGCCCGCGCAGCCGCATCCAGCCCGACGCGAAGGCCGTTGCGGCGCCCGGAAAGCGACGCATCCACGGCGTCCCCTGCGCCGAAGGCGGCGCCACCACGAGCGCGGATCGAAGTTCCTCGCGCGACAGCTCGTCCGGCGCCGCGAGCGGCGGCAGCTCGACACCACCGGCGACATACGCCTCGCAGCAGGCACGCACCGCGCCGTGGCCCACCACCGTGCCACCGGAGATGTCGACGCCCGCAAGCACTCGCTGCGCTTTGCCGAGGGCATAGGCGAAGAGAACGCTCGTCCGACCGTGTTCGCGATTCTCCCGCCACCAGCGATCGATGTCATCGAAGACCCGCTGCTGATCAGGCCAACGGTAGACCGGCAGCCCGAAGGTGCTCTCGGTGATGAAGACGTCGCACGGCAACGGTTCAAACGGCTCGCAGGTGGGGTCCGAAGCATCCTTGTAGTCGCCGCTGACCACCCACACCTCGCCGCGGTCCTCGATCCGGACCTGCGCGGAACCGAGCACGTGGCCTGCCGGGTGCAGGGACACCCGGACACCGTCGATGATCCGGACCTCACCGTACGCGAGGGTCTCGATGGCGATGTCCTCGCCGAGGCGGCTCCTCAGGATAGGGACGGAGGTCGGGGTGCACAGATAGAGCGACGAGCCCGGCCGCGCGTGATCGGCGTGGCCGTGGGTGATCACCGCACGCTCGACCGGTCGCCAGGGATCGACATGGAACCCGCCGGCGGCGCACAACAGCCCGTCGGCCGTGGCTTGGAGAAGCGGCGCACGCGTCATGTCCGAGGCAACCGGCACCACCCACCGATCCTTCCTCCGCGTCAGCCTTACCCGCCGGCGACTCGAAGCGATTCGGAGGCTGAGCTATGGTGTGCGGCAGGGGCGACGCCGACCGATCACGGAGGCGGTGGTCGAAGGCGAGCGACGGAGGTGGCGTAATGACGATCAGAACGAGTGTCATGGGAGGGTTGCTCGTCGGCAGCTTCGCCGCCGGCGCCGTCTTCGGCGCGCTGTCGCCGATCCAAGCGGCGCGGCGCGCCGACCCGCAGGCCCGCCCGGTAGCTCCACGAGCAGAGCTGACGGCGGAGGAGCGCGGGCTCACCGAGCTCTTCCAGCAAGCCTCGCCGGCGGTGGTCTACATCACCACGGTGCAGCTGCGCCGCGACTTCTTCAGGCTCAACGTGATGGAGCTCCCGAGCGGCACCGGCTCAGGCTTCGTGTGGGACCAGCGCGGCAACATCGTCACCAACTACCACGTCATCCGCGGAGCCTACCGCGCCGAGGTCACGCTCGCCGACGGCACCACCTGGGAGGCGAGCCTGGTCGGCTCGGCGCCGGAGAAGGACCTCGCCGTCCTCCACATCGAAACGCCACGATCGGTCCTCCGCCCGATCGCCGTCGGCACCTCTGCGGACCTCCAGGTCGGACAGACCGTGCTCGCCATCGGCAACCCCTTCGGCTACGACCAGACCCTGACCACCGGCATCGTCTCCGCCCTCGGGCGCGAGATCACCTCGGTTCATGGCGTCCCGATCCGCAACGTGATTCAGACCGACGCCGCCATCAACCCCGGCAACTCGGGCGGGCCGCTGCTCGACAGCGCCGGGCGGCTGATCGGGGTCAACACCGCCATAGTCAGCCCTTCGGGAAGTTACGCCGGCGTCGGCTTCGCGATCCCGGTCGACACCGTCAACTGGGTGGTGCCGCAGCTGATCGCGTTCGGCCGGGTCGAGCGTCCGAGCGTCGGTGTCGACCTCGCCATGGACCACGTCGCGCGGCGCGCCGGCATCGAAGGCGCCGTGGTGGTCGGTGTCGACCGCGGCGGCGGCGCCGACCGCGCCGGCATCCGCCCGGCCTACCGCGACCGCCGCGGACGGGTGGTGGTCGGCGACGTCATCGTCGCCGTCGACGGCGAGCGCATCCGCTCCGGGGGCGAGCTCGGCCTCGCCCTCGAGAGGTACCAGGAGGGCGACGTCGTCAAGGTCACGATCGAACGCGAGGGGCGGGAACGGGACGTGGAGGTCCGGCTGGGGCCGCCGGAGTGATTCCCGTTTCGCGCTTCGCGGCCGGCGCCGCGAGGTGCGGAAACGGGAACGAGCTCAATCGGTGAGAAACCGCTCCACCAACCGCGCCAACCGCTCGGGGTGGGTCAGATGGACGTGGTGGCCGCCGTCGACCACCTCTTGCTGAAGAGTGGCGATCGCCGCGAGGCGACGTGCCACGACGTCCTCCGGGAAGGGCCAGCCCTGGCGGGCGCCGACCGCCAGCACCGGGCACTCGATGGCGGCCAGGAAGGCCAGCACCTGATCCTCGGTGAAGCGGACCCGCGAGCGCGTTCGGAGGCGCGGGTCGTGGGTGAACCGCACGCCGTCCGTCACCGCCACGGTTCCGCGCTCGACCAGCAGGCTCGCTGAGGAGGTGTCGAGGTCGGTGTCGCGGGCGCGCGCGGCGATCGCCGCGTCGAGGTCCGGAAAGACGCGCGGAGAAGCCCCCGCCGCGCGCCGCTCGTCGTCCAGCGCCCGCCGGAGCTGCTCGGGCGCCTGCTCGGAGGGCGCGGCCATCGGGCCCGCTCCCTCGAGCAGGACCAGCCTGCGCACCCGCTGCGGGTAGGCGGCGGCGACCAGGGTGGCGATGCCGGCGCCCATGGAGTGGCCGACCAGCGCGAACATCGGCCAGCCGAGGGCGTCGGCAGCGGCCGCGATCTCGGGCACCCAGTCGATGAAGTGGTGGGTCGCGCCGCGCTGACGGTGTTCCGAGCGCCCGTGTCCGGTGAGGTCGACCGCCACTACGTGGAAACCGCTCAGCAGCGGTGCCAGGCGGGCGAAGCTGGCGGCGTTGTCGAGCCAGCCGTGGAGGGCGAGGACCGGGGTTCTCTCCTCCGCACCCCACGCCAGCGCCGCGAGCCGCAGGTGGGGGGCACGGAGCTGGAGTTCGCGCCCGATCATCGGTGGTTCTCGTAACAGCGGTGGATGAAGGCGCCCGCCGGCGTCGAGCGGAACTCGACAACCAGGTTCCGGAAGTCCACCGGCACTTCCTCCAGCGAAGGCAGCGGCGCACCGTAACCAGGGACGAGCACGGCCGGCGCACCGAGGGCGGCGAAGGTGAGATCGGCGGCCGTGAAGCAATCGCCGACCAGGTACTCCCGCCCATCCGCGAGACGGTCGCCGACCTCTGCAAAGACCTCACGCAGCCGTTTCAGTGACCGCCGGCGCCCGTCGTCGTCGATTCGCATGCCGCGGCGCATGAGCGCGACGATGACCGGCCGCAAGAGGCGGAACGCGGCCCGCTCCCAGCCCTCCACTCCGACGAGCTGAGATTGCAGCACCATCTCCTTGCTCGGCAGCAGGTAGAAGTAGGCCAAACGCCGGCTGTGGGGTCCGAGCACCGTGTCGAAGTGCTCTTCGAGAGCCAGCACCTCGGATCGAATGTCCGGGTCTTTCGAATACGGCCGCCAGCGGGCCGCGGAGTGCGCGTCGAGATGACCGAGGATCTCCGTCGAATCGGCGAACACACCGTCATCGGTCACCAGCACGGGGGTGGGTCGACGGCCGCCCGCGGCCCTGACCGCCCGTACATGCAGCAGCGGCGGGTGCGGCTCCTCGACGAACTCCACCCCGGCCAACTGGAGCGCCCACCGCGCCTTTTCGCAGTAGTGGCTCGGTGGAATGGTGATGAGGCGATTGGTCATGAACCGAAGCTACTCTCACCGCCGCAAATTCTCAATTCTCGATTCTGAACCCGCATATCTCACCAGCTTCCTGCTGCGGCCGCCGACGCACCGCACCCGGCAGTGCTTTCTCATCTCCGGGTGCTCGACGTATTGTCGAGTACGCCTGCGCGCCCGTCGAATCGAAAACCCAACCGAGCACAGCACCTCGGCGACCTCGCAACGAAACCCGATGAGATATGCGGGTTCATCGCCCCCCACGAACTCCAAGCGCATCTGAGCTCCATCGGGAATCGAAGATTCAAAATTGAAAACTGACAACTGTTTTCTGCCCGCGTCCTCGGTCCGCAGTGGGCTACGGACCGAAGACGCTGGCAGAAAAAGGACCCCTTCCGCCGGGAGGTGAAACGAGCGGAAGGGGTCGTGAAACCGCCGGGCAGCTGCCCGGACGCCGTGATAAGAGGTCCTGCTTCAGTCCATCTGCTTGCGCAGGATCGCCGGGATCTCGTAGTCGTCGGTCTGGTTGATACCGTACTCCGAATTGGGGCCGCCCGGCACCAGAAAACGACTGGCACGGGTCGGGGTCGGTTCTTCGAAGCTCTCCTCGGTGCGCGGAGTCACCCTGGTCGCCGGCAGTTGGCCGCCCTCGGGCAACGTCTGGAAGCCGGTCGCGATCACCGTCACCTGGAGGCTCTCCTCCAACGAGGGGTCGACCACGGCACCGAAGAGGATCTGGGCGTCGGGGTCCGCACCCTCGGTAATGATCTCGGCCGCCTCGTTGATCTCGTTGAGGGTCACGTCCTCGGCGCCGGTGATGTTGATCAGCAGCCCGCGCGCCCCCTCGATGGAGGTCTCCTCGAGCAGCGGCGATGCGATCGCCTGCTGCGCGGCCTCCACCGCCCGGTGTTCGCCGGCCGCCGTGCCGACGCCCATGATGGCGTGCCCCATGCCCTTCATGACGGTCCGCACGTCGGCGAAATCTCGGTTGATCAGGCCGGGAACCGTGATGATGTCCGCGATCCCCTGTACCGCCTGACGAAGGACATCGTCAGCGATACTCATGGCCTCGGTGAAGTTGGTGTTGCGCTCCACGAACTTGAGCAGCCGGTCGTTGGGAATCGTGATCAGCGTGTCCACGTGCTCGGCGAGACGCGCGATGCCGTCGTCGGCGACGTTGCGCCGGCGTGAGCCTTCGAAGGAGAACGGCTTGGTGACCACCGCGACCGTCAACGCACCCACATCCTGCGCCATCTGGGCGATGATCGGCGTCGCCCCGGTGCCGGTCCCGCCGCCCATGCCGCACGAGATGAAGACCATGTCCGAGCCGTCCAGCAGATCGAAGATCTTCTTGTCGGCCTCGAGCGCGGCATTGCGCCCGACCTCCGGGTTCGCGCCGGCGC
Organism: uncultured Thermoanaerobaculia bacterium; assembly: GCA_964609835.1. Lineage (GTDB taxonomy): Bacteria > Acidobacteriota > Thermoanaerobaculia > Thermoanaerobaculales > Sulfomarinibacteraceae > Sulfomarinibacter. The sequence continues at coordinate 7,991 of CAZSTH010000069.1, forward strand.
CGAGCCCGCGTGTCAGGTCCGTGCCGAGCTGCAGCTTGACCGGAGCGCGGCAGTTGGCCAGCGCCTGGGCGTCGGTGTTGGCGGCGATGAACTCGACGCCATTGAGGCCCGCCTCGATCATCCGGTTAACCGAGTTGCAGCCTCCTCCACCGACCCCGATGACCTTGATTCGCGCAGGCGCCGGGGTCTCATCGAGGAGGATCCCAGGCTCCGTCCCCACCAGGTGGAGCTCGCGGTCCTCCCGTTCCCGATCGTTGCTTTCCATCTCACCAGTGACACCATCGTCGAACTCAATCATGTCCACCTCCCAGTTCGAAAAAATCTCCGAGCGCGTTGCGGAACCAGGTCATCAACCCACCGCGCGCCGTCTTCTCGGTCACGATCTGGTGCCGCCGCTGGTGGTGCAGGCGGATCAGACCGCACGCCACCGCCCACTCGGGGCCCGACACCGGCTCCACGAGCCCGGCGAGGGCGCGTGGCAGCCCTGGCCGCACTCGATGTCCGAAAATCGTCTCTGCAACCTCTTCGATGCCCTCGAGCCGCGCCGCACCTCCGGTGAGGATGACGCCGGCGCGCGGCACACGGTCGAGGCCCTGCCCGACCAGCACCTTGTGGACCCCGATGAAGAGGTCGCGCGCCCGCTCGTACAGGACCTCGGCGGCGAATGCCGCACGGTGAACCTGCTGGCCGTCACCACCAAGGGCCGGCACTTCGACCGCCGCTCCGTCGAGCCCCTCCCGGTCGAGGGCTGCGCCCACGGTTCGCTTGGTTCGCTCGGCCGCCGCGGTGGTGGTCTTCAACATCGCCGCCAGGTCGGCGGTGAAGTGTCGGCCGCCGATGGGGATCGCCGAGCTGCACGTGACCACCCCCTCGGCGAAGAGCACCCACTCGGTCGTCGCGTGGCCGATGTCGAGGAGCAGGCAGCCGAGCTCCTTTTCGTCTGGTGTCAGCACCGCCGCGGCCGCGGCCAGCGGCTCGTACACCATCTGCCGGACGGCCACCGCGGCGTGGTTGACCGCCTGCTCGACGGTTTCCGCGTGGGTGCGGTTGGTGTAGAGCACGTAGGCCGAGGCGTCGAGACGGCTGCCCGGCATGCCGACCGGGTGGTCCACGCCGGGTTGGCCGTCGAGCGCGAATCCGCAGGGGATGATGTCGAGCACCCGGTAATCCTGTGGGATCGACACCTGGGCACACGCAGCGAGCGCGCGCTGCAGGTCCTCCGAGGTCACCGTCTGGTCGCGGCCGGTCACCGGAACCGAGGCGGTCGAGGGCATGCCCTGGATCGGTGTGCCGCCGATCCCGACCTGCGCGATCTCCACCGGGAGAGACGCCATAGCCTCCGCCTCCTCGGTCGCGAGTCGCACCGCCTCCGAGACCTCCTCGAGGTTGGAGATGATCCCCTTGCGCGCGCCGTCGTGGCGGGCGTGGCCGCAGCCACGGACCACGAGGCGGTCTTCCTCGACCTCGCCCACGACCACCTGGACTCCCGAGGAGCCGAGGTCGATTCCGATCATGGGACCGTCGTCGTTCATCCACCGCTCCCGACCACCATGCGATCGTCCCAACGAAGGTCGGCCCAGCGTTGCGGCGCCTCTCCCCGGGCGATCGCAGCGCACCACGCCATCTCGGCCACCGTGCCCCCAGGGCGCACATGGATCACCATCCCCCGGTCGTCGCCCCGCCGCAGCAGAGACACCCGGTAATCGGCGGGCGCCACCCGCTCCACCGACATCACCTCGGCGGGGCTCGCCGCTTCGATCCGGCGCAACGCCGCGAGGGCCCGGCGGCGATCGACGGCGGCGTCGAAACCCTCCAGCACCGGCCGCAGGGGAACGCCGACGACACCGATCAACTCGCCCCGATTGCCGATGCCGTGCCAGCTGCGCCCGACCCGGATGGATGCGACCGCGATCTCGTCGACCGCGGACACCACGATCGTCCCTGGAAGCTCGAGCGCGACCTGCACGTCGCCGATTCCCGGCCACCCCTGGATGCGGCTTCGAATCGCCGTCAGGTCGAGATCCAGGGCAGGCTCGCCGACCAGCTCCTGCAGCGAACGGACCTCCGACTCCGGCAGCCGGGAACAGCCATCGATCCGAACCTCCTCCACCCGCCACTGCGGAAGCGACAGCAGCATCACCGGCACCACCGACAGCAACGCCAACCCCCGCCGCGAGCGCCGGCGAGACGTCTGCGGCCTCAGCCGATCGGGAAGGAACCCCGGAGGTGCGCCGTGCATCAGTCCTCCTCCAGCCATGCGGTGGCCAGCCGATCGACATCGCCCGCGCCGACGGTCAACAGAAGATCCCCGGGCCGCAGCAGCTCCTTCAGGCCGGCGAGCGCCTCGTCGATCGGGGGGCCCTCGACCACCGACGGGTGGCCGAGCTCCAACGCCCGAGACACCACCATTTCCGCGCTGACGCCGTCGAGGGGCTGCTCGCGGGCCGGGTAGATCGGCAGCACCACCGCCACGTCCGCCGCCAGCAGAGAGCGCGCGAAGTCCCCCGCGAACTCGCGGGTGCGGCTGTAAAGATGCGGCTGGAAGACCGCCACGATCCGCCGCCCCGGCATCGCCTGGCGGGCGGCCTCGAAGACCGCTGCCAGCTCGGTGGGGTGGTGGGCGTAGTCGTCGATCACCACCACACCGTCGCGCTCCCCGCGCAGCTCGAATCGACGGGCCACGCCCCGGAACTTCGCGCACGCGCCCGCGATCTCGTCGAACTCCAGCCCGGCCTCGAGCCCGACGGCGACCGCCGCCAGAGCGTTCAGCACATTGAAGCGTCCGGGCAGGGGCAGATGGACCGCTCCCAGGGAGCGGGGTCCCGCGAGGACCTCGAACCGCGTGCCTGCGGTGTCGCTGCCGAGGATCTGGAACCGCAGGTCGGCCTCCGGGGACGTTCCGTACCAGACCGCCCTCCGGCGCAGCCGGCTGCGGAGAGCCCAGCTGCCCGGGTCATCGGCGCACACCACCACGGCCCCGAAGACCGAGGTCCGGTTCGCGAATGCCGCGAACGCGCGGCACAGGCCCTCGACACCGCCGTAACAATCGAGGTGCTCGGGCTCCACGTTCGTCACGACCGAGATCTCGGGTCCGAGCTCGAGGAACGATCGGTCGTACTCGTCAGCTTCGCAGACCAGCCACGCCCCGCTGCCGACCCGCGCATGCGAGTTCATGAATGCCGGCCGGCCGCCGACAATCACGGTCGGATCGTGCCGGGCCGCCGTCATCAGGTGGCCGATGAGTGCGGTGGTCGTGGTCTTGCCGTGGGTTCCGGCCACCGCGATCCCGCGGCGCGTCCGCATCAGCTCACCGAGCAGCTCGGACCGCCGCACGACCGCCAGGCCGCACCGGGCAGCGGCCTCGAGCTCCGGCTCCGCCGGTGACACGGCGGCCGAGGTCACAACCGCGTCGACCCCCTCCAGATGGCACGGGTCGTGGCCGATCGCCACCGCGACGCCGAGATCCTCCAGCCGCCGCGTGCGCTCGCTGACCGACAGGTCGCAGCCGCTGACCTCGACGCCCTCATTCAACAGAACCTCGGCGAGCCCGCACATGCCGACGCCGCCGATCCCCATGAAATGAAGATGCCGGGCACTCACACCGCACCCCCGACCGCGAGGACGCGATCCGCGATCCGCGCTGCCGCTCCCGGCAGCGCCACCGAGCGCGCGCCGTCGCCCATGGCGCGCAGGCGGACGGGATCCCGGAGCAGGTCCCTCAGCAGCACGGCCACGCGCTCCGCAGTCGCGGAGTCCTCGGTGAGGACCACCGCGCCCCCAGCGCGCTCGAGGCTGCGGGCGTTGAACTCCTGGTGATTCCCGGCGGCCGCCGCGAAGGGCACCAACAGCGCGCCGCGGCCTGCGGCCGCGAGCTCCGACACGGTCAGGGCCCCGGATCGCGCCACCACCAGGTCCGCCGCCGCCAGCTCCTGCCACGGCTGGGCGAAGAATGCCGATACCGTGGCATCCAGCTTGAGGTCCTGATACGACGTCCGTACCACCTCAGACCAACGGACCCCGGCCTGATGCCGGATCGTCACAACCAGGCCGTCTTTCGCCAGTACCGCCAGGGCCCGCGGCAGCATGCGGTTGAGAAACAGCGAGCCCTGGCTCCCACCGAGGATCAGGATCTGCGGCGGCTGGCCGGGCTCGAGGTCGTCAACCTCGAAGAAATCGTCCCGCACCGGATTACCCGTCCACTCCGCAGGCATCGACGGGAACTCTGCCACCGCGTCCGAGAAACCGCAGCAGATCAGGTCGGCAAACGGTGCCAGGAAGCGGTTGGCCCAGCCGGCAATCGAGTTCTGTTCCTGCAGCACGGTCGGCACCCCGAGCAGCCCGGCGGCGCCGAGGCCCGCCACCGACGCGTAGCCGCCGACCCCAACGACCACCATCGGGCGCACCCGCAAAAGCGTCCCGACCGCCGTGGCGACCGCTTGCGGCAGCCGGGCCAAAGCCGAGGCGGCGGCGCCGACGCTGCGGGCGTGAATGCCCTCGAGGTCAACCAGGGTGATCGGGAAGCCCCGCTCCGGAACCAGCTCCGCTTCGAGGCCCCGCCGCGCGCCGAGCCAGTGTGTCTCCACGTCGCGGTTCTTGAGCTCCCGCGCCACCGCCAGTCCGGGGAAGATGTGGCCACCGGTCCCGCCGCCCGCGATCACGACCCGGCGGCTCATGGTGAGGCCTCTCGCGACAAATTGAGAAGCAGCCCGACGGACACCATCGTCACGACCATCTCGGTCTTGCCGTAGCTGACGAGTGGCAGAGGAATCCCTTTCGGCGGCAGCAGGTCGAGGCACACCGCCATGTGGACGATGCTCTGGGTGGCGAAGGCGACGGTGATGCCGAACGCCAACAGGGAACGCTCGGGGAGCTCGAGCCGGGCCGCGATGACCAGTCCCCGCCAGGTGATCACCGCGGTCATGCCGAGCAGGGTGAGGAGGCCGACGAGCCCGAGCTCCTCACCGGTGATGGCGAAGATGAAGTCGGTGTGGGGCTCGGGCAGGAAGAACAGCTTCTGCAGCCCCGAGCCGTAACCGCGGCCGAACAGCCCGCCGCTGCCGATCGCCACCAGGCTCTGGTGGCTCTGCCAGCCGGCCGCACCACCCATGCCGGCGTCCAGGAAAGCGCGCACCCGGGCCATCCGGTAGGGCGAGGCGACGATCGAGGCGACCAGCGCGAGCCCAACCAGCACTGCCGGGGCGGCCAGCAGCCGGATCGGCATCCCGGCGACGAACGCCATCGCGCCCACGACGACCAGCAACAGCGCTGCCGAACCGAGGTCCGGCTGTGCCGCGATGGCGACCGCCGTGGCGACCACGACGGCCGCCATCACGGAGAGGCGTTGGAGCGGCCACGCCTTGCGTTGCGCCTCAGCCAACAGGATCGCCAGCAGCATGATCATTGCCAGTCGGACCAGCACCGACGGCTGCAGCGACACACCGGCGACGCCGACCCAGCGATGGGTCGCCGCCACCGGCGGCTGGAGAAACGCGGCGAGCATCAAGAGCCAGCCAGTGAGCATCCCGGCGACCACGAGACGACGGTCGGCGAGCAGCGAGGTGCGGAGGTGCATGGACACCACCAGCACCCCGAGGCCGATCAGCGCCGCGGCGACCTGCCAGGTGAAGAAGTAGGAGCCTGGGCGCCCGTAACGCTCGGTCGCCAGCAGCCACGACGCCGACGCGAGAATGGCAAGGCCGATGGCCGTCTGCAGGATCGTGGCTCCCAGCAGGAGGCGGTCGAAGCGCTGCCTTATGGGCATGGTGCCGCCTCCTTCCCCGCCAGCTCGGCGAACACCCGCCCGCGCTCGCCGTAGTCAGCGAACTGGTCGAAGGAGGCGCAGGCCGGCGCCAGCAGCACCCACTGTCCGGGAGCCGCGAAGGCACGCGCCCGGCTGACCGCCTCCTCGAGGGTGCCGCAGTGCTCGAGCGCCGCCGCCGATCGGAGCACGTCGCCGATCATCGGACCGTCGTCGCCGATCAGATAGACCCGCGCGGCGGCTCGCCGCACCTCGCCGACCAATCGCGAGAAGTTCTGTCCCTTGGCGAGACCGCCGAGGATGAGGTGGACGGTGCCGGCACCGTAGCCCTCGAGGGCAGCAACGGTGGCACCGACGTTGGTCGCCTTGGAGTCGTCGACCCAGCGAACACCGCCGCTCTCGTACACGGTCCGATGGCGGTGCTCGAGACCCTCGAAGGATTGCATCGCCGAGGCGAGATCGTGAATCGAGGCTCCGAGAGCCGACGCGGCGAGGGCCGCCGCCAGCGCGTTGGCGAGATTGTGGAGCCCGCTCAGACGGACGTCCGAGGCGGCAATCACGATCTCGCCGTCGATCAGCAGATGGGCGCCGTCGAAGTGGGCGTCGGCTGGACCCGCAACCGAAAACACGCGCTTGGGCGCGACCGTCGGGGTCGCGGCCACCGCGTCGTCGTCGGCGTTGAGCACCGCCACGTCGTGCGGACCCTGGAACGCGAACAGCCGCCGCTTTGCCGCGAGATAGCCGTCGAGATCGGCATGCCGCTCGAGATGGTCCTGGCTGAGGTTGAGGAACACCGCGACCCGCGGCTGCATCTCGGTCAACAGCTCGGCCTGAAAGCTCGAGACCTCCAACACCCAGCACTCCCAGCCGCCCTCGTGCACGAGCCGGGAGGCCGGCGTGCCGAGGTTGCCGCCAGCCACCACCTGGGAGCCCGACTCCCGCAACATCCTCGCGGTCAGCTCGGTCACGGTGCTCTTACCGTTGGATCCGGTGACCGCCACCAGGGGCGCCGACGGGCGGTGCCGCCAGGCGAACTCGACCTCGGTCGAGACCGTCACGCCTCGTCTCCGCGCAGCCCCGAGGATCGGTGCGTCCGCGGCGACCCCCGGCGAGGCGATGACCAGCCCCACGCCCTCGAGACACTCCTCGGGGTGCCCGCCGAGGAACAGGCGCTCGGCACCCGACAGCTGCTCGAGATCGGAGGCCAGCTCCGGCTCCTGGCGCAGATCGGTGATCCACACCTCGGAGCCGTCGGCGGCCGCAAGGCGCGCCGCGGCAACGCCCGACCGGCCGAAGCCGACCACCAGGACCCGAGACGATGCCGGATACACCATCCTCACCTCAGCTTCAAGGTCGACAGCCCTGCGAGAGCGAAGACCACCGCGATGATCCAGAAACGCACCACGACCTGGGTCTCGGTCCAGCCGAGAAGCTCGAAGTGGTGATGCAGCGGCGCCATGCGGAAGATCCGGGTCCCACGGAGCTTGAACGACGCCACCTGCAGCAGGACCGAGAGCGCTTCGAGCACGAACAAACCGCCGACAATGACCAGCAGCAGCTCCTGCTTCCCGACCACGGCGACGATCCCGATTCCGCCGCCGAGCGCGAGCGAACCCACGTCGCCCATGAAGATCTGGGCGGGGTGGCAGTTGAACCACAAAAACCCGATCGCCGCACCCGCGATCGCCCCGGTGAAGATCGCCACCTCGCCGGCGTCCGAGACCGGCACGATCCGCAGGTACTCGGCGATTCGGACGTGCCCCGCCACGTAGACCAGCACGGTGTAGGTGGCGGCCGCGATGGCGATGGCACCGATCGCGAGACCGTCAAGGCCGTCGGTGAGGTTGACGGAGTTGGAAGCGCCGAGCAGCACGATGATGACAAACGGCAGGTAGAGCACGCCCAGCGGCACCAGCACGTCCTTGAAGAAGGGCAGTGCGAGCGCTCCGGCATGCGGCGCCGGCGTCGCCGCTGCGTGCGTCATCAGCCCGCCGGCGAGGGCGACCAGGCCCTGCAGCAGCAGCTTCTGGCGCGCCGTCAGCCCCAGGTTCTGCCGGCGCCGCACCTTGAGCCAATCGTCGGCGAGGCCCACGGCGGCAAAGCCTAGGGTCACGACCAGCACGGTCCAGATGTAGGGGTTCTCGAGGTCGGCCCACAGCAGCGTGGCGGTGGCGAAGCTGGCGACGATGAGGAGGCCGCCCATGGTCGGGGTGCCCTCCTTGGCCTGATGGTGCTGCGGCCCCTCGGCGCGAATCGCCTGGCGTACCTGAAGCGCGCGCAAGCGCTCGATGAGCCACGGACCGACCGTCAGACTGAGGAAGAATGCGGTCGCGATCGCCAGACCGGTCCTGAAGGTCAGATAGCGAAAGACGTTGAAGGCGATGAAGCTCTCGCCCAGCGGCTGGATCAACCAGTACAGCATCAGCCGCCTCCCTCGAGCACCGCCACCGTACGGTCGAGCCCGACGCCGCGCGACCCCTTGACCAGGACCACGTCTCCAGGCTCGAGGAGAGTCCGCAGAACCTCGGCCGCACGATCTGCGTCCTCCACCTGAAGTACTCGGGAGCGCGGCATGCCGCCGTCGTGCGCCGCCGCGCACAGCGCCCGCGCATGCTCCCCTCCGACAGCCACCAGCAGATCGCAGGCGACGGCGGCCTGGCCGCCGGCCTGGCGGTGGGCCTCGACCGCGAGCTCGCCGAGCTCGTACATTTCGCCGAGGACCGCGACCCGGCGCCCGGGAGCGCGCGCCAGCAGCTCGAGCAGCCGTCGCACGGCCACGGGCGACGAGTTGTAACTGTCGTCCACCACCGTGACGTCACCGATCTCCAGCACCCGCCCACGGTGCTCGGGAGCGCGCAGCTCACCGGCCCTCGAGGCGATGTCGTCGGCCGTGATGCCGAGTGCCGATGCCGCTGTGGCAGCGGCGAGCAGGTTCTCGACCTGGTGCCGGCCTGCCACCGACAGCTCGACGGTCGCCTCGCCGTCCGGGAGGACGAGACGGAATCGGCTGCCGAGCAGGCCGCGGTCGAGGACGTCCGTGACTCGCGCGTCGGTGCTCCCGGAGCCGTAGCGCAGCGTCGTCGCCGCGGTCTCGGCGGCGAAGCCGCGCTGGTTGGGATCGTCGTGGTTGATCACCAGGGTTCCGTCGCGGTCGAGCCACCGCAGGAGCTCCGCCTTGGCGCGCACGACGCCCTCGAGGCCGTCGAAGAACTCGATGTGAGCGGGGGCAATGCGGGTGTAGAGCACGAGATCGGGGCGCAGAATCTCTCCGAGGGTGTCGAGCTCGCCGGCGCGGCTCATGCCTGCCTCGGCGACGAAGACCTCGATCTTCGCGTCCTGGGACAGCAGTTCGGCGGGGAGGCCGAGCGTCGAATTGCGGTTGGCGCGCGATGCACCGGTTGTCCTGTACGGCGCCAGCAACGCCGCCAGGAAGTCCTTGGTGGTGGTCTTGCCCACCGAGCCGGTGACCGCCGCAACCTGCCAGCGGCGGCCGCGCCGTTCCCGGCGGGCGAGCTCGTGATACGCAGCGAGGGGATCGTCGACCGCGACCAGCGCCCGGCCCGACGGCGGCGGCGGCAGCTCGACGGCGCGCCGAACCAGCGCCGCGCCCGCCACCGCGAGCGCCGCGGCCACGAACTCATGGCCGTCTCGGCGCGCGCCCGGAAGGGCTACGAACAGATCACCGGGCCGGACCCGACGGGAGTCGACCTCCGCACCGAGGAGGACGGGGTCGCCGCTGCCGTGGAGCGAGCCCGCGACCGCACGTGCCACCTCCGCCGCCGTCATTAGCACCTGACCCTCCGCGCCTCGGAGCGCACGACCTGATGGTCTGAAAACGGAAGCACCAGGTCGCCGATGGTCTGCGTAGACTCGTGGCCCTTGCCGGCAACCAGCACCAGCGAACGGTCGTCGGCCAACCTCAGGGCACGCGCGATCGCCTGCTGCCGGTCGAGCTCGACCACGGGCTCGGTCCCGGCGGCCCGCACGCCCTCCGCGACCGCCTCCGCGATGGCGGCCGGATCCTCGGTCCGCGGGTTGTCCGAGGTCACGATAGCGATGTCCGCAAGCTCGCCCACGGCGTATCCCATGGGCCCCCGTTTGCCGCGGTCTCGGTCGCCGCCGGCGCCGAAGACCACGATCAGCCGACGGTCCGTGATCCTTCCCAGCGCCCGCAGCATCTCACGCAAGCCCTCCGGCGTGTGGGCGTAGTCCACGAAGACCGGAAACGGCAGCTTCGTGGCGATCCTCTCCAGTCTCCCGCTCAGTGGGCGCGCGCGCTTGAGGCCCCGCCGAATCGCCTTGGCGGAGCAGCCGGCGGCATGAGCGGCAGCGGCGGCGGCGAGGGCGTTGCGGAGATTGTGGACCCCGATGAGGGAGGTGCGCGCCCTGGTCTTGCCGTCGGGAAGCCGGAGGTCGAAGCGGGTGCCCTCGAGATCACTGACCACGGACCGCGCACAGACCGCGCCGCGGCTCAGGCCCCAGGACACGTCATGCGGCAGAGGATCGTCGAGGAGCCGCGCACCCCACGGGTCGTCCACCGGCAGCACGCGCGAGCCACTGCCCGCGAGGTGGTCGGTAAACAGCCGGCACTTGGTCTCGTAGTACGAGTCCATGTCGCCGTGGTAGTCGAGGTGGTCGCGGGTCAGATTGGTCCACACCGCGACCTCGTACTTCAGGCCCCACACCCGATCCTGGCTGAGGGCGTGCGATGACACCTCCATGACGACGGCTTCGGCCCCCTGCTTGACCGCCGTCTGGAGGATCGGCGCGAGATCGGTGGCCTCCGGGGTCGTCCGCTCACCGCCGATCGTGGTGCCGTCGGGGAGCCTGACGCCGAGGGTGCCGACAACCGCAACCGGAACCTCGGCAGCCTCGAGGATGCTGCCGATGAGGCTGGCGGTCGTGCTCTTGCCGTTGGTTCCCGTAACACCGATGAGTCGGAGCTTCCTCTGCGGGTTGCCCGCGAGGATCCAGGCCGCGGCCGCCATTGCCGGTCGCGGATCGCTGACGTGGATCCACGGCACCCGGAGCCTCTTCGGCCGACGGCGATCGCTCAGCACCGCCGCCGCACCGGCTGCGATCGCGCGATCGACGAACGTGACGCCATGCACCTTCTGTCCGGGAACCGCGATGAAGAGGTTGCCGGGCTCCACCCGGCGGGAGTCGTGCGTGGCTCCTTTGACCCGAACGCTGGCGTCTCCGGTCAGCCGGCCGGTCTTGAGACGTCTGACAAGCGTCTCTACCTTCATGCAGCCTCCCGCTCACGGGGATTCAGGCCCTGCCCGACTTCCAGCGTTGCAGGGTCGACCGCTTCGGTCGGCGTCAGGTCGAGGAGACAGGCAGCGGCCTCCGCGATCTCGGCGAACACGGGCGCCGCCACCGTCGAGGCCCAGAAATCGCTGACACGAGGCTCCTCGATGGCAATCACGATCGCCACTCGCGGTTCCGGCATCGGGAAGAAGCCGGCGAACCAGGCGATGTGGTGCGTGTCGTCGAAGCCGCCGCCGACCGCACGCTGGGCGGTGCCGGTCTTGCCTGCAACGCGGAAGCCCGCGACTCTCGCACCCCCGCCGGTTCCCTCCCGGACCACAGCCTCGAGCATTTCGCGCAGCCTCGCGGCGAGCTCTTCGTCGAGCACCCGCACCCCGCTGTCCGCGGCCACCCGGTGATCGCCGCCGGCCAACAGAACCGGGCGGCGCAGCCAGCCGCCGTTGGCGATCGCGGCGTAGGCCATCGCGACCTGCAGGGGGCTCACCGTCAGCTCCTGGCCGAGGGCGAAGCCGGCGCGGCTCAGCTTCGACCAGCCACCGGTGCCGGGAAGCAGGCCACCGGCTTCTGCCGGATAATCGATTCCGGTCCTGTGGCCGAAGCCGAAGGCGTCGAATGCCTGCCACAGGGTCTCCTCCGGCAGGCGATGCGCAACCCGAATGATCCCGACATTGGCCGAGTGAACGATGATCTCGTCGAGGGTGTACATGCCGGGCTCGGCGTGGTCCCTGATCCAGTGGCCTGCGATCCTGATTCCCTTTTCGAGGCAGTCGAAGCGCTCCCCGCCGCGGACCGCTGCCGCCGCCAGGGCCGCCGCCGCGACCACGGGCTTGACCGTCGACCCCGGCTCGATCGCGTCCTGCACCGGCCGCAGGCGCCAGTTGACTTGCGGCGAGCCGCTGGGAGCCGCGGGATCGAATGACGGCAGCGATGCCAACGCCAGCACCTCTCCGCTGGTGACGTCGACCACGACTGCGGACCCGGCGAGCGCTCCGTGGGCTCGGAGAGACGCGGCAACCGCCGCCTCCGCACGAGCCTGAAGCCGGGCGGAGACCGTGAGCTCGAGATCGGAGCCGGGGCGGCCGCGGCGCAGCAGACGCAGCAGCACGTCGCGTTGGATCGCGTCGTTGATCGACAGGTACTCGTCGGGCTCGCCGGACAGCACTGCGTCAAACGAGTGTTCGAGGCCGGCCCGGCCGACGGTCAACAGCTCTTCGCGCCCGGTGAAGCCGATGATCGGCGCTGCCATCCCTCCCTGCGGGTAGATCCGCGCGAAGTCGGGCACCAACACCACCGCCTGGGGCGCAAGGCGATCAACCTCCTCCGCAACCTCCGGCGGCACCTGTTTCGCGATCCACACCGACCTCTGGCCGCTCGCCAACCGCCGCTCGACGTCGCTCACCGGCACGCCCAGGATCGGTGCTGCGGTCCGTGCGAAAAGTTCCGGATACTCGAGCATCCTGGTGTCGACCTGGATTGCGGTGCGGGCGACCGAGGCCGCGAAGACGTAGCCGTCGGCGGAACGGATCGCGCCGCGGCGTACCGGCGCTTCGATCACGCGCTGCTGCTGGCGGGCGGCGTACCGCCGCCATTCCTCGTGCTCGATGATCGCGATCTCGACGCCGCGCGCCGCGATCCCCACGACGCCGACGGCAAGCACGACGCCGACCACGAGCAGGCGGCGCC